>WQVC01000018.1 GCA_009781765.1 Defluviitaleaceae bacterium | reverse complement strand
TTCATTGACGCTTACAACCGTTTCGGTGAAGCCAAACACCATTTCAATCAAACAAGAAAACGCGGCTCCATGCCTTTTGGGCTTGTTGATTTCTTTTAAGTGCGCATGGCGACACTCCCATAAAAAATTACTACTTGCGCATAACCTGAAAATGCGATAAAATTTCTCTCGTCGCGGAGACGTACTCAAGTGGTTTAAGAGGCACGCCTGGAAAGTGTGTAGGCCGTTAATAGCGGCGCAGGAGTTCAAATCTCCTCGTCTCCGAAATGAAAAACCCCTCGAAAGCAGATGCTTTCGAGGGGTTTTTTTGTTGGCACAGCCGGCTCTTTACCCCTATCGTTACCCCTACGGTGCGGACATGCTTTACGGGGCGAGCGCGTTCGCTATATACATATCCATTCTGTCGGCGGATTCCCGCTTCATGTTTTCGGTAACGTGTCCGTATTGGTCGAGAGTGAACGCCGCCGTGTGATGCCCCAAGTTTTCTTGAACCGTTTTCACGTCGTCGCCGGCGCGGATTGCAGCAACGGCATAGCTGTGACGCAAGTCGTGATAACGCGCCGTCGGTATTCCGAGTTCGGAAACAATTCGCTTGTACCCCTTGTAAACAGTGACGTGTTTCAAATGTTCGCCCGACTCATTTGTAAAAACGTAATCGCTTTCAATCCACGCCGAACCCGCAAGCATCCGCGCCTTCATTTGCTCGACTTTGTGTTTTTTCAACGCCGCCATAACAAATTTTGCGGGAGCAATGTGCCGCGACTTGTTGTTTTTTGTGGATTCGTCAAAATAATAACCGCCTGCGGCGTAGTCGCGAAGAAGCTGCCCGTTAATTAAAATCCTGCCGGTTTCGAAATCAACGCATCGCCACCGCAATCCGATTGCCTCCGACTGGCGTACCCCGGTAAACAGCGTCACCAAGTACAGCGTTTCAAATTCATGCCCGCGAACAGCATCAATGAACGCTGAAATTTCCTCCTTGTCGAGAGGCGTGATTTCTTTTTTTACGAGTTTCGGCAATTTGCAGGCGTCGGCGGGATTTGCGCGAATGTATCCCAACGAAACGGCTTGTTGCAACGCCTTGTGGAGGATTCCGTGTATGCATTTTACCGATTTCGGCGAGAGGTCTTCGTTCAGCCGGTTAATCATTTTTTGAATCGCCGGCGCGGTAAGTGCCGACAATTTAACCGCAGCCAAATGTGGCTTGATGTTGCCGCGGCATTTTCTTTCGTATGTCTGATAGGTCGTTAATTTGACGGAAATTTTCACATAATCCGCAAGCCACATGTCCAACCATTCGCCGACGGTCAGGCGTGACGGCTCAATAAATGTGCCGCTGTCCAGTTCGACCGTGATTTGCGCCAACTTTTGACGAACTTCCTGTTGCGTTTTTCCGTACACCGACTTGCGAATTTGCTTGCCTGTTCCCGCGTGAATTTCCTGCGTATATCGAGCTTCCCAAGTGCCGTCGCTTCGTTGGCGAATGCTTCCCGCGCCGTTGGGATTTTTTTTCGGCTTTCGCATTTAAAACAAATGCACCAAAAGCCCGCTTCGCAGTTTAGGCTCAAACCACGTAGATTTCGGGGGCATGATTTGATTTGCGTCAGCAACAGACATAAGCTCGTCCATTGATGTGGGAAACAGCGCGAAAGCGACCGCCATTTCGCCGCTGTTTACGCGGGCTTCAAGCCCTTCGAGTCCGCGTATTCCGCCGACGAAGTCGATGCGTTTGTCGGTGCGGGGGTCGCCGATTCCGAGAATCGGCGCGAGCAACGCATTTTGCAAAACAGAGCAGTCGAGATTTTCGATGGGGTCGGCGGTGTTCGGCGGATTTTTTTTCGCCAAGCGAAACCACTGCCCCTTCATATACATACCGACTTCAAATTTGCGCGAGGGTTTAACCGGGCGGTCGCTTTTTTCCAAAATCCATTCGTCGGAAAGTTTTTGCAAAAATTCATCCGGCGAATTGCCGTTCAAATCCTTCACAACGCGGTTGTAATCCAAAATTGCAAGCTCGTCGTGCGGAAAAATTACCGCAAGATAAAAATTATGCTCGGCGTCGGGGTTGCCGCCGCGTTTTTTTGCAACGATGGCTGCTGTGGCGTTTCTGTGATGCCCGTCGGCGATATACAGCGCGGGAACATTTGCAAACATCGTGACAAGCGTGTTTTGTGCCGCCGCGTCGTCCACGACCCATAATTCATGCCGAACGCCGTCTTCTGCGGTGAAGTCGTATTCCGGCGGAGACTTTACCAATTCCGCCATGAGTTTTTTCGGGGTATCCGCGCCTCCCTGAACTTCATCGCGATACGCCAAAAAAATCGGACCGGTATGAGCCTCGGTTGCTTCAACATGATTTACGCGGTCTTGTTCCTTGTCGGGGCGGGTAAATTCGTGGCGTTTGATTAAACCGCGCTCGTATTCGTCGGCACTCACACATGCCGCAAGCCCCGTTTGACACTGCCCGTAGCCGGTTAAGCGATAAATATAAAAATTCGGCTGCTCGTCTTGCTGCATCGCGTCGCGCATTAAATTTTGCAAATTTTCTTTCGCGCGAGCGTAAACTGCCGGGTCGTATTGGTCGGTTTCGAGGGGAAGGTCGATTTCCGCTTTGTCCACACGCAAAAAAGAATACGGATTGCCCGTCGCCATCTGACGGGCTTCTTCCGTATTCATTACGTCATATGGGAGCGCGGCAACAGCCGAAGCAAGCTCACGCTTCGGCCGCACTGCTTTGAAAGGTCGCACAATTGCCATGCTATATCACCCTTACGCTTATTATATTAGGAAGTTTCGCGATTTCGTCGCCGATATTGCCCAAGTCGAGGCAGTCTACGTCCAAAAGCGCGTATGAAAAATCGCCTTTACTTTTCATCAGCAAGTTATCGATATTGCTCGAACGGTCGGCAAGCATCGTCGTGACGGGGCTGATGACATTGGGCAAATTGCGATGAATAATGCAAATGCGTTTTTTTCCGACGTAGGGCAGTTCGCAATTTGCAAAATTTACGGAATTTTTTATATTGCCGTGAAGCAAATACTCGCGAACCTGCGCCGACGCCATTGTTGCGCAGTTGTCTTCGGATTCCGGCGTTGATGCGCCGAGATGCGGAATCGGCACGACGCGCTTGTTTCCGAGCATTTTTTCGTTGGGGAAGTCGGTTACATAGCAGAAAACCGTGCCGTCATCAATCGCGGCGAGAATCGCGTCGTCGTCAACAAGTTCGGCGCGCGCGGAGTTCACGATGCGAATGCCTTTTTTGCATTTCGCAAACATTTCTTTGTTGAACATGCCTTTCGTGTCCTTATTTACCGGCACGTGCAGTGAAATATAGTCACTTTCCGCCAAAAGCGAATCAAGGTCGGGTGCTTTTTTTACGCCGCGCGAAAGCCCCCATGCCGCATCAACGGAGATGTACGGGTCGTAGCCGATGACGCTCATGCCGAGTGCGCGACATGCATTTGCTACAAGCACGCCGATTGCGCCGAGTCCGATAACGCCGAGCGTTTTGCCCGAAATTTCCGGTCCGACAAACTCCGCTTTACCTTTCTCAACGGTTTTTGCAACGCCGCTTTCTCCCGCCAGACCTTGCACCCAATTTATTCCGCCGACGATGTCGCGCGATGCCAAAAGCAACCCCGCAATCACGATTTCTTTTACGCCGTTGGCGTTTGCGCCGGGCGTGTTAAACACAACGATGCCTTTTTCGGCGCACGAGTCAACGGGGATATTATTCGTGCCGGCACCGGCGCGCCCGATTGCTTTAAGTCCGGGTGTAAGCTCTTCTTCCGGCAGAACATAGCTGCGCAAAATTATTCCGTCCGGGCTTGCCTCGCTGTCAGATATTGCAAATTTATCCGCCGGCAATTCATTCAGCCCGCAGTCCGCAATTTTGTTACGTGTCAAAATTTTAAACATGTGTAGTTTCCTCTCTTTTATTAAATTTAAAACCTTGGACTCCGCCCAAACCCGGAAACTTTTGAAAAAGTTTCATCAAAACTTTATCACAAAAACCGCGCCTTGCGCGGTTTTTTGTTAAATTTTTTGAAAGGGGGTGAGGGGGAAAACTTTTTTGTAAAAAAAGTTTTCCCCCTCGGTCTGCTTACCTGCTTTCAAATTTTTTCATAAAGTCAACAAGAGCCTGTACGCCTTCGGTGGGCATTGCATTGTAAATGCTTGCGCGAAGCCCGCCGACAAGGCGATGTCCGCCGAGATTGGCGAAACCTGCGGCAGAGGCTTCTTTTACGAATTGCTTGTCTTTTTCGTCGTCGCCTGTTGTGAAGGGTACGTTCATTAAGGAGCGGTGGGCTTTGTCGGCAATGCCGCGGAAAAGCGCGGAAGAGTCGAGATAATCGTATAAAATTTTTGCTTTGGCTTCGTTAATTTTTTGAATGCCGGGTACGCCGCCTTGAGATTTCAGCCATTCGAGGCAGAGTTTTACCATGTAAATTGTGTACGTGGGCGGGGTGTTGTAAAGGGAGTTTGCGTCGGCGTGGGATTTGTATTGAAGGAAAACCGGCAATTTGTTGTCGTTGTTGATTAAATCCTCGCGAATTATTACAACCGCCATTCCGGCCGGCCCGATGTTTTTTTGCGTTCCCGCGTAAATTAAGCCGAATTTTGATACGTCGAAGACCTCCGACAAAATGCCGCTGGACATATCCGCAACAAGGGGGATTTTGCCCGTGTCGGGGATTTCGGTAAAACGTGTGCCGGTGATTGTGTTGTTTGTGCAAATGTGTAAGTAGTCGGCGTCCGGGGAAATATCTTTGATTTCGGGGATGCGGGCGAATTTTATGTCTTCGGAAGACGCGGCGATACGGGCATCAAGAATGCCGGATGCTTCTTTGTACGCGCGGTTCGACCATTCGCCCGTTATTACGAAATCTGCCTTGCCGTTCTTTTTCAAATTCATGGGAATTTGAGCGAATTGCATACTCGCGCCGCCCTGAAGGAAAAGAATTTTATAGTTTGAAGGGACGTTCATCAATTCGCGCAACAGCTCAACAGCGGCTGTGTGGATGTCATCGTAGGCTTTCGAGCGGTGGCTCATTTCGGCCACGCTCATGCCGGCGTCGCCGTATTCGACAAGCTCGGCGGCGGCTTTTTCAAGCACCGGCAGCGGCAAAACAGCAGGTCCTGCGGAAAAATTGTAAATTCTCATAGTTTATTGCTCCATTCTTTAAAAAACTTGTCCCAAAATACTCCGAAAAATCGGCGGCTTCAAGCCGTTTTTGGGCGGAACAACTATAACATTTTGCGGTATGGATGTAAATAAAATGAAAGGATTTTTTTGTGCAAAGCCAAATTGCTGCATAGCAAATTCCAAAGTGCAAATATAGTGAATCAACTTGATTTGCGTCCCGTCGGCGTTAAGTGCATTGTGGTGAGCGACCGGTTGTTTTCGGGTGTTTTTCCCGAAAACGACAATGAGCGAACCGTTTACGACAGCGAACGCCGTTGAGAACCGAGAAGGCGAGGCGGAAAACGCGGGCTTCTGCGCGTTTTCCGACGAAGCCTGAGCGGGCTTCTCAAGTGCGTTCGCGACAATGCGTAGCCGACGGGACGCTTCCTGATTTGGTTCACTATAGCTATGGACAGTTTTTCCGTACCGATAGAAAAGACTGCTCCGGAAATTTGTGCAAAAAAAAGACCACCCGGCGATGGTCGTTTTTTTTGCGTAAATTAAGTTTTATCGGTCGGCGCGGAACAAGTCGATTTTTTTCATTCCGACGAAATCGCCGTTTCCGCTAAACTCCATTTTCAAAACCCATGAAAAAATCCGCTTCATTTCGGCAAATCCCTCATAGCCGTATGTGTTGTCATAATGATGCGCAATCACCGACAATGCCGTGCCGTGTGTGCCGATTGCAAGAGTTTTGCCTGAAAATTCGCGCAAAACACCTTCAAGTGCAGAAATGTTTCGCACCCGCACTTCCTCTAATGATTCGCCGTTCGGCAATTTATATGTAAAATCCGCCCATTGCTTTTTCGTGAAATCTTCAAACGACAAAATCCATTCATCGTCAACTTTTCTCTCACGAAAATCGCCAATTGTGCGGATTTCAAGCCCTGTGCTTTCCGCAAAGGGCGCGACGGTATCTCGCGCCCGCAGATACGGACTCGACAAAACTGCGTCGATGTTCTTGTCACGCAAAAATTTTGTGACTAAGGCGCAGTTGGTCTGCCCCTTTTCCGTCAGCGGACGCGAAAAGTCGTCATGTATGTTGAAATCAGGCTCGGCGTGGCGGATGAAATAAATTGTTGTCATGCATCAAGCAATCCCTTGTTGCTGATTTTTGCAGGAAGAGTGCCGTAGGGGAACATCGCACGGACTTCTTCTCCGGAAACGCGCTCTTTTTGGAGCAACATTTCTGCTAAATTATGCAAAATATCAACATGGGTTTCAATGATATTCAGTGCCTTGTTGTATGCATCTTCCACAATTCGCTTGATTTCGAGGTCAATTTGGTCGGCAACTTGGTCGCCGTAACTGCGAGTATGCCCGTAATCGCGACCGAGAAAAACTTCGTCGTTGTCGTTGCCGAAATGAATCGGCCCCAATGTTTCGCTCATTCCGTATTTTATCACCATATCGCGGGCGATTGCGGTAACCTGCTTGATGTCCGCCGACGCGCCCGAGGTTAAATCTTTCAAAATTAACGCCTCGGCTGCACGACCGCCAAGCCCGCTGATTATGCGCTGCTCCATGAAGTTTTTGCTCCAACTTTCGCGCTCTTCGCCGGGCAAAGGCATTACATAACCGCCGGCACGCCCCGTCGGAATAATCGAAACGACGTATGTGGGGTCGATGTCGGGCAGAATTTCAAAACAAATCGCATGACCTGCCTCGTGATACGCTACAAGACGACGCTCTTTCTCCGTGCGCACACGAGATTTTTTTTCCGTTCCCATCGCTACCTTTATAAATGAGCGTCTTATCGATTCCATGTCAACCATGGGTTTGTTTGCGCGCGCGGCAATTAACGCGCCCTCGTTTAAGAGGTTTTCGAGGTCGGCGGGCGTGAAGCCGATTGTTGTTTGCGCGATTGTTTTCAACGAAACGTCCGGCGCAATCAATTTGCCCTCCGCATGTACAGCAAGAACGGCTTCGCGTCCGGCCACATCCGGCGGATTTACGGTGATTTTTCGGTCGAAACGCCCCGGGCGTAACAACGCAGGGTCGAGAATATCGGGGCGGTTTGTTGCAGCAAGAACAATTACGCCCTCGTTTATGCCGAAACCGTCCATTTCTACTAAAAGCTGATTCAGCGTTTGTTCGCGTTCGTCGTGACCGCCGCCGAGCCCCGCTCCGCGTCTGCGCCCGACTGCGTCGATTTCGTCGATAATCACAATGCTTGCCGGGTTGCGTTTCGCCTGTTCAAATAAATCGCGAACGCGGCTTGCTCCGACGCCAACAAACATTTCTACGAAATCCGAGCCGGAAATACTGTAAAACGGAACATTTGCTTCGCCCGCAACCGCCCGCGCAAGATACGTCTTACCTGTACCCGGAGGACCGACAAGCAATACTCCGCGCGGAATCCTCGCGCCGAGGTCTTGATATTTTTGCGGTGTTTTTAAAAAGTCAACGATTTCCGAAAGCTCTTCTTTTTCCTCGTCAAGCCCCGCGACTTGCTTGAACGTAACTTTTCGCGTGTCTTGCAGTGTGACTTTCGCGCGGGATTTGCCAAAGTTCATCGCACCGCGTCCGCCGCCGTTGGCTTGGCTCATCATAATTACAATCACCACGATAAACAGGCCGGCAATCAGCAAAAACGGCAGCATTGACCAAATCCAACTCGGGCGCGGCGGCGAACCCGCGTCAACCTCGAGAGTTACTTCGTATGACCCCAAGTGCGCATGAATATGTTCCATGAAGCCCGTAATATCGGGGATTTGAACCTCGCGCGAAAGCCCGCCGTAAAGCGTGATGCTTGCGATACCAACGTTTGTAATGTCGTGGCTGGGCGTAATGACAACGCCGGTAATGCGCCCGGATTCCAAATCGCGCATCAAATCCGCGTAAGAATACGGCGGAGGCTGTTCTGCCGGACCAAACAACCGACTGAATGCGAAAACAGTGAAGATTATCATAAAAATCAAAAGTAACAACGTGTAGCTTCCGGTATTGGAATTTTGCACTTACGTCACCTCAACTTTGCCAATGTAGGGGAGATTTCGATACTTTTGGGCGTAATCAAGCCCGTAACCGACAACAAACAGGTCGGGGATTGAAAAGCCCGTGTATTCGACTTTTACGGGAACTTTGCGGCGGTCGGGTTTGTCCAAAAGAGTACAAAGCGCGAGCGATGCCGGGTTTTGCGATTCTAAAAATTCCCGCAACCAACGTGCAGTATATCCCATATCAACAATATCCTCAACTAAAATTATATCGCGACCCTCAATATTTAATTTTTCGGGGCTTTCAAGACGCACTTCTCCCGACGATTCCGAGCTTTTGCCATAGCTTGAAACTTTTATAAATTCCATTTCAAGAGGCACGTCAATTGACCGCGCAAGGTCGGCGAAAAAAATCACCGCGCCTTTAAGCGTACCGATAAGCGTAATTTTTTTTCCGGCGTAATCGCACGAAATTTCCGCTGCAAGTTCTTGAACGCGAGCGGCGATTTTTTCGGCGGAAATCAGCACCGCAGGGGCTTCGTGCAAACTTTTAAGTTTATGCAAAACGAAATTTTCCCGTTTAACCCACGGAATTTCCGGCAGAGTTAAGACCTTTTCGTTTGCGCAAATCGCCTCATCGAAAGTTGTACAGATGAGCTTGTATTCAAATTCGATTTCGTAGTCTTCGAGCGCGACCGGCGAAATTTTATCCGGGTCAACATCGCATGTATAGTAGAAAATTTCCTGCTCAAAGATATAATTTTGACCGGAAATCCCCGCACGACGAGAAATCGCGACGCCGAATTCGCGCACACTTTCCGGCAGAACATGCAGTCCTGTTTCCTCAAGCACTTCGCGCACGAGAGCTTCAAGGTGCGTTTCGCCCGCGTCGATACCGCCGCCCGGAAACGAATAATCGCCGAATTTTTCGCTTTTAATCATTGCAAGTTTGCCGTCCTTAAAGATTATTGCCTTAACGGACGGCCGTTTTTCAATTTTCCAATGCGGTTCATAATTTTTATCGTCTAAAATTGCAATTGTTTGCATTCGCGCCTCCTTAGTCAAGTTTTTCTAATTATAAACCGGCTTGAACGCGGAAATCAATTTTCATTAAAAACCGTGGGGTTTCACCCCACACCCCACAAACTTTTGAAAAAGTTTGACCAAAACTTTAATTAAAATCGCGCATCAGCGCGATTTTTTGTCGGAATCAAGAATTGACATACCTTCGACCTGCAAAAATTTTGAAACGAGAGATTCCTTTACGCTGACGGAAATTGTACAAATGTCGGTGTAAGATATGTTTGTTATTTCGATGCCGAGTTTTTCGAAATGATATTTTATTTTGTCGAAATTTGAGTAGGAGCAGGTTACGCGAAAATTTTTATGAAGGATAAGTTCCGCAGGTTCGGCGGCGTCCATCGCGCCTTTTGCGGCGCGCGTGTATGCGCGAACAAGCCCGCCCGCTCCGAGCAGCGTTCCGCCGAAATATCGCGTTACAACGCAAACAAAATCCGTCACCCCCGCCTTTGTGAACACGTTTAACACGGGCATTCCGGCTGTGCCGTGCGGTTCGCCGTCGTCGTTTGCGCGAGTGATTGTTCCGACGCTGTAGGCGAAAACATTATGATTCGCCTTGGGATGCAACGCGCGAATTTCGGCAATAACGCGCCGCGCCGAATTTTCGTCGGAAACCGGCGCACAGTATGCAATAAAGCGCGAGCGTTTTTCTTCATACTCAAACGCGCCGGGGGAGGGGAGAATTAAAGGCATGATGTTTTCCTTCTTGTCGTGTATAATCGGTTCGGAGGTGTAAAAATGAAAGCTGAAATTATAAAAAAATTGACCGACGCGCTTGCGCCGCTCAACTTTGTTCATGCATTGTGGCTTGAAGGCGCAGACGCAACAGACACAGCGGACGAATACAGCGATATAGATTTTTGGGCGGATGTCGATGACGCGTACGAAGAGCAAGCATTGGAAGCCGTCGAAAACGCGCTCGGCGAGCTTGGCGAAATTGAGTACAAATATATTATGCGGCACGGACATCCGAAAATTCGTCAGCGCGTATATCATCTTGCCGGAACGAGTGAGTACCTTTTAATTGACTTCTGTTTGCAGCTTCACAGCCGCCCTTCCGACGAGTACGAGTTTTACGAAAATGACCCTGTTGAGGCGGTAAAAATACTCTTTGACAAAAGCGGTGTGATTCGGCTTTCGCCGCCGCCGGATGCCGAAAAATTTTTGGCGGAAAACAAAGCGCGCCTCGAAGAAGCGGTTTATCGCCGAGCGCAACATGTTCGTGCAGAAAAATATGTGAGGCGCGGGATGTATCTCGAAGCACATGCGTATTATTTTCGCTATGTTTTCGAACCGCTCACGGATTTATTGCGCCTTATTCACACGCCCGCCCACGCGCATTATTATTTGGTGAAAATTTCGCATCATATTCCGGATGTAAAGCGGCTTGAATTTTTCGCGCAAATTTCCTCGCTTGATGACATACGGAGAAAAATTCCTCTTGCCGGCGAATGGTTTGACGAACTTTATAAAAAATCGGAGGTACAAAAATGGTTGGCGTAATTATGGGCAGCAAATCGGACTGGGAAACAATGAAACACGCATGTGAAATTTTGGACGAAATGGGCATTGCGTACGAAAAGCAGGTTGTTTCCGCTCATCGCACCCCGGAATTGATGGCGGAGTACGCAAAAACAGCCGCCGAACGCGGCATAAAAGTAATCATTGCCGGTGCGGGCGGCGCGGCGCATTTACCCGGAATGACCGCATCTTACACGTCGTTGCCGGTAATCGGCGTTCCCGTGCAATCGCGCGCCCTGAGCGGTATCGACTCGCTGCTTTCAATTGTTCAAATGCCGGCGGCCGTTCCGGTTGCAACAATGGCAATCGGTGCGCCCGGTGCGACAAACGCGGGTTTGCTTGCCGCACGAATTTTAGGCGCGTTCGATGAAAATATTTTTGAAAAAATGGAGGTCTATCGCGCAAAAATCCGCGACGTTGTTCTGAACGAACATAAAATTTAGAAGTTCCCCAAAGTTATTTCGTTGTCGCCCAATGCCTCTGCGGATTTTGTTTTTTTGTTAAAGCGAACGGCGTTTTTCAAAATGCCGTCAAAAGTGTAGAACTCGTCGCTCTTATCGAGGGGAAGCGATACGGTTTGTTTAAGGCAACCGGATTTGTAAATCGCGGTAATCAGCTCGACGGTTTTTCTGCCGTCTTCCCCGGTGATGAGCGGGCGCGATTTTGTTTCTACGGCACGTAAAACGTCGTCGATTTCGCCGTCGAAGCCCTCGTATTCGCGGGACGCGAATGAGTTGTACTTATCGGTGATTTCGCGTTCCAGTTCGGGATTCGATTCGCCGAAACCGTTCGGCTTGGACTTCTCTGCCGCAACCGAAAAAGGTGCGGCAATTTTTGCGTTCTCGCATTGCAAAACAATGCTTTGCGTACCGCCGTGATGAACAACAGAGCTTGTTACATTTGCGAGCGCACCGCTTTTGTATTTCAAAATCGCAAAAGACAAATCCTCGCACTCGGAATTATCGTGCATTACATTGGAAAGCACGGCGGTAACTTCGGCGGGCAACTCACCTTGAATCCAGTTAATCATGTCGATTTGATGCACGGCGTGATTAAGGGTCGGGCCGCCGCCTTCTTTTTCCCACGTTCCGCGCCACCACAAATCGTAGTAGCAATGCCCGCGCCACCACAGCGAGTCAACATGAGCGCATCGAACCGCGCCCGCAACTCCGCTGTCGGCAAGTTGCTTCAGCTTGGTAATCATGCTCAAGAACCGATTTTGCGCCCCGCAAGATAAAATTACGCCGTTTTTCCGCTCGGCTTCAAGCATCGCGTCGCATTCCGCCAAGCACGTCGCCATGGGCTTTTCAACAAGCATGTTCAGCCCCGCGTTCATGCAATTGATTGAAATTTCAGCATGAACATACGGCGGCGTGCAGTTCGAAACCAAGTCGATTTCAACGCCCGACGCAAGCATTTCTTCGTGTGACGCAAAAACCTTCGCGTCGTTCAGCTTGAATTTTTCCTTCGATGCCTCGGCTTTTTCCGGAAAAATGTCAACAAGCGCGACAATTTTGCACCTGTCGGCAAATTTCAAATAACTTCCGATGTGGGCTCCGGAAATATTTCCGCACCCGACGATTGCAATTTTAACCATAATATCCTCCTTTAAATTCGTGGGACTCCGCCCCGGGAAACTTTAGTTTCATCAAAACTGAGAGTGTTGAAAAATTACGCTTTCGCATATGCCTCATCTCGGAAAATGACCTGAAGGGTGCGGGCAAAGGACGCCCGCCTTTGCCGTCATTTTCCTGCGATGCAGGCACAGCTTATTTTTCAACACTCTCAAACTTTAACATAAAAACGCGCGGATGCGCGTTTTTTAATTAAAGTTTTTGCCCCGCTTTTTTTAAAAAGCGGGTAGGGGTTCGGGGACGAAGTCCCCGAGGCCTTGAAAATTCATACAGACAATGCCGCGCCGACCGCTGTCGCGAAAATCGCGTTTTTGGGGATGTGAAAGCGGACGGGATGCATTTTTTGCAAATTTGCAAAAACGGTCGGAGCGTGTTCCGTAGCGGACAACGCGCCGATTAAAACGATGTCTTTGATGTCGGTGTTAAGCGTTGCGAAAACGGCCATCATTCCGACGCTTTCGAAAATCATGTTGATGAACCCGAGTACGAAATCGGCGGGTTTGGCGTTGTCGCGCAGATTGCCGAAGTTTGAAACAGTAATGTCGGGCGGGAGATTTCCGATTTTTTCGCGCGAGATGTGCGAAAGTTGCAGGTCAATCGCGCCCAAGTCGCCGTCTTTGGCAATTTCCGTTATGCCCGCGAAAGAATGCACACCCGCGAACCGTTCCGCAAGATTTAAAAGCATTCCGCCGCCCACGCCGCTTCCGCCGAGATGAGTTATTTCGCCGTCCGCCGCCCGAACAAGGGCTGTTCCCGTGCCAACGCTTATAATCAGTGCGCGGGGGAGGGCGGCTAATTTTAATCCGCCGCGCCCGATTGCAATAAATTCGCTTACGCGGGTTGTGGGGATATCGTACATACCTTTTTCCAAAAACGGTGCGCCGACTCCGGTTATCATAATTTTTTCGACATCGCCCATGCGTAAGCCGTATTCTGCCGAAAATTTTCCAAAGGCACCGAACGCCGACGTGATTTGGTCGCCCGCTTCAACTTGAAGCATTCCGACGCATTCGCCGTGCCGGAAGCCGACGATTTTTGTTGTCGAGCCTCCGATGTCAATTCCGAGTACCATCAGGCGTTCCTCTCGGTGCCGGAATCATTTGTTCCTTTGGAAAGCCGTTTCGAAAGCATCAGCAGCGGCACTCCGACGGCCGGAACAATGACGGCCGCAGCAATTGCCTCGGGAATGCCGAAACCGGTTATTATTCCCGCGACAAACGCATATGTGATTTGCGGCAATTCAACGCCGGCAACAGCACGTGCATATCCCCACGGTTCTCTGAACATGAAGTACAGCATGTGAAGAACCAAAAGCGTATTTGTTGCCGAGCCGATTACGGCGGAAATCGCCATATTTAAGACGTCGGGAACTTTAATTTTTTTCATGCCGTAAAATGCAAGCGGCACAACAACACCGACCAAAATTCGCGGTACAAACGCAACCAAAAGCGACCACGGGCTTCCGCTGTCCGTACCCGGAACAGGTCGAAGCGGCGTAAAAGCAAATGCGTTCAACGCCATCGAAAGTGTACTCGCGAAAATAAAACTCGAAAGCCCGAACATAAAGCCTAAAATCGCACCGTATTTCGGCCCCATTAAAATCGCGCCGATGATAACCGGAATGTGAATGATTGTTGCCGAGCCGATTAGAGGAATTTGCGGAAAACCGAGCGGCGTAAATGTAAGCAAAAAAATAATTGCGCCGAACAACCCCGTTAATGTGATGCATTGCAACTTTGAAAAATTATTTTGCATGAAACCTCGTCCTTTCTGCCATGTCGTTTAAAATTGCAAATTGCGCGTCGATTACGTCTTCGCTGAGAGCCTCCGCGAGCGCAAGAACGCTGAGTCCGTCGATTGTTACGATAAAATGGTCGGCGATGCGGCGAGCATTTTCGTCGGCGGGGTCGCCCAAAATCGCGATGACATTTCTGCGCAAATGTTCGAGTTGCGTATCGCGAAACGCTTTAACTGCCGCCTTCGGCTTAGAAAAAATATATTCGCAATATGCGCGAAAAAGGCTGTTTTCGAAATTCAGAAGCCGCTGCTTTTGCTTTGCAAAAAAGTCTGCCAAAATTTCTTCGAAAGAACCGCCGGCGCGCGCGGACTCTTTATTGCGCTGCTTCATTACTTCAAGAAAAATTTCGTCAACCGACGCAAAATATAAATAAATTCCGCCGCGACTTATGCCGCATTCGTCGATGATATCCTGCATCGTTACGGCAACGAAGCCTTTTTGACAAAAAACTCGTCGCGCCGATTCAATAATTTTTTTCGTTTTGGACTTACGCTGTTTTTCGTTATGGATTCGCGAAATTTTAATCGCCTCCGGAAGAATTGCGTATTGTATGTACTGACGCAAGTGTCGGTGACATGCGCGTCATTTTTCGATTGTATGTCGAGTTTTTTGTTTTGTCAACTCCTTCCCGTCCAAGTCGCTTATGAAAATTAAAATTTGCGCCACGGCCTCGTAAAGCTCGGGCGGAATGTGTTCGCCGAGGTCGAGGCGCGTTAAATCATCTGCAAGCGCGGCGTCTTTAAGCACCGAAACTTCGGAATTTTGTGCGTTCTCCAGAATTTTTTCCGCAATAAGCCCCGCACCTTTTGCTAAAATTTTCGGCGCGATTTCATCGGGGTTGTATCGAACGGCAATGGCTTTTTTTCTTTTCATTACACCCTCATATCGAACGAATAACTCGTTCCGGTTTTTACGACTTCAAGCACAATTCGCCCCTTGAAGTCGTTTTCTTTCACGCAAAACAGGCATTCGTCGCCGATATGCCCGGGCGGCAACACCAACGACCGCGCAACGTAAAGTTCGCCCTCGGCAAGGCGAATAACAACCTCGCCGGGGCGAATGTTATGAATTACCGCGCGAAAAATATCGCCCGGTTGCAATTGATAAAATCGGCGAACTCCGACGAATTTATAATCTGTTGGTTTCATGCGATTTGCAAAAACTCCTTCGATGCGCCGGGGTAAGCCCGTGCCGGCGAATTGCTTCAATATGTGCCGCAGTGCCGTACCCCTTGTTTGTATCCCATGCGTACTCGGGGTATCGGCGGTGCAGGTCTTGCATCATATTATCCCGCATTACTTTGGCTAAAATACTTGCCGCCGCAATTATTCGGCTTGCGCTGTCGCCGTTTTTGACGCAACGAACCGGGCAGATGCAATCCGGTGCGGAAATTCCGTCAACAAGCGCGATTTTCGGCGCGATTTCAAGCCCCGCAACGGCTTCTGCCATCGCTTTTAAAGTTGCTTGCAAAATATTTATTCTGTCGATTTCCTCCGGCTGAATAATTCCGAATGCGTATGAAACAGCGACTTCCTTGAGTTGCGCCGCCAATTCTTCGCGCCGCTTTGCCGAAATTTTTTTCGAATCATTTATTCCGGCAATTTCAATTTTGGGCAGAATTATCGCACATGCAACTACCGGTCCGGCAAGCGGCCCGCGTCCCACTTCGTCAACTCCGGCAACGGGAGAAAGCCCCTGCGCGTATAAATTATCTTCGATATCGGTCGGCGCGGTAATAATTTTTCTCATGCGTACTCACCCCGACCGAATTGTAACACTTTTCACTGCGACCGCAACTTTTTTTCGCGCGTATCGAACGCAAAATACGTTTGCTCTTTTTAACGATTCCCCGTTTCCGGGAAGACAACTCGGGTGCAATCGAAATTTTCGGTGCAAGGGATTGGGCTTACGAACGAATTCGGCTGTAACGCGCAGCATCTCTCTTGAGGTTGCCTCGGGCATTTCGGCGTATAAAACTTACATACGCAGCCCGGCAAAATTGTATCGTGCGGGAAATACAATATCGGCAAGTTTATCTTCTATGCGCACTTCATTGCCCTCGCGGTCTACCCCTACAACATCCTGTAATGAAACATCACCCGCGCTTTTTTTTGTTGCGCGAATGAACATCAGGATTTCGTTTTCAATGCAACGTATTGCATAGGTTGCAAGGCGAACGTTTTTGTCGGATTTGTAGGTTACAATGGCTTTTATTAAGCCGATTGTTCCGACGGAGATTAAATCTTCGGCATCTTTTGCATGGTTGTTGTACTTTTTTGCAACGTAAGCAACCAAACGCAGATTATGTTCAATCAGTATGTTCCGTGCGTCTTGGCTTCCTTTGGCGTACTCTTGCAGGTATTTTTTTTCTTCGTCGGAGGAAAGAGGCTTGGGAAATGAATTTCCCAAATGTCCGAATAAAAAAAAGCCTTCCAGCATAAAAATCATAAGAGTCCACCTCCCCGTGCCATATTATGCAGGCATGACGATTTGTGTGTTTGTACAAAGTCGTGTAGACTGTAGAAAAAAGGTGGGGGCGCGTGATATGTACAAACATTTTTTTGTTTTTGCGGTGCTGTTACTTGCTGCTTGCGGCAGTGAAATACCCGACGAAATCGAGAATTTTTACGTTGATGTTTGCGAAATTGATGAAATCGAAGTTCACGAAACCGCCGTCGAACTTGCTGATGTTTCCCCGGTAACCGATGATGTTCCTTCGACGAAATCCGCAATTGAACCGGAAGCCGCACCTGCGGTCGCGCCGGAAATTTCGTACTCCGGCGACGTAACCGAACCGGCAACGGCGGCACTTGAACGGGCGTTGTCTTCGCTTGAAGCGGGTGCGTTTGATGTCTCGATTCGAACAGGCTCGTTCAGGGGCAGCGCGACGCATAATGAATTTGAAATGGATTTCAGCGCGAAAATTATTTCCGACGACAACGGTCGCGTTCGAACTTTTTTCGAAACGGTTACGGATATGGGACTGATTTTCGGCAGCCTTTTTGCCGGAATGGAAATGTCGGTGACATTTTATTTGACGCACGAAAACGGTGAACTTGTTGAGTCGCGTTTTTTTGCGGCCGGCTCGGAAACCTCCCGCGAAACGATTGAAAACTTTGGGCTCGGGACGCTTGATTTTTCCGTGCCGGAGATTAACGCTTCGTGGTTTGATGGTTTCGATGTAACATTTTTTGCTGAACACGGCACCTTTGCAATTTCCGCCGATAATCCGACGCTCCCGATAGGCGAGCCGGATTATTTTTTGATTGTCGTGCCTTATTCCTCCGAGCTTCCGAAACGAGTTTTTGTTGAGTTTCATTGGGCGCAGGAAGAACCGGATACGTTCAACTTTTTTCATGCGACAATTTTCATTAACGCAATGGGAAAGGATGTGCAAATACCGTGCAATTAACCCTTCACGTAACAAATCAATGCAATATTTCGTGCAAATACTGCTTCGTTGAGCCTGGGCCGGAGCGGATGTCGCTTGAAACCGCAAAAGCGGCTGTTCGGCTCGGGATGAAAGGCACGGACACAACCGGCATTCTGTTTTACGGAGGCGAGCCGCTTTTAGAGCGGCAGCTCATTTACGACACCGTTGCGTATACAGCGGACATCAAACGCGAGTCGCGCCATAATTTTTTTTACAAAATGACAACAAACGGCGTACTTCTCGATGAAGAGTTTTTGATTTTCTCGCGCAAGCATAATCTTACAATCGGCTTTTCGCATGACGGCCCTGCGCAGGACGACTGCCGCAGAACTCACGACAACAAAGGAACTGCCGATTTATTGGCGGAAAAAATTCCGCTTCTTCTTAAATACCAGCCGTACGCTGTGGGCATGAGCGTACTGGACAACTCAACCGTGCGCAAGGCGGCAAAAATCGCGAAATTTTTGTATCGAAGCGGGTTCAAATATATCGCGATGAATTTAAATTATGCCGCACCCTGGACGCCCGAAGAATTTGAAATTCTGCGCGGCGAATATGAAAAAATTGCAGATATGTACGTGCGCCTTACCAAATCAGAGCAAAAAGTTTACCTCTCGCCGATTGATACAAAAATTTTATCGCACCTCAAAGGCGAAAAATATCACATCGACAGACGGCAAATGGCGCAAAATCAACCGGCAATCGCGCCCGACGGCAAAATTTACATCGGGTCGATTCATCTGAACAATCCGGTATTTCAAATCGGCGATGTAATTTCCGGCATCGACTCCGAAAAGCAAAAATTTCTTTTCGACAGAGGGGGCGAACTCGCTCCGGAATGCCGCGAATGCGCGATTTCGTCGCGTTGCAATTACGCATACGGTCATATGAAATCGCAAAATGCAAATATTACCTCCGACATTTCGCCGATTCACTGCGCACACGAGCGGCTCATTACGCCGATTGCCGACCGCGCCGCCGAAAAGCTGTTCGCCGACGGCAGCGCAATGTTCATCCACAGGCATTACAATGAAATGTACCCGGTGATGTCGCTCATGGAAGACATGTAATTATCCGGCACGTTTTCGGGTGTATAACGCAGGAGGTTGATGAAAATGGAAAAATTATCGCCGGTAAAGAATTACACGCCGCCGCAAATTCCTACGCTTGAAGCGGCGCGAGAAGACGAAAATTTGCTGAAAAAATTGCCGCGACGTTGGAAAAAACTTTCGCTCGGTGCGGCGGCGGCATTTATCGGACTTGCTTCCGTTACGGGCTGCACCGGCGGAGGGCCCGGAATTTTATCGCGCTTGGAGGTCAGGATGCACGGCGGCGGAACGGCCGCAGAACCGTTCTATATCGTATATCCGACGGAAGATGAACTTCGTGCGCAAGCGGAAATTTCCGTTGCCGCGTATCGCGCGATATTGGAATCCACCCCGCTCGACGTCCGAACCCACACGGGCGGCTCGGGCGCAGGGCCGTTTTACATCGTGTACTTCACCGAGCAGGAGGCGTTCGGATTTATTCGTGCGAAGTTGGAGGAAGCGGGCTTGCGCTTCGGCGATGAGCCGCCCGATTATACTATCGACGCATCGTGGGTGCGTCCGTTTACAATTGATTTGCACGATGCGCAAAATCAAGTCGGCGTGTCGTTTATCGGATGGCAGGAGAATAACGAGCCGTTTTTCTCCCACGGCGGCAACAGCCTTTCCCGGAACACGGCAGCGGAATTTAACCGCATGTCCGACCAATTGACAACCGGCGTATTTTATAACCCCGATGCATCGGTGCTTAACGGGTGGTGGGGAAGCGAGTGGCACAATGCCGTTTGGGAAACGCACGGCGATGAGTCGTCGGATATGTGGGCATGGTTCGAGGCAAACCGCGACCATCCGGAGTTCGGTTACGCCGCATTTGAAGCGTGGGTCAACGAACAACTCACAAACCCCGAGCGAATAGAATCTGCGCGTCAACAGTTAATCGAAAACTTATCGGCACAGGCGTTGGAGTTTATCGAAAAATTGCAATTGTAATGCGAATCCGAAGTTTACCGCGAAAAAAACGCGCTCGGCATTTATTTGCCGGGCGCGTTTTTTTATTGCGGTTTTCCAAAACGTGCAGAAAATTTGCCGTTTCCTGTCTGCCGGGGAAAACCGCTGTATCGGATGAACGTGCGGCAACGAGCATAAAAAAACAACAGCGAACGAACGTTTGACATGTTTTAAAAGTTCGAGTAAAATACGTCCATGGACATGATGGATAAATTAAAAATTCTGGCGGACGCGGCAAAGTACGACGTCGCCTGTACATCAAGCGGCTCGAATCGGGCGGCAAAGCGCGGTGCGCTCGGAAATGCCGTCGCTTGCGGCATTTGTCACAGCTTTACCGCAGACGGCCGATGCGTTTCGTTGCTCAAGGTTCTCCTTACGAACAAATGCATCTACGATTGCCAATATTGCGGAAATCGCCGCTCAAACGACGTTCCGCGCGCCGAATTTACCCCCGATGAAGTCGCGGAGCTTACGATTCGCTTCTATCAGCGCAACTATATTGAAGGATTATTTCTCAGCTCCGCCATAATACAAAGCCCTGATTACACTATGGAACTGCTTGCCGCAACTCTGCGAACAGTGCGGGAAACCTATCATTTCAACGGATATATTCACGTCAAAACAATCCCCGGGGCGAATCCTCTTTTGATTCGGCAAGCCGGCTTGCTTGCCGACCGCGTAAGCGTAAACATCGAGCTTCCGTCGCGAGAAAGTTTGGCGCGGCTTGCCCCCGAAAAAACGCGACAAAACATCCTTGCGCCGATGCGTGCGATTCGTGAAAACATCGCGCAGTCGAAAAACGAGCTTTCGCTCTATCGCGCCGCACGAAATGAGCCGAAATTCGCGCCCGCCGGGCAAAGCACGCAGTTAATCGTCGGCGCGACCCCCGAAAGCGACAGCAAAATCGTAACACTTGCCGAGGGGCTGTATGGCAAATTCAAACTGAAGCGGGTGTTCTACTCCGCCTACATCCCTGCCGGCGATTCGCGGCTTCCGACGGTTGCGCCGCCGCTTCTTCGCGAGCATCGCCTTTATCAGGCAGACTGGCTTCTGCGATTTTACGGCTACAAATCCGGCGAGCTTTTTTCAAGCGAGGACGAAAACCTTTCCCTTGATATGGACCCGAAATGCCATTGGGCGGTAAATAATTTGCACCTGTTCCCGGTCGAAATTTCGACGGCGGATTATTTGACGCTTCTGCGCGTACCCGGCATCGGGCAAATTTCCGCGCAAAAAATAGTTGCGGCTCGCCGCGTCGGAAAACTCGACTTCGAAGACCTGAGAAAAATGCGCGTCGTCCTCAAACGCGCAAAATATTTCATTACGTGCAACGGCAAAGCGTATGATAAATTTCCGCTTTTGCCCGAAACAATCGCACCTCGTCTTACCGACAGCTCGCGGATTGACAACTATACCCAACTCACTTTAGCACAGTAAACAAAATTGCTGTAAAGCGGGGGGCTACATATGCTCATCACCTTCGACGGTACGTTTGACGGATTTTTGTCCGTAGTTTACGCGGTCTACTACGAAAAACTCGAACCGGTAAGCATACAAATCGACGGAACGGAGCAACTTTCTCTTGCCGATTTACGGCGCATTGAAACGGACAGCGAAAAATCTGCCCGCGTTTTTAATGCCGTTCGAACGAAAATTTCGCCGGAAGCCGCTTTGCGCGTGTACTATGCTTTTCTTTCATCCGCCGAAAACAGATTTTTGTCCATTTTGAAGTACATTCAATTGGGATTTTCGGTAGGGCATATGGTTGACAGCCGATTGCACGAAAGTTTTGTGCGGGATGTGCATGATTTTTACAAAAATGTGGGGCGTGAAGCGCACTTGCTTCACGGATTTTGCCGCTTTGCCGAAACACAGCAAGGCGTTTTTTATTGCCCGGTTACGCCAAAAAATGATGTTCTTGTGCTTCTTGCCGAGCATTTTGTCGAACGGCTTATGAATCAAGCATGGGTAATTCACGATAAACGCCGCAAAAAGGCGGCAATTTACGACGGAAAGTCATATGTAGTTGCGGAAGTTCCCGCCGGTGCTGAATTTTCATACGCAGACGGCGAACTCGAAACGCAGGAGCTTTGGGTGCAATTTTTCAATGCTCTTGCAATAACCGAGCGGAAAAATAAAAAACTTCAACGGCAATTGTTGCCGTTTCATTTCCGAGGCAATATGACAGAGTTTGTATAATTTTGCATTTTTTACATATACTGCTTGTACGGAGATGATTTTATGACGTATTTCGTTCAGGCTGCATTGGCTTTTATGACGGCAATTACTACGTATTTTTCCGCGCCGCTTATTTTGGACAAAACAAAACCGCCCGTTGTTGAAACGGACGGCGAAACATGTTCTGAGAACTTCAAAGAAGCGGTTTAAAATCCGCCGCAATATAATCAGTTCAAAAGTTTGCGAATGCAGCTTTGCAGCGTTGCGGAGTTGACAGGTTTGACCAAATATTCGGATGCACCGCGCCGGCGCATTTCATGTTCAAGACGCTCGTTTATTTCAGAAGTCAAAAATATCACCGGAACACCGTTGTGACGCTCCGACTTTTGAATTTGAAGCAAAACCTCGAAGCCCGTCATTTCGGGCATATAATAATCAAGCAAAATTAAGTCAATAGAGTTTTTTTCAAGATAATCCAACGCCTCTTTGCCGGATTTAAAGGCATGAACCGTGTAGCTTCCTTTCAAAAACATTGCAACTTCCTTACATATTGACGGATGGTCGTCACAAACTAAAATATTCGGTAAACTCATTTTTATTCCCTCCTCAGAAATCTTTGCATATTATATAGCTTGTTGAACAGTTGCGCAATAAGTCCGATGAAAAAACCTATCGGTAACTGGTCAGCTACCAAATAGGTTTTGAAAAGCTGAGAACATTCGCAAAAACATTTAAAACTCAATGTTAAAAAAAACGTTATTTACTTTTCGTCGCGTTTTCAGTATAGTAATAAAATAAAAAAGCAAGGGGATGGGGTCACATTATGCGCAAACTTATTGTGGAAGATTTGTCAAAATGCGTCGGGTGTAACAGATGTATCCGGGTTTGCCCGAATGAAGGCGCAAACCACGTTTTCTCCGAGGAAGGCGTAATTCGCGTTTCGATTAACAATGACAAATGTATCGCTTGCGGATTTTGCATCGAAGCCTGTCGCCATGACGTTCGTGACTATGATGACGATACAATGAGATTTTTAGCCGACTTACGAAAAGGCGAAAATATTTCGATGCTTGTTGCTCCCGCCCTCTACATAAACCCGCAAGGGGGAAGGCTTCTCGCATGGCTTAAGCAACTCGGAGTGCGACAGATTTACGATGTATCAATCGGCGCAGACATCTGTACTTGGGCGCATATTCGTCATATCGAAAAAAACAATCCGGCATCAGTTATAACGCAGCCCTGCCCCGCCGTTGTCGATTATATCCTTAAATATAAGCACAATATCATAAAGTATCTTTCGCCCGTACACAGCCCGATTCTTTGTACGGCGGTTTATATGCGGCAATATCGGCGGGTTGCCGGCGATTTTGCCGCGCTTACCCCTTGTATTGCAAAAGCGCACGAATTCGAATCAACGCGACACGTAAAGTACAATGTTACGTTTAAGCGACTCTTTGAATATGTACGTGAAAACGATATTGAACTGCCGGAATTTTCGGCTTCTTTCGACCACGACGAAGCGGCTTTCGGTCGCCTGTATCCTATGCCCGGCGGGCTTAAAGAGAACATGCAGTTTTGGTTCGGCGACGTAATTCGCGTTGACCAAGCGGAAGGTCACGGCGTAGTATATGAAGCCATTGATGCATTTGCGGAATCGCGCGAAAACGTGTTGCCCGCAGTCTTTGATGTTCTGAACTGCGGCGAGGGTTGCAACCTCGGAACCGCCGTCGAACACAATGTCGGTCGTTTCGAAACTCATGCAATAATGGACGACAGCAAAAAAAATATCCTGAAAACGCGCAGCCGCGAAAATTACGCTACGCTTTTGGAACATTACGACAAAACCCTCAAATTGGCGGATTTCACCCGCGTGTATCACCCTCAACATGTCAACACTCGCACCATTACAGACACGCAAGTCGAAAAAGGCTTCAAATCCATGGGCAAAACATCCGAGCGTCAGCGTTCCTTCGACTGCGGCGCGTGCGGTTGCGACTCGTGCCACGAAATGGCGCGAAGTATTGCGTCAGGCAATAACATTCCGGTAAACTGTATACAAATGCTTAACGAGGAGATAAGGGGCGTACTGGATATTGCGGTTTCAAACGTAGACAGCGCAAACCTTCTCTTGGCAGATATTGAAAACATAAAGCGTCAATCTGCGCAAATTGCCGGCTTCATGGCAACGCTTAACGACGGATTCAGCAAGTTCAAGGCAATTTCCGCAAATATTTTGTCCATTGCCACGTCAACAAACCTTGTCGCGCTTAACGCATCAATTGAAGCGGCGCGCGCCGGCATTCACGGAAAAGCGTTTTCTGTTGTTGCGGAAGAAGTTCGTGCGCTTGCCGCAAAATCCAAAACGATTGTATCCGAGTCCGACGAAATTTCCGCCAAAGCTCTCGACTCTATTGTTGCCGTAAATAACCTCATCGAAAGCATCGCGGATAACTACGACAAGGCACATATTTCAATTGACGTTATGAGCCAAAGCCTCAGCTCAATTATTGCAACGGTACAACATGAAGGGGATGCTTCGGAGTGAACGTGTCCGACAAAAGTATAATATTTGTAGTTGACGATGATAAAATGGCTCTGGGGTTTGCATCCGGAGTTCTCTGTGATGAGCATGACGTTCGAGCGGTGACCACCGGCAAGGAAATGTTGGAACTTTTAAAGACCGTGCCGGCTGATTTGATTTTGCTTGACGTTGCCATGCCCGTACTTGACGGGTACGGTATAATTAAAATTCTCAAGGACAACCCGAAAACTCAAGATATTCCCGTAATTTTTCTGACAGCCGCAAAAAATCCGGAGTACGAGGCGCGAGCCTTGGCGGCAGGGGCTGTCGATTACATAACAAAACCTTTTGCCGAGAGTGTATTAAAAAGGCGGGTTGAGCTTCATTTGCTTGTTCAGCGTCAGCAACGGGAAATGCAGGCCGCATTGAGGGAAGTCGAAGTTGCGAATAACGCAAAATCTTCGTTTATCGCAATAATGTCGCACGAAATGCGTACACCTCTCAACGCAATTATGGGTTTTTCGGACTTGTCCCTCGAAACGGACGGATTAAGCGACGAGCTTTTTACTAACCTGACAAACATAAAAACAGCCGGTCGAACCCTCTTAAGTATAATTAAAGACGTCTTGGATGTTTCGAAAATCGACAGGGGTACGTTGGAGTTGTTTCCCGCTGAGTATGATACCGCAAGCCTCTTTAGCGATTCCATCAATCAGAGCGTTTTGCATCGCGGCGAAAAAAATATTTCTTTCGGACTGGACATCAGCCCGAATTTCCCCGCAAAACTTTGCGGCGATTATTTGCGTGTTAAGC
Source organism: Defluviitaleaceae bacterium (assembly GCA_009781765.1). GTDB lineage: Bacteria > Bacillota > Clostridia > Lachnospirales > WQUN01 > WQVC01. Next base: position 11,278 of record WQVC01000018.1, on the reverse strand, counting down.
AAATTTTAAACAATCTGCTTTCGAATGCGTTTAAATACACGCCGAAAGGTTCTGTGGATTTGGCAATCAAATGCGTCGCGGACGGCGACGAGTCCGCTTGTGTAACAATAGCGGTCAAGGATACCGGCATAGGTATTCCCGACGAGGAAACAGAAAATATTTTCGAAGACTATTCGCAAGTTAATATGGCGGCAAACCGCAAGGTTGAGGGCATGGGCTTCGGGCTTCCCATGGCGCGAAAATTAGCGCGCATGATGGACGGCGACATTGTTGTCGATTGCGCAGTCGGCGCGGGCAGCACATTTACTGCGCGTTTTTGGCAAAAATCCGTGTCGGACGAAGTTATTCCCGATGAAGTTGTAAATAATCTCAAAAAATATCTGCGTCCGAAAAAGGATAGCGGTTTTGCAAAAAATACATCGGGGCTTAAACTGCCCGGCGTACGAGTGCTTGTTGTTGACGATGTTCCGGCAAATTTGGTGCTTGCCGCCGCAATGCTGAAAAGGTATGAAATCCGAACGACCTGCGTTGAAAGCGGCCCGGAAGCCATTGAAGCAATGCGAAGCGAAATCGTTCGATACGACGCCGTTTTCATGGACCACATGATGCCCGAAATGGATGGAATCGAAGCATTGCGCCATATTCGCCAACTCGGTACGGATTATGCAAAAAACATTCCTGTTATCGCCTTCACCGCAAACGCGCTTGTCGGCAACGACGAAATGTTTATACAGAACGGCTTTCAAGACTATATCCCCAAGCCCATCGAAATCGAAACTCTTGAAGCTGTGGTAAAAAAATGGACAAAGCCGTCATCTCTTATGAGCCATCGCGTGCCGGGCGTTGATTTTGCTGCGGGGCTTTTGCGTTTCGGCGGCGATGAGTCGTCGTATTTGGATATTTTGCGCACGTTTGCGAAAACCACCCCTGCGATGCTTGATAAGTCGGAGTCTTGGGAAAATTTAAAAAATTACATGATAACCGTGCATGGAATCAAGGGGTCGTGTTACGGCATTTGCGCGGAAAAAGCAGGGCAATTGGCGGAAGCACTTGAAAATGCCGCAAAAATCGAACATATCGGATTTATATCCGCAAACAACGATACATTTTTGAAAAGCACCCGCGAGCTTGTTGAAAAAATTGCGTCAGTGTTGACGGCAATTGAATCGCAAAAACAAAAAGCGCGCAAGGATAAACCTGACGCGCGACTTTTAGCGGAACTGATTAACGCATGTAACCGACGTGACATGACGGGTGTTGACGAAATTGTTGCCGAACTTGACGAATTCGAGTACGAAACCGAATCCGACCTCGTAGCGTGGCTTCGCGAGCAAGCCGACGAAATGGAATACGGCGCGATGGCGGAGCGGCTTGCTGCGGTTTAATTTATCAACAGCGGAGCGTTTGACGTTTCGATGACAAGATTTACTTTTCTTGAGGCGTGGTCGATGTTCGCGCTTTGAGCTTCCACAAGCATTGGTTCTTTAATCAGATAACGAAGGTTTGTAAGCCCTACGCGAACTTCGCCCATTGCGGCGCGGGCTTTGATATGGTAGCCGGTGTCGTAGGCTGTCGGCAGATTTATGCCGAGTTTTGCGTTGCCTGTTTCTACGCGCCAGAGGTATCCGAAGTAGCGCGAAAATTTTGACATAATAATCGAAAGCGGTGCGTTGTAATTCGACAGCCTGAGCTGTGCAATGTCGATTTCGTCTGCCTCGGTTGAGCCGTTCATGTTTTCGATTGTTGCGTCATCGGCGGTTATTTTCGAAACAGACAGTCGGCCGTTGCTTGACTCGGCAAAAAAATTTACGGCGGAAATATCGGCAAGAATTGTGCTGCCGTTTGAATTTGAAAAATGTATTTCGTTGGCGGAAAGCGTTGAAGCGTCAAGGTTTCCGTTCAAATTTTCGATTTTTACCGCTCTGAACGCGCGTTCCGGCACGAAGGCGTCAACCGAAACATCGTAAAAATATTCCTGCTCGTAAAACAGTACATATTTTCCGCCGAGTTTTTTTATGTCGATGGGCGCATCGGCTTTTTTTGATGCGTAAACAATACGTGCCGTGATTTTGTCGCCATTGTAGCCTCGAATACGAACGTTGCCGTTTAAGCCGGCGATGTTCAGTTCATTTGAATCATCCGCCATGACCAAAATTTCAACTTGTTTCTCGGCAATATTTTTTTCTTTTTTCGGCGGGGAAGGGGAGGGCGCGCGTTGAGGGTCGCGTTGGCTTTCGTCGGGAACGAACACGTCGGACAGTTTATCCGTCGCATCGACTATTTTTTCCGCGACGGTTTTCGTGAATTTTTCCACTTTAGGCGCGGCTTCGCGGGCAAAATTTTCGAATTTCGTACCTAAATCGCTATAACTTGAATCATACAGGGAGCGATTATTTTGTGAAGGCGGTTTTTCGGAATGGGCGCGAAAGGGGCGTTCGGTTGATTCGGGAGTTGCTCGCCCCGGCGCGGGGGGTGTCGCATCGCCGTCAAGTGAAGTAAGCAACGCCGCCGCTTCAATCGCAGTAATTTTTCCGTCTTCAATCATTTTCAAAATGCGCAATTTTTCGTTCATATTATATTTTCCTTCCGAAGTTGACGCTTCCGTATTTTTTCTTTACGCGAATATCTTCACCAAAAAATTTTACCATTTGATAATTTCCCAAGAATCGCGAAACAATACGGTCGGAATACTGAGTTGCAAGTTCATTTGTTGTGAAATTTGTAGAAATTACCGTAGGTTTTCGCGAGATTAGTCGTTGATTGATTATATCAAAAAGTGCGGCAGATGTTATGATTGTTGAAATTTCCGTACCCAAGTCGTCCAAAATGAGAAGGTCAACGTCGTCAACCGCCTCAAGCATTTCGTCGGTCGAAGCAACGGACTCGCGCTTAAACCGCGAATCCTCAACGACTTTGCAAAGTCGCGGCACGGTCAAATACAACACCGTGCGACCGCGGTCCAGAAGTTCCTTTGCGATACAATGGCACACGAAAGTTTTCCCTAAGCCGGTTTCGCCGTAAAGCAAGAGGTTTCCGAATTCCCTGTCAAAGTTTTGCACAAATTTATTTGCCACACGAAAAACTGTTTCCATATTAAGGCGAGGTGACAGGCCTTCGCTTTCAATCGTTTTTTCGCTGAAAAGCCGCATATCAAACGCGGCAAAATTTTCGTCGCGCAACACCTCACGCAAATTCGAGAGGGAGTAATATTCATCGATAAGACGCTGTTTCAGACACACGCACGCCGTTGCGGGAAGCCCGATATACCCTGTATCGTTGCACTTTTTGCAGCTATATTTGGGGGCGGAGCAGTCTTTTTTTCCGCGAAAACTTTTTTGCATTAAAAGAAGACGCTCTTCTTTCAGAGCGTCTGTTTTTTTACGGATATTTGCAATTGCAATTTCATCGCCGGAAATCGCGAGCCGCGCAATTTTTAGCCCCGCTTCTCCGATTTCCCTTTCAATTTCGGCAAGACGCGGGGCTTTCTCATAAATTTCTTTGCGTCGCGCATCGCAAACAGCAATTGCGTTGTCACGTTCGGCTTGCATTTCGCGCATCACTTGGCGGTATGCATTTTTAAATTTCACCGGGTATCACCCCTGTGTCAGTTTAACGAGCTTGGTGCGCTAATTAGCGTTAAGTTTTTGGTCGATGTATGCCCGTTCGAGCTTTTCGTAGCGAGAATAATCGATGTCGCGCTGCTTGAAGTTGACGAAGCGGTTTTTTGCCGCAGGACGTGGTGAGGTTTTTTTGCCGACAAAATCATTATCGGCGGCGGCAACGGCTTCCTTTGTGAGTATGCCGTTCTTGTGCCACTCCGTCAAGATTTTTTCGGTGTATTTCTTGTCAAACTTGTTTATTTTTTCGACGCAGCGGTCGATGGCTTCGGTGATTAGCTCGAGAGGCATGTTTAATTCGTGCAGCCACTTATTCATGTATTTGCGCTGGGCGGGGGTAGGGTAGGCGGCGGACTGCCCGGTGTGACGCAAAATGGTGCGATAATTGAGGTCGAAATTTTGTACATATTCGGCGGCGGAGCTTTTGTCCGCGATGCCGCGTTCAGCCCAGTCCAGTGCGCATTTTTCGATGTAGCGAAGGCTGCGGTGGTCGGTTTCTTCGCAGTATTCGAGCAAAAATTCGATTACGTCAATCGGCAAGCGAAGCCAGTCGTGAAAGCCGAAAATTACATTCATGTCGTTGTAGGAAAGCAATTTGCCCAATGTTTTTTCCGCAAGAGAAAACAGACGCTTAATGTCGGAGGATTCGCTTCGGTAGCAGGCGAGTTCCTGCGTTGTGTAATTCGGGCGGGTGGCGACGTTTTGCGGAGGGGATTCAGCCGCTTTCGCAGTGTTGTCGGAGAGCAGGACTACCGAAGTTTGGCGCGGTCGAACAGGCCCGAACGTGATTTCCATGCCGTTTTTGCCGGACGAGATGCTCACGAGGCCTTCTTTTTCCCAGTGTTGCCACGCTTTGATTACATCGCCTTCGGTAATGCGGAAACGCTCGCTTATTTCCTGAAGCGTTGCACATTCGCCGTCCATAAGGCGGCGCAAGCTCCATATGTAAATAAGCGGATAAACCGGCAGGCAATCGGCCAAATAATCGTCGATGAAAATTGTGGAAAGCTCCAAATTCGAACATGCGTATCCTATTTTCATTTTTATATCGCTCATATTTTCGATACACCCGCCTTCTTATTTTCTTCACCGACATAATAACCTGTTTTTGGAGGGTTGGCTATCTTTTTTTATCAACAACTTTAAAAAGCTCTGTGGATAAAAATGTGGATAACTCATATTTGCGGCGGTTAAGGGGCGAAAACGCACTTTTTGGCGTGTCCGGTAATTTTTGGCCGAATATATGTTGCGTTTTGCAAAAAAAAGCCCGTAAACACTGAGCTTTTCGAAGGAATTCAGTGTTTACGGGGAAAACTTGCAATTACAGGTTATTAAGGCCTTATGCATACATTTGTGTGGATAATGTTAATAACTTGGTCTAACAAGTGGCTAACAACTTTTCACCAACCTCGTAAACGTCGCCTGCGCCCATGGTTATGAGCAAGTCGTTCGGTCGAATAACTTTTTTCAGGTACTTTCCCGCTTCGAGGAAATTTTGTGCGATTTTCACGTCTTTTCCGGCTGTTTTCATCAAATTTGCAAGCATTTCCGACGAAATTTCCGGGTCGAACGGCTCGCGCGCGGCATAAATGGGAAGCAGAACAATTTCATCCGCATCTGAAAAACTTTGCGCAAACTCATCAAGCAAATTTTTTGTGCGCGTGTATGTGTGGGGTTGGAACAAGCATATGATTCGACCTTGGGATTTATCCGTACTTCGCTTTGCGGCGGCAAGACATGCCCGGACTTCTGTGGGGTGATGGGCGTAATCGTCGATTATTTTTGTGCCGTTCAGCGTTCCTTTATGCTCGAAGCGTCGTTGCGTACCGCGAACTTCGCACAAAGCGCGTGCGATTATTTCCGGAGAAATATTCAGGCACGATGCCGCCGCAAACGCCGCAAGCGCGTTAAGCATGTTGTATTCGCCGGGCAAAGGCAGGTCTACCCGAGCGAGGAGATTTTTGCCCGAAACCACGTCGAAAGACGGCTTACCTTCATTGTACGTGATATTTTCGGCACGAAAATCGGCTTCGTCGTCAAGCCCGAAGGTTATAACCCGGCATGTTGCGTTGTGTGTAATCGCTGCTGTCGATGAAATAATCAGCGCGCCGTCCGGACGAATATTTTTTGCAAAAACTCCGAACGCCGCTTTTAAATTGTCCATTGTGCCGTAAAAATCCAGATGGTCGGCGTCCACATTTAAGATTACGCCGATATACGGATTCCAGTGCGAAAACTGGTTGCTGTACTCGCATGATTCAAGCACAAAAATATTCGAATCGCCGACGCGATAATTCGAGCCGCTGCTGTTCATGTGACCGCCGATGTTTATTGTGGGGTCCAGACCTGCGGCAAGGGTAATTTCCGCAACGAAAGATGTCGTTGTGGTCTTGCCGTGGGAACCGGCGATGCAAACGGCGTTATACCCCTCCAAGAGCGTTGCCAAAAACGCGGCGCGTTCCGTTCGCGGAATATTTTTTTGAACAACGGCGTCAAATTCCGGATTGCCGGCCCGAACGGCGGCAGTGTGGATAACCATGTCGATGTCGTCAGAAATATTTTCCGCCGCATTGGGAACGAAAATTTTTATGCCGAGCTGTTCAAGCCTTTGGGTTTTTTCGCTTGCCGCAGCGTCCGAACCGCTTACTTCGAATCCGTCACGATGCAAAATTTCGGCAATACCGCTCATGGAAATTCCGCCTATGCCGATAAAATGAATTTTTTTTGCATCGCCCAAGTTGATTTTTTTTCGCATTTTAATCCTCCCTGATAAATAATTATTTCAGAAAGCTACCATAATCAGCCAAAAAATGCAAAAACCTATCGGTAGCCGACCGGTTACCGATAGGTTTTGAAACGACGGAAAAAAATGTTTAAATTTACCGCCGGATTGCCGTGTTTGCATATTGACTCTACATATAAATGGTGAAATAATGAAATCGTGTCAAATATTTATGAAAAGGGGTGGACAACTTGCTCAAATCTGAAATGATTGCCATGTTGTTGGCAGGCGGGCAAGGCAGTCGCTTGGGTGTACTTACTTCAAACAAAGCGAAGCCGGCTGTTCCGTTCGGAGGAAAATACCGCATAATCGACTTTGCTATGTCCAATTGTGTAAACTCCGGTGTAACAACCGTGGGGGTTTTAACGCAATATCAGCCGTTACAGCTTAACCAGCACATAGGCATTGGTTCGCCTTGGGACTTAGACCGGCGCAGAGGCGGAGTCACAATTTTGTCGCCGCACATGAAGGATACAAGCGGTGAATGGTACGCCGGCACTGCCGACGCGATTTTTCAAAACATCGACTTCATCGACCAGTGCCATCCCGAATACGTACTTATTCTCGGCGGCGACCACATTTACAAAATGGATTACGCAAAGATGCTTGCGTTTCACAAAAAGCTCGACTGCGATGTAAGTATCGCCGCGCTTGAAGTTCCCATAGAGGAAGCAAGTCGTTTCGGCGTAATGAACATCGAAGGCGATAATCGAATTTACGAGTTCGAAGAAAAACCGCCCAACCCCAAATCAAACCTCGTAAACATGGGCATTTACATTTTCAAATGGGATTTGCTTCGCGACGCCCTTGAGCGCGACAAAAAAATTCATCCTGATTCGGATTTCGGCAAGCACATTTTGCCCATGCTTTTGGCGGAAGGCAAACGTATGTACGCATATCCGTTTATGGGATACTGGCGCGATGTAGGAACGGTTGAATCTTACTGGGCGGCAAACATGGACTTAATCCAAACTGTTCCGGACTTTAACCTTTACGAAAATTTCGACAAAACGTATACCGATTCCGACCATCAGCCGCCGCTTTTTACCGGCGCAAACTCCGAGGTTAAGGCAAGCATAGTGTCGGAGGGTTGCGAAGTTTTGGGCAAGGTTTATAATTCGATTCTCGGGGCGGATGTTATTGTTGAAGAAGGCGCGATTGTTCGAAATTCAATTTTGATGAAGGGCTGTTATATCGGCAAAAATGCTGTGCTCGACCGCTGTATAATAGATGCGTCCTGCCGCGTGGGCGAAAACACGCAACTCGGCGCAGATGTCGGCGAAACTGTTCCGAACGTACATCGTCCCAAAATTTACGACACGGGAATAACTGTTGTCGGCGAACATTCGGAAATTCCCGGCAATGTTCAAATCGGCAAAAACTGCGTAATTTTCGGCAAAACAACGCCCGAAAACTACCCGAACGGAAAACTTGAAAGCGGTCAAAGCATCGTCATCGAAATGAATCCGAGTGGGGTGAGAGCATGAAAGCGGTAGGAATAATTTTGGCGGGCGGAAGAAATGAGCGTCTTGGTGAACTTACGAAAAATCGTGCCGCATCCGCGCTTCCGTTGGGAAGCTGTTATCGCGCAATCGACTTTCCGTTAAGCAGCATGACAAATTCCGGCATACAAAAAGTCGCGATTATCACGCAGTACAACTCGCGCTCCCTGCACGACCATTTATCAAGCCCCAAGTGGTGGGATTTGGGCAATAAGCAGGGTGGCATGTTTGTGTTCTCGCCGTATCAAAGCGGCGAAAATTCCATGTGGTATCGCGGTACGGCGGACGCAATTTATCAAAATCTCACATATTTGCGTCGAAGCAACGAGCCGTATGTAATAATTTCATCCGGCGACTGCGTGTACAAAATGGATTATAACGAGCTGATTGCGTTTCACGAAAAAAAGCAGGCCGACATCACAATTGCGTATCGGCAAGTTTCCGACGGCGACGACATTCGGCAGTACGGCGTAATGGAACTTGACCAATCCGAGCGCATGACAGATTTGGAACAAAAGCCCCTTGAGCCGCAATCGGATTTAGCGTCAATCGGCGTGTATATAATTTCGCGCCCGCTTCTCATTGAGCTTATCGAAACAATCGTTTCCGAAGAGCGATACGACCTTGTTCTGGATTTACTGTCGCGGTATCGCAAGCGGCTTCGCATTTACGGTTATCGTTTTACCGGGTATTGGCGCAATTTGGGCAATATTCATTCGTACTTTGATTGCAACATGGACTTTTTGCGTCGCGAGGTTCGTAACGATTTTATGCTTCGGCATCCCTATATCAAAACAAAACCGAAAGACGAGCCGCCCGCGAAGTTTAATAATGAAGCACATGTGGCAAACTGTATTGTAGGCAGCGGCGCGATTTTAAACGGAAATGCGTATCGCTCGGTGATTTTCCGCCGCGTTTTTACCGGCGAGTGGTCAAACATCCGAAATTCCATACTCATGGAAGGTACGCATGTGGGAAATCACTGCGTAATCGAAAACGCGATTATCGACAAAGACGTTATTTTGCACAGCGGCGCACAAATCATCGGCACACCCGAAGCTCCGATTGTAATTACAAAGGGGCAGGAAGTACGGGCGTGAGCATAGTTGTTGCAAATACTCGCAAAACTTATGTGCGCATTGCCGATACAGCAATTTTCCGCGAACACTTCCCTATGGGCAAAAGAATGAACGAAAAGACGCACGTCTTCGATGCGTCTTTTTTCGAAAACAAATGCGGCAAGAAGTGCTGCTTCATGGCGGCACTTTCGGTTGAAGCCGCCGAAGAACTTGTACAGCTCGCGCCGGCCGCCGCAGACGCAAACGCTTTCGAATCCGTGCATCGTTTCGTTTTCAAAAAACCCGCTCGTGTTACGCGAATTGAAACCGCCGAGCATTTGGCATTTCGAAAATTTTGCCCCCTGTACGAATCCGCCTTTGTTTTCCTGCCGCAGGACGACGGCTTGCGAGTGCTTCATATCCATGACAATTTGCCGGCCGCCGCACATTTTATAAGCAACAACCCGGCTTATCGCGCGGGCGAGTTTTTGCTGTTTTGCAATTCGCTTGAAAATCTGCCGAAAATTGCAGTTGTCCGAAATGAAGCTGAGTTTGCATGGCTTCGTGAACACGCAATCATCCCGGAGGAATGTTCATGGTTTCTGTAAAAAATTTGACAAAAAAATACGGCGCACGAATCGCCATCGACAACCTCAGCTTTGAAATCGGAGCAGGTGAAATTGTCGGGTTTCTCGGTCCGAACGGCGCGGGAAAAACCACCACCATGAACATTATGACGGGGTTTATTGCGGCAACCTCCGGCGACGTTAAAATCAACGATGCAGATATTTTGGCAGAACCCGAACGCGCGAAAAAAAACATCGGCTATCTTCCTGATGCGCCGCCGGTTTACGGCGACATGCGCGTTTGCGAATATCTGAACTTTGTCGCGGACATTAAAGGCGTCGGCAAAAATCGTCGCGAAATGCTTGAAAAAATTATGAACTCGGTAAATATCGCCGACATGTCGCGTCGGCTTATTCGCAACCTTTCGCGGGGGTATCGTCAGCGCGTGGGGCTTGCGCAAGCAATGGTCGGCGAACCGAAGGTTATTATCATGGACGAACCCACAATCGGGCTCGACCCGAAACAAATAATCGAGATGCGCGACGTTATAAAAAGCCTCAACACAACGGTAATTTTATCAAGTCATATCATGCAGGAAGTAAGTGCGGTTTGCGACCGCGTAATGATAATAAATCAAGGAAAAATCATTGCCGACGGCAAGGCGGACAGCCTTTCCGACAATTTGCGCAAAAGCGGCTTTCATGTTCGTATCAAGGGCGAACCGGACGCCGTCAAAAAAGCCCTTGCCGATTCCGGATTGTCGCCAACCGTCGAACCCGGCGAATCCGGCACAACAGAGCTTTTTTTCGAGACCGACATACGCGAAGAAATTTTTCGGTGCGCGGCGCAAAACAACATGCCTATTCTTCTTATGAAGCCTGCCGAGCTTTCCCTTGAAGAAATTTTTCTTACGTTGACGAATTAGTTAGCCGGCTTCTCCTCAAGCTCTTTCCCGGTAATGATGTAGTGTAAGGACACGCCGAAAATCTCATGCAGCTTGAGGTAGTTGTACGCTGTAATGCCGACGCCTCCGAGTTCAATCATCCTCAGGCTGACTGTGCTTATTTTCATTTGATTTGCGAGTTCTTTCACCGACATATTGCTTGCTTTGCGCAGTTCCTTTATGCGTTCGCCGATATTCAGGTGCAGTAATACCTCGGCTATAATCGACATTCCCCTCATTGCATCACATCCTCAAAAAAAGTGCGCGGAGGCGGGTGTGGACTTTCCCGCCGTCCGCGGAAACAAAAAAGCCCGTAGGGACGGCAAAAAATCTGCCACACCTGCGAGCTTGGTATGTAAACAAGCTAAGGACACGCCTCTATCACGGAAACAAAGTAACACAAAGCTCTGTACGAAAGCTCCGCATAACCGGGGTGGGTATATGCCGGAGTCCGCAAGCGTCCGCACAACCGAGGTGGTATGTGCCGGAATCCGCAAGCGTCCGAAAAGCAAATGCTTGCACTCTGTCATGGAGTAAAAAATAAATATCATCTAACACGTTTGATAAAAATTGCATAGGTTTAATTTTTATTGTTCACTGGGCATATAATAAGCCCATACAACTTGTCCTTTATCTGTGGTGAAATTATACCACAAAAAGCCAAGAAAGTCAATTAGTTGAAATATGCGGGAGTGTCGCCATGCGCACTTAAAAGAAATCAACAAGCCCAAAAGGCATGGAGCCGCGTTTTCTTGTTTGATTGAAATGGTGTTTGGCTTCACCGAAACGGTTGTAAGCGTCAATGAAGA
>WQVC01000017.1 GCA_009781765.1 Defluviitaleaceae bacterium | reverse complement strand
GCCTGTCGGTTCGGTTGCAACGTTCCGGTATTTACCGGTAGATTTAACCGCCGGCTTCGAAGTCCTTGACCCGACCGGAATAACCGTTACACCCGGCGTACCGGCAACAAGATACGGCGATACGTTCGGCGCATTCGGTACAACGCAGTACACATTTACCGCACCGGCAACGGGATTGTTTGCTTTCAGAACGGCAAATGCGGATACGGATTCGGGCGCAAATGCCGACGCATCGGATACAGCTAACGCGGGCTTCTCCCCCTCAGTGTTCTTATTAACCGAAATTTACGGCAACGACAGATATTATGATTTCGAGCGCGTCCGCCCGGAATTTGACGGTACAGGAATTTTCCTGCTTGAAGAAGGCGCACTTTTTGCGGTTGAAGCAATGGGGATTCCGTCGCAAACTTTTGATATAATCACGATGCAGGTATCCGATTATATTCCCAACAATGTCGGCTTGTTGCACTGGCCGCTCGATTCGATGCAGGTAACAATGTGGTACGGTCAGCTTGACCGCCTTTCGCCTGTAATAAGCCCGGGGCTGAATATTCAGTGCGATTCGCCGTCGGAAGTATGAGCTTTAGCGGCGGGTGTTGTTGTGTATTCGTCGAGTGATAGGGTGTATATAAGTTTCCGCCGCAACGGAACTTACATGAGAGCGATTTACTTCAACATGGCGAGCAGTGTTGTCGTTGGGCAACAAGTAAACCGGGGCGAAGTTATCGGGCATATGCTTCCGCATATGGATAGGTACGTACTGGAGCTGATACTGCATACGTCGGAAAACGCCGAACCGGTAGGGACGGGCAACAGCCGGAGGGTGAACCCTGCACCGTTTTTTGACCTCAGCGGGATTATGGATGATTTGGACTTCCTTAGCCGCCCTATGGCTAACTTTTTTACGCGCAATGCGGATGCGTCCGGCATTCACGCAACCGACGACGATACGCAATTTGCTGAAAATACCGGCTTGGCGGTTGGCGATGAAGTATACCTGTACAGGTTTTTGACCACGCTTTATTTCAGCCACGGCGGAACATCACACGACATGTTTGTCGAATGGAATGACGACGGTACAGTTTTAATGGACTTGTTTGGTGAAGTTCATTTGCTTATACCGTCGGATATGAGCGAAGAAGAAGCCCTTTATAATCATTATCAAAGAACAACGGGATTCGCGGCATTTGCCGATGCTGTTTTCGATGACGCCGATTTTACCGACGCGATTGATGATTACTACGGAACAGATTTTTTCGAGTCTCCGATACCGCGCGAAGCGATGAATATTCAGCCGATAAGCGGAAGCATCGATAACCCGTATATCGTTCTCGGCGTTCAGGTACGACAAATGTCGGACAGAGTCGCAATAAGCATGACGCAAATATGCCCCGACGTCAGCGTTACAGATGTCGCCGATAACCTCAGATTTTCTTCACAAGATGACGTTGCCATTGCTTTTGCGGAACGTTTCAACAGAAGGTCGATACATGAGGGGCGGGAGCTTGGTGCGGCTATATTCAGGGTTGATGTTTTTGCGACAAGGCAAGAGCCGATTATAATACCGATTGGAAATCCTTTTATAACGTTCACATATATCGAGCTTCCGTTTTGGCCTCGAACAGTAAGAGATGAAAACATCCTCTTGGAAACGTTCTATTCTTTCGGGGTAGTTCCGGCACGCAGGGGTATGGATGGAGTTGGAATGATTTTCCCCGGACCGATAGCCCATGAGAGAAATAATTTTACACTTTCAATAAACCCGTCTGACCCGCCAAACGCTCCCAACGTAGCCACTATCCATACTGAAGTTGCACAAGTTCATTCACACGGACCCAATATAAACGTAGAGTTTTTTCACTGGCCGAGCGGCGGAGACCGCGCCCAGAGGTCGATTCCCGGCATTTCAATTGAAGACCGTATTGTTGCAATAGAGCGAGGAGTCGACACATATGTAGTTGACATTTGCGGCTCATTATTCAAGGCAACAGTTGCCGCTCGTCATACCGATGAACAGGTTATAGCAACCGGTTTTTACGAATGTCCGTTACGGCAATTTCAGCGAGGACGTGCGTTTGACTTGCGAGTAAACCCTTATCTTTGGCCTTGGCATTTGCGCAACAGGACACCGGACTTTTGCCTTTATGCTTTTATTGACACGTTGCCCGGTTGGGATGACTGATTTTTTTCGCGAGGAGGATTTTATGAAAAAGTTTGCAATTGCATTCGGCATTGCAGTTGTTGTAAATATTTTAATTTCTTCGTTAATATTGCATACTGTGTTTAGCTTGACGGAACCGGTCGTCGATTACCGAGTTATTACATCCGACGCTTATGACAGGTCGGGGGTGTTATATGTTAATGAGCATGAGTGGGCAAGCTCCGGCAGGTATCGCGAGAGAGGTTGGGTAAATATTGACGCCGGAACAGCGGTTCGTATAGCGCAAATGTTAGCATTGGGGGGGAACGACGGCGTGGCAAGTATGTATAGGTTAGGTCAACCTTATTTGGTGTTCCATGATGAGGAAAATGATGCTTTCATAGTCATTGCCGACCTCGTCAACGGTGACGGTGTTGTCAGAGTAATTGTGTGCAGCCGAACGGGAGGACTTTTGCTGACAACGATTTTGATGCGAGCGTGGATGCCCGCATATTTGCCGGCACATGTAATTGAATAACAATCGCCATAAAAATGCTGTCGGTTGCCTTTTGGCTGTCGATAGCATTTTTTGTTGTACCCGACATCGACGGGCAGGCGCAAGCAATGATATACTTCGCAGTGTTTGATGGGAATGCGAATGCAAAATAACTTTCATAACAAGGAGGTTGCATATGAGGATGCTTGCGATAATATTTGCCGTCGTAATATTAGCGATAAACTCTGTGACCCTGTATTTTGTATTGCGCCCGAGGGAGTCGGTCGTTCGTTATCGGGTGGCTACATCCGATATAAATGACAGAAGCGGAATGCTGCAAATTGCAGAATACACATTGCGCGGCATCAAGGCTGAAGATTTTGATTGGGTAAATGTTAATGCGGGCTTGGCGGCAAGGATTGCACACATGTTTGTTTTTGAGGGTGAAACAAGCCTGAGGCAACCGTATACAGTGATTTATAACGACGAGCATGGAATATATATTGTGCTTGCCGATATTTATTCGAGGGATGGAGTGTTGCGAGTTTTAGTGTGCGGGAGGACAGGGGGCGTATTAGAGGCATCCATCGGGCAAAGGGCTTCGATGCCGACATATCTGCCATGGCCGTGAGAAAGGCGGTGTTCCGTGAAAACACTTGCGATTATACTCAGCGTGTTAAATATCGTGCTTGTTTTAATTACCTCAATAACCCTGTATTCGGTACTGAATTTAATAGAGCCGACGGTTAGCTACAGGGTTATTACCTCCAACGTTTACGATAGGTCGGAGGCGTTATACATCGACGAGCATACGTGGGCAATATCCGGCAGATACCGTATCGACAGTTGGGTAAATATCGACGCCGGAACAGCGGTAAGGATAGCTCAAATGCTGACATTGGGCGGTGAACGATTAGATGAGCCTTATTTGGTGTTCCACGATGAGGACAATGAAATTTTCATCGTCATTGCCGATATGCTTAACCGCGAGGACATTATCAGGGTTGTTATTTGCAGCCGAACCGGTGGGCTCTTATTAACAAACATCTTGGGCAGAGGATGGATGCCCACATACATGCCGGCACATGTAATTGAGTAATAACTATAAAAAAATGCTGTCGGTTGCTTTTTGGCTGTCGACAGCATTTTTTGTTGTACCCGACATCGACGGGTAGGCGCAAGCAATGATATACTTTGCAGTGTCGGCAACACACCCTAAATAACTTTCCGATAAGAGGGGGCAACATATGAAGCAACTTGCTGCAATTTTCCAAGAGCTATCGACAATGCACCCTGCATCGAATTAAAAAAGGACGGATGACATGTTGAACAACTTAAAAAAAGTGATTACAGCGGGCTTCGCAATTTTAATTTTGACCGGCGCAACGGGCTGCTTTTTAGACAGCCGTCCGTTTCCGACCGGCGAATTATTTCTTGCCGTAAGAGAACGGGTTGAAACTTACGGCGAATCGCTTGTTACATTGGAGGAATTAACCGATTTTGAATGGTGCAGGGCGTTGTATTTCCGAAGGCCGTCCGCCACAACAGAGGACATAGAATCCGCTTTGGGCATATCATTTGACCGACCGATGGATTTGGTCGGCGGAATGATTTTTGTTCACAACGACGAGCTTGTGTACTACGAAATTTTTTTTGATACATTTTTGGACACAAGCGACCCGCGGCGCAGGTTTTTTGTACACGTCCCGACAACGCGAGTGCAATTGCTTGAACACGATGATTTGTTTTCGGTCGGCAGGAGGGATGGACTTTATTGGCTGTCGTGGCGGGAGTGACGGCGGGATAACAGTTTGACAATACAAATAATTTTTCATATATTGGCGCAAAGGGGTTGATTTTATGGCGAAGAGTTCAACCGTAAGCCTTCGCGTTGATTCCGAGGTTAAGGTGCAAGCCGCCGAAATCCTTGAAGGTTTGGGGCTTACGTTGAGTGATGCGTTTAACTTGCTTTTGCATCAGGTTCGAATCGTAAAGGGGCTTCCGTTTGAGGTGAGTTCAGAGAACTTTGCGCAGCATGTTTGTGCATACGGGTATTTGCACGATTACAGCCAAAAAAATTACGAAAATGAAATGCTCGGTGCGAAACGCTATACAAACTTGCAAGAGATGTGGGCGGAATTGGACGCGGATGACGACAATGAAATATAGCGTTGTCCTGTCAACAAAATTCAGAAAAGACCGCAAACGACTGAAAAAACGCGGTTATAATTTGACACTCCTTGAGGAGATTGTTGAAAAACTCGCGAACGGCGAAACGTTACCGGGAAAAAATAAAGACCATCGACTGACGGGAAATTTAGCGAATTTTAGGGAATGCCACATTGCGCCCGATTGGCTGCTTGTATATCGCATAAACGCGGACGTATTGGAGCTGTGGTTGATGGAAACAGGCACACATTCGGACTTATTTTAAGGCGTATGCTTCGAACCCGTTCATAAAAAAAATCGCGCGGCGCAGCGGGAAGCGTTTACTTCGCTTACTGCTGCTGATGTGCGCGATTTTTTTGTTTTGCTCTGCTTTTTTCAAAACCGGGAACACTCCCTATGCGGGCTTCAATACGTCGTTGAGCTTTACGTCAAAGGAAAGCGGGGGGGGGGCAGTTTTCATTTTGCACCTCGTTCATGTAGTTGTATCGTCATGCCGCATACAGCATGTCCGATTGTAACCTTTCATAAGTTACCGAAAATCGAGCGCGCCTTAATCCTCACCCTGCGCCATGGTATATCCCGGTTCGCCGTCGATTTCGGATAATTTTTCAACATGCATCCACTTATGAACGGCAGAAATTTTCGTAAGCAACGCAAGCACCTGCTCGGAAGATGCGTCCGCACCGGCATCGCGCAGCATAAAGCGGCAACGCCAATGGTCAACGCAGTCGATAAGAGCCTCGCCGGCGGGATAAACCTTTGTGCCTCGATTCGAAATCATTTTCAGGCGGAAGTCGGAATCTTCGACGATTTTGTCCAAGCTGCGCCCGAGCGCGTCGGCATCCTGCGGCCATTCGACAAAAATATCCGCGCCGATTACGCGGCGAGATTTCGCCGTAACGGAAACGGGTTCGCCGGAAACGTTGGGCATCTTGATTGCCTTGTAATCGCGGGCTTGTCCGCTTGACGGCTTCTTGCCCAAATTCTCAATAATTGTTTTGGTGTACAGGCTTGTGGACGCGCCTTTGTCGTAGCCCACGATGTCGCCGGTTGCGGCCTTGCCCGATTCGATTGTGTACATAACGGCGTTTTCGACCAGATTCGCCGCTTCAAATTCGCCGATATGCCGAAGCATCATTACGCCCGACAAAATCACCGCAGTGGGGTTAATCACGTCTTTGCCGGCATATTTCGGCGCGGAACCGTGAACCGCCTCAAAAATGGCGACATCGTTGCCGAGGTTCGCGGTGGGCGCGAAGCCGAGTCCGCCAACCAAGCCGGATGTAAGGTCGCTGATAATATCGCCGTTCATGTTGGTTGTGACGATAACGTCGTACTGCTCGGGCTTTTTGACCAATTGATGGGCGCAGTTGTCGATAATTACGTGCCACGATTCAATTTCGGGATATTCCGGCGCGATTTCTTCGAAAGTTTTTTTCAAAAATCCTTCCGTCATTTTCATAATATTCGCCTTTGTCGCGCACGCAACGGTTTTCCTTCCCTCGGCGCGGGCAAATTCGAACGCGGTGCGCACAATTTTTTCGCAGCCTTTGCGCGAAATCAGTTTAAGGCACTGCGCGACCCCCGGAGTTTGCATATGCTCAATGCCGGCATACAAATCCTCGACGTTTTCGCGAACAACAACGAGGTCGATTCCGCGCCCGCTGTAAGGGGTTGTGACGCCGGGAAATTCCCGCACGGGACGAATATTAGCGTACGTTTCAAAGAGCTTGCGCAGGGTTACGTTCGCGCTTTTTTGCCCGAAACCGACCGGCGTTTCAAGCGGCCCTTTCAACGCTACGCGAGTTTTTTTAATCGACTCGATTGTATCGGCGGGAACGCCCGACGAAATGCCCTGCTTGAATACGCGCGCACCTGCATGACGCTCCTCCCATTCAATTTTGACCCCCGTTGCGTTGATAATTTGCACGGCGGAATTAACGCATTCGGGACCGATTCCGTCCCCCGGAATTACTGTTACAGTTCTCATTTATATTGCTCCCTTCTTAATTTTAAAGACCTTGGGGACTCCGTCCCCAAACCCCTGCAAGGGGTCGGCGACCCCTTGACCCCTTTATAAAATCGCGCGTTGCGCGATTTTTAGTTTTTGTCAAACTTTTTTCAAAAAGTTTGCAGGCAGACCCGGCCGCCCGGCCAGCGTGCGAAGCACGCGAGAGGGGTGCGGGACGGAGTCCCGTGTACTTACTCTGCGAGGTATTTTTGTGTAATCGCTTCCATTTCCTCGTCGGTGATGAGGGTGATGCGACCGGTTTCGTATTGTTCGTCAACCCATGTTTTGACCTTGATTACAGCGGGGTGGCGTTTGTCAAAGGCATCGTTGGGCGATTTTTTGTAAAAATCGTTCATCCAGTGGGCGATGCCCGCAAGCCCGGATGTGTTTGATATTACAACTTTCCACGGGCGATTGAGAATTTTTGTTGTGTCGAATATATTGTAAATTTCCTCGTTTTTGAGCAAGCCGTCGGCGTGGATTCCGGCGCGGGTTACGTTAAAATTCTTGCCCACGAAAGGCGTCATGGGCGGAATTTTGTAGCCGATTTCGTTTTCGAAGTATTCGGCGAGTTCGGTTATGACCGTGGGTTCCATGCCGTCGAGAGTGCCGCGAAGCTGTGCGTATTCGAAAACCATCGCTTCGAGAGGCGTGTTGCCGGTACGCTCGCCGATGCCGAAAAGCGACGTGTTTACCGCCGCCGCTCCGTACAGCCATGCGTACGATGCGTTGTTCACGGCGCGATAAAAGTCGTTATGACCGTGCCATTCGAGCAATTCGTGCGGGACGCCGGCGTGATGCGTCAAATTGTGTATAACGCCCTGAACGCTTCGCGGCATGACCGTGCCGGGGTACGTAACGCCCATACCCATTGTATCACACGCGCGAATTTTAATCGGCACGCCCGATTCCGCCGACAGTTTCATAAGCTCGCGCACGAACGGCACAACGAAGCCGTAGAAATCGGCGCGCGTGATGTCTTCGAAATGGCAACGAGGCTTAACGCCCGTTTCGATGCACTCGCGCACAACGGATAAGTAATGCCCCAACGCCTGCCGTCGCGTCATTTTCATTTGCAAAAATATGTGATAATCCGAGCAGCTTACCAAAATTCCCGTTTCTTTCAGCCCGACTTCCTTTACAAGCTCGAAATCCTTTTTCGTTGCGCGAATCCAGCCCGTAACTTCCGGGAACTCATAGCCCATATTCATGCAGTCATAGGCGGCGTCGCGGTCGCGTTTCGAGTACAAAAAAAATTCACTTTGACGGATTTTGCCCTTCGACCCGCCCAAACGATGCAATGCTTTGTACATGTGCTTGATTTGCTCGACGGTGTACGGCTCGCGCGATTGCTGCCCGTCGCGGAAGGTTGTGTCGGTTATCCAAATTTCGTCGGGCATATCCATCGGCACGGAACGATAGTTAAACACCGTTTTCGGAGCTTCGCTGTACGGGAACTGGTCGCGATAGAGGTTAGGGTCTTCTCGGTCGAGCTGACCGTGGGACGACGCACTGAACTCCAAGAGGTTCGTGTAACGATTGAAAACATGCGGCATGGCAATTCTCCTTCAATGTGAGATGGAATTATTATGCATGAAAACGGATAAAATTTCAAACAAGTCGGTATTTTGCTCAAAAATAAATTCAACATCGGGCGGAATGCCGACTTGATTTATGCTTCGCCCGTCCGGCCCGAGGACGTTCAAAACCGTCGCGCGAAGTGCGTATCCGCCCGTAAGCGGAATCGTCACCTGCCCGACGCCCTTGCCGAAAGTTTGCTCGCCGACGGTTATGACCTCCGGAACATGCTCGCTTATCGCCAAAATAAGACTTTCCGCCGCGCTTGCGGTGCGCCCGTTTTGCAAAATTATTATTCGCTCGAAATCGAAAAATGCATCGCCGCGAGAAGCTCGCGTATAAGAAAGAAGCCGCGCATCCTGCCGGCTTAATATTTCGCCGCGCGGCACAAATAAATCCGCCGTTCGATGAAACGACGGGATAAATCCGCCCCAATTTCCGCGAAGGTCGAGAATCAACACAGAATATTGCGCCAGTTCTTCGCGATTCTCCCGCACGAAGCGTTGCGTTGCGATTGAAATATTGGGCAAAAATAAATACACGGTTTCGTCGTCGAAAGCCTCAATTGTTGCGCGTCTTGCCGCCGCACGGTTGGCGTCAATTGACGCCGTGATTTCCTGCGGCGCGTAAAGATACGTGTAGCGGTCGTTGTTGATGCTCGTAAGCTGCGCCGTTACCGACGAAATCACAACCCTGTCGAAGTCGCGCAAAAATCCGCGCCGATTCTCCTCGCGAATATGCATCGCGTAAAATTCGTCGAGAGTATTTGTGCAATAGTAATTTTGCGCGATTAAAATTTTAAACACCCAGTAATCGTAATTCGCCCAAACTGTTACGGCAAAAAGCCCCAGCAGCACAAAAAATCCGATTTGAAAAAAATAATAGCCTTTTCGTTTTGCATAAAAATTTTTTATTTTTGTAAGCATGAGATTTTTCCTTTCTGAAGACCGTGGACTCCGCCCCCGAAAATCCATTGCAAAATAACGCCGTATAATATAATCTAACCAAACGGAAAGCGGGTGTAAACATGAAAGAGAAAACAGAACGACTTATTTCGCAAAACAAAAAGGCGTATCACGAATATTTTATCGAAGAAACTATTCAGGCGGGCATTTCGCTTACCGGCACGGAGGTTAAATCCATGCGGGCGGGGCGATGCAATATTAAGGAAGCATATGTACGTATCGAGGGCGGCTCGGCATTTATCGACGGGATGCATATTTCGCCGTATTCACACGGCAACATTTTTAACGGCGACCCTGTTCGGCGGCGGCGGCTGTTGCTGAATCGCCGTGAAATAAACCGTCTTCGCGCCGGCGTCACAACGGACGGTTATACAATTGTGCCGGTTCGCGCCTATTTTTCGCGTTCGTATGTAAAAATCGACATCGCCCTTGCCAAGGGCAAAAAATTATATGATAAACGCGAGGCTGCGGCTAAAAAAACCGTTGCGCGTAATGTTCAACGTGAATTTGCAATGCGGGTGTGAATAAAACTCCCCTATACGAAAGGATGACACATATGAAATACTTTATTCTTGTGCCGGACGGCTGCGCCGACCGAAAAATTCCCGCACTCGGCAACAAAACGCCGCTTGAAGCAGCAAAAATTCCTCACATTAACGCGCTTGCAAAGTTAAGCGAGGTGGGGCATGTAAAAACCGTTCCGGACGGCATGGAACCGGGAAGCGACGTTGCGAATCTGGCGGTTTTGGGCTACGACCCTGCCGCGTGTTTGACGGGTCGTGCGCCGCTTGAAGCCGCCGCAATGGGCATCGACGTGGGCGACGACGAGCTTGCGATTCGCACAAACCTCGTCACACTGTCCGACGACGGAACGATTATCGTTGACCACAGTGCGGGCGAAATCGAAAATGACGACGCTGAAATTTTGATGCAATTCGTAAGCGAAACGCTCGGCGGCGACGGCTTGCGATTTTATCCCGGGGTGAGCTACCGTTGCCTTTTGGTTGCGAAAAACATCTCCCCCGGTTTGAAAACAACGCCGCCTCACGATATTTTGGAGCAAAAAATCGCCGACTTTCTCCCGAGCGACGAAAAACTTCGCGGGCTTATGCTCAAAAGTCACGAGCTTTTAAAAAATCATCCGCTGAACATCGAGCGCGTGAAAAACGGCAAACCGCCGGCAAATTCAATCTGGTTTTGGGGGCAGGGGAAAAAAATGTCGCTGTCGTCCCACGAGGAAAAATACGGCGTGAAAGGCACAATGCTCACCGCAGTAAACCTGCTCAAGGGCATCGGCGGAAGCGCAGGGCTTGATTGCCCGTCCGTTCCCGGCGCGACCGGCACCTTGCACACAAACTACGAGGGCAAGGCGCAATACGCAATCGACGCTTTCGAAGCGGGCAAAAATTTCGTATTTCTGCACGTTGAGGCTCCGGACGAATGCTCGCACAGCGGCGATTTAGACGGAAAACTGCTCGCCCTCGAATACATCGACCGCCGCGTGTTCAAAACCGTTCACGAATATCTGCAAAATTGCGGCGACGCTTATCGCATTCTCATTGTTCCCGACCACAGAACCCCCGTCGAAATCCGCACCCATTCCGCCGAACCCGTACCCTTCGTCCTTTTCGATTCGGCGGCGGCGCGCCCCCCCGAAGATGCAAACGCCTTCTCCGAAGCCTGCGGCGAATCCGGCCGCTACTTCGACAGCGGTGTTGAACTCGCGAAATATTTTTTCAGTTGAATGTTTCCGTTTTCGGGGGCTTCGTCCGGGACGCATGGGCGAGCAGTCCGCCGGCAGGCGGACGACCAGCCCCCGCAGCCCCCACCCGCTTTTTGAAAAAAGCGGGGCAAAAACTTTAATTAAAATCGCGCATTCGCGCGATTTTATGGTTTTTTGTCGAACTTTTTTCCAAAAAAGTTCGTGGGGCGCGGGGCAACGCCCCGCAGCTCATTAAAAATTGGCGTCCGCTATCGGAAAATAACCGTTGTCCCAAGCACACAAACGCTGCCCGTAAGCGTAATCGGTTCGTTGCAGGCTGACACAACCGTTACGCGCATTCGGTTGCCGTGCAAATACTCAAGCCGAACCGCCGCGATATTCGTTGCAAACGTATTCGCGGCGTTTCGTTGTCCGATTGTTACAATTTCGTCGTGCGCGATGAAATGGATTTCGTACACATTCGTCGCAATAGCCGTTTCGAGCTGAGTTGCGTACAGCGTTCGCAACATATCGCCGTCCGTCCCGATTTCAACTTGCCTCGCAAGCTGCAAATTCATCAGAAGCGCGTCCATGGTAATTCGCGCATTTTCAAAGGCGTATTGCTGCTCCATCATGTCTGCGCCGGCATTTGCCGCGTGTTGCCACACAAAAAATACGCCCATCGAAAGAATCGCCCACAATGCCAGCGCGACCGTCAGCTCCAACAATGTGAATCCTTTTGAGGATTCTTTTAAGGCCTTGGGGGAAAACTTTTTTTGCAAAAAAAGTTTTCCCCCAAACCCCTTTTCAAAAAAACTGTTTTTGAAAAACCGCGCGAAGCGCGGTTTTTCATTTAAATTTTTTGGAGAGGGGGTTGCGGGGGGAGAACCTTTTTTGTAAAAAAAGGTTCTCCCCCCGCAACCGCTACTCATCATCGCCATCATCATCACCCTCGCCGCCGTTAATGTTCAGCGTGCGAATAACCTCGTCGGCGGTTGTGCGTCCTTCGATAAGCGCGGCAACGGCGTTTTTGCGCAAGCCGCCGCGTGTGCGCAAATCGGCGGCAAGAGCGGCGGGGTCGATTGTCATGCGGCGGCGCATGTCTTCGTTAATTACAAAGTATTCGTATACGGCGAAACGTGAACGAAAGCCCGAAAAATCGCAATGCGCACAGCCTGCGCCCTCGAAAACGCGAGTGTTTTTCGGCATACGAAGCAGGTGCGCTTGTCGCGGCGAAAGGTCAGTTTCGCGGATGCATTCGCGGCAAATGCGTCGTACCAAACGTTGCGAAATAATGCTGTTGAGCGCGGCGGCGATTAAATACGGCTCGATGCCCATGTCGCAAAGCCGCTCGATTACGCCCGCCGCGTCGTTTGTGTGCAGGGTGCTGAGAACAACGTGTCCGGTAATTGCGGCGCGAACGGCAATGCGGGCGGTTTCTTCGTCGCGAATTTCGCCAACCATGATAATGTCGGGGTCTTGGCGCAAAATGTGCCGCAATGCCCCGGCAAAACTCAGCGTGTTCCGCTCGACGTTTACGTGCGAAACGCCCAAAATCGGGTTCTCGACGGGGTCTTCAACGGTAACGATATTTCGCGCGTCGGTGTTCAGTTCTTCCAAAAAGCAGTTCAGCGTTGTGGATTTTCCGCTGCCGGTGGGGCCTGTCATAAAAATCGCGCCGTGCGGACGCGCGAAAAGTTCCGTTAAAACGGCGAGGTCGTGCGCGTAAAAACCTAAATCTTCTTTTTTGAGGCGGAATTTTTGCCCGTACAAAAGCCGAATTACTGCCTTTTCGCCCAAAGTTGTGGGCAGAGTGCTGAGGCGAAATTCGATTTTTTCGTTTGCGGCAATCATGGAAAAATGCCCGTCTTGCGGCACACGTTTTTCGGCGATATCCATGCCGCCAATGATTTTCAACCGCGAAATTACCGTGGAAAGCATGGAAATGTCAACGCTGTTGAACGTGCGCAAAACGCCGTCAACGCGAAAACGCGCCCGAAGTCGGCGCCCGTGCGGCTCGATATGTATGTCGCTTGCGCGGCTCACAACGCCGGCTTCAATGAGCGAATCGAGAAACTGCACGGTCGGTGCGTCCGAAATTTGACTTGCGGGCGGAATTTTTGCGGAAATTTTAAGCTGCTCGTCAAGCGAAAATTTCGATGCGATGGAGTCGATTTCTTCCTCGCCGAAAATTTTGTTTATGTAAAAGCGAACGTCGTTTTCGTCCGCTGAAACCGGAACAACAAACAAACCCGTTACGTCCGTTAAATTTGCAACTAACGCGGCATTTTCCGGTTCCGGCATTGCGACGAACAGTCGGTCGTCTTCTCTTTTAAAAGGAAGCGCGATAAATCGAAGCGCGTATTCATGCCCCAAAATTTTTGCGGCGTCGATGTCGATATTGACTTCTGCAAGGCGAATGCGTGTTGTTTTCATGTTATCGCTCCCGTCGGTTGCGCGGAAATCAATTTTCGGGGCTTCGCCCCGAACCCCACAAACTTTTTGAAAAAAGTTTGACAAAAACTTTCTTAAAAATCGCGCTTTGCGCGATTTTTTGATAATTTTTGCCCCGCTTTTTTTAAAAA
Organism: Defluviitaleaceae bacterium; assembly: GCA_009781765.1. Taxonomy (GTDB): domain Bacteria; phylum Bacillota; class Clostridia; order Lachnospirales; family WQUN01; genus WQVC01. The sequence goes on along the minus strand of WQVC01000017.1, from coordinate 24,515 downwards.
GCGGGTGGGGGCTTGGGGGCTGGTCGTTCGCTTCGCGAACTGCTCGCCCATGCATCCCGGGCGAAGCCCCCAAAAACTTGATTTCCGCAAGAGGTCTACCGTAAAAAATCCGAAAAATTAAGTTCCGCGATGGTTTCATGTCCCTTTTGGCTCGGGTGAATAAGGTCGAAGCTGACGTTCATCATGTCCAATTGTTGCGAAATTTCGGCGTAAACGTCGGACACGACGAATCCCCGCAGTTGACTTTCCTCGCGAATTGCATCATTTATTGCATGAACAAACCGCTGCGCTTCGTGCGAAATTCCGACCGGTACGCCCATAAATTCCGCCGGAATCGGATTGTACACCGTGTTGACGATGAGAACCGCGTTCGGCGCGACGCGCTCGATTATATTTAAAATTTCAGCGAATTCGTACGAAAATAAACGTACGCCCTCCTGTAATTCCGCTTCGAGGCTTTCCGGCAAATTTCCGGAGAACAACGAAAACAGCTCGAAGGCTTCAAGCTCCGTTGCGCGACCGAGCATTTCCGATGCGGCGGCTTCGATGCCGGTAACTTCGGCGAAAATTTCTGTCGCGCCGGCAATTACCGGAGCCGCGGAGTCAACAATTTCGGGCAATCGAAAAACGTCGCGAATGCCGAAATTTTCGGAAAGCTCCATGATTTCGTTGGCGAAATCCAACATGTCGCCGATTGTATCGCGGGATTCATCGGCGAATTCCATTACTTCGCGAACAAGCTCGCGGGCATCTTCGGCGAAAGCCATGGTTTCTTCGGCGATTCGTTGGGCATCACGCGGAGTTGTCGGAAAATGCTTCGACGCCGGCCAAAGAAGATTATTTCCGCCGATGTTAAGCGTGATAATTTTTGCGTGCTGCATTGTTTCGAGTTCCGCCGGGCTTAAACCGTGCAGAAGTTCAAGCAAATCGCCGGTGGTATGCCCGCTTACCGCCAAGTTTACGTATTCGTTTGCATGGCCGCCGGTTTGCAACATTTCGAAAAACAGCGACGTGTGCCTGTCGCCCTGCGTTCGCATCCCGAACCCCTCCGATACGGAATCCCCCAAGGCAACATAAACACGCCGCGCTTCGGGTTCGTACGCTTCGTCTTCCGAACCGCAAGCCGAAAAAATGAGCGCGACAAAAAGAAAGGGCAAAAATTTTCGCAAAATCATAAAATCCATACCTCCACCGAGTGTAAAATTAAAATATGCGCGGGATAAGCCGCATAAAACAGCCATTTCAAGTCAGGACCGCGCTTGCCGTTGTAAAATGCAACAAGCGCAACCGACGCAAGCGTCGCGGGAATCATCCACAAAAACATTGCGGGAATACTGCCGCCGCTGAGAACAAAAATAATTGTGTCGGCGTGTTGCCAAAGGCACAGCACCGCCATTGCCGCAAGCCGCCATCCGAGCGGCGTTACCAAGTACATAATAAAAACGAACGCCACGCCGCCCGCGCCGTAATCGGAAGATAAAAGCTCTGCAATCAACGGAAAAATACACGCCGGAATAATTGCAATATTGCGACACCGGTCAGCCCTTGCCGCCTGTTGGTCGGCTGTGCCGTGAGAACCGATTCTGTCGCGGAATTTTTCCTGCAACCGCGCCGAAATTTTTTCGTAGGTGTAAATTGCCGCGCCGCCTAAAAACAGTGTGTAAAAAATATTTGTTTCGGCAAAAAAATTTATTTGCGCCTTGAATGCGATGTCAAACGGAATTTCGGATATAAGCGCGAAAATACCCAAGCGAAGCAAAAATTTTTCCGGGCTTTTCGTGTGGCGAAATCCCTCGGCAACCAAGTACACAAAAATCGGAAACGCAAGCCGCCCGATTACACGAAAAATATTCATGCCGTGGGGCAGCCCGAAAGCCTCCGGCATAATGATGCCCGCGTGGTCAACAAGCATAGACATGAGCGCGATGATTTTCAGCGTAAACGCACTCACGGCATTGCCCCCGTGCTTTCCGCAAGTCGCTCCGAAAGCCTCGCAAAGGCGTAAATGTCCAAGGTTTCGCCGCGAGCCTGCGGGTCGATGTCGCACGAGCGCAAAATTTCCGCAAGCTCGGGCTTTCCGCACGGAAACTCCGAATCAAGCGCATTAAGCAGGGTTTTGCGCCGCTTGCCGAACGCCGCATGAATCGTTCTGAACAATTTCGCATGGTCGGCGTCCACGCGGGGTGCGGGCAAAATATCCAGTCGCACAACGGCAGAATCCACCGCCGGACGCGGCATAAAGCAGTTCGACGGCACATTTGCAACAAGCGTCGCGTCCGCAAAATATTGCGCCGCAAGAGAAAGCGAGCCGTAATCTTTCGTTCCCGGCCCCGCACTGAATCGTTTGGCAACTTCCTTCTGAACCATCACCGTCACCGATTCAAACAAGCCGCTTTCCAACAGCGCGAAAATCACCGGCGTCGTGATGTAATACGGCAAATTTGCTACGGCCTTTATATTTGCCGATTCTTTTTCGGGGGAAACTTTTGAAAAAGTTTCCCCCGAACCCCTCTCGCGTACTTCGCACGCTGGCCGGGCGGCCCGCCTGACGGCGCCGGCTTCGCCGGGGTCAGCCCCATCAAAACTTTCGTCAGAAACCGCGCTTCGCGCGGTTTCTTGTTGGGGGTCAAGGGGGGGCATTGCCCCTCCTTGCAGGGGGGTAGGGGGACGGAGTCCCCCGGAAGGAATATCGAATATCTCGTGCAAATTCATGCGCAAAACGTCGCCTTGGATAATTCGCAATTTCTCGCCGGCGAAAAGGTTTTGCAAAATCGGGACGAGTTGCTTGTCGAGTTCGATTGCCGTAACATCTGCGCCGGCGCGCAATAATGCTTGAGTCATGCCGCCGATGCCGGGACCGATTTCAAGAACGCGGTCTCCGTCGCGAATATTTGCTGCTGTGATGATTTTCCCCAACACATGCCCGTCGATGAGAAAATTTTGCCCCAGCTTTTTTTTCGCACGTAAATCGTAACGCGAAAAAATTTCGCGTACGCCCGCCGCAGTTGAAAGGTTTAACATGTGAAGTCCTGCTCGTTCAGCCCGTAGCCGATGCCGAGAAGCACAAAAAATACGCCCGTCGAGCCGACGGTTGTGTCGGTTGCCATGCCCGCCATAACGTAGCCGGCAACGCCCGCCAAAAGCCCGAGGCGCAAGCCGTATGAAAAAACAGGCTCGTCCTTCGTTTTAATAAGCGAGCGCAACGTTGTGAAAAAATAATGCCCGAACAGCCCGAACAGGGCAAGCGCGGAAATTCCGCCGGTTGTAATCCATGTTTGGATGAAAAAGTTATGCGCCTTGTCAACAATTTGATACGGATTGTTGAAGTATCGTTGCCCGGAAACCATGTCTTGGTTGGGGAAAACATTAACAAAAGTGTCGGGGCCGCTGCCGATTATTGTGCGCGACGGCATCAGCGGCAGCGAACGCGACCAGATATATCCCCGGTTTGAACCCCATGTTTCACGGCCTTCGAAGCCCCACGCGGGAATTTCGCGATGAAGGTCGATAAACGGACCGGGAAGTATCGGAACGCCGTAAATTCTGCCGTCGATATATTCCAAAAAGAATCGCGAACCGCGCGCGTGATGATACACAAAGTCATGGGATACGGTTTCGATTGCCGCCCGTCGATAATCCCTAAATTCGCGTCGCCGGCTTTCGATTGTAACCCGGCGATAATCCGGAACGTCGAATGTGTATATTGTTGACGTAAATTCAATCGGTGAGGTGGCGTCGTGGCGAACCGGCGGCAGTTGCTCGCGGCTTGCCGGCGCAAGTTCGTTTCCGGCGGCGTCGCGCACGGTAAGCCAATCGCCGGTGTGTTCGCGTACGGTCAGGCTCAAAATTTTTCCGTCCGCGCCGTAAACCGTCATCGTGTCTCGGTCAAAAACAAAGTCGCTTATTGCCGATGTGTCGGCGGCCATTTCGCGCCCGATGCGGTCGAACAAAAACGTCACTCGCTCGTTGAGCGGCGGCACGAATAAAATTGCCAACACCAAAACGCCCACAACCGGACCGGCTGTCAGCGCGATTTTTTTCAGCGGAATGCCCGGGCGCAACAAATACGCAACAACAAGAACAATCGACGCTGTGATAATGCCCATCAGTCCGCCGAGCGAACTTGATGCAAAAACGCCTAAAAGCATCAATGCGCCGGCGACAAACAGCGCGACCGACGAAATTATCGTGATGTATAATTTTTCGCTTCTGAAAGTAAGCGCGGCAAGAAGCAAAATCGGGGCAAGCATGGCGGTGTATTTGCCAAAAGTGTTGGGGTTAAACAACGTACCGTAGGCGATTGTGAACTCGGGAGCGACGAGATGGCGAATGTCGAAAAACGGCGTTCCGACGGTAACAAGCCAACGTCCGGTACTTGTGCCGAAAAAATCGCTCCCCGCAAATTGACTTGCACCAATCGCGCCCATAATAATTGACGAAAACGCAAGCGCGTAAAGTACATATTTCGTGCGTTCGAGCTTTTGTGCAAAATACATCGCCGCAAAAAAAATAACGAAGTACGCCATCCACATAAATGCGCCCTCGTCGCGGTGAAACGTGCCGAACCACGACGTTCGCGTGTAGCTCGAAAAAACGGCGGAAATAAGCACGAAAACAAGAAAAACACTCGCAAGAATTGCGGGCGGTTTTTTGAAAAACGCTTTAAAGTCGGGCATTTTTCCGTTTGTGATTAAATCGCTCAAATAAGAAAATGCAATCGCCGCCGCCACCGCAAGCACGACATGACTTTTTGTGTACGACAAAAAATCGACAATTCTGTCGTCGGGAAGAAGATGCGAAAGTTCGCGCGGAAGCGGTCGCAAAACCATTCGCGCAATCAGCGGCATAATCCCGACAACAACCATCAACGCCGCACCGATTAAAATATCAAGAAAATTTGTTTTCAAATTTGTTTTCATTGGAATCACCTGAGTTATTTTAACATAGTTTTCGGGGCTCTGCCCCGAACCCCGGAAACTTTTGAAAAAGTTTCATCAAAACTTTAACATAAAAATCGCGCATTCGCGCGATTTTTGAAAAAATTTTTGCTGAACTTTTAAAGGGTGCAGTGGGCGAAGCCCCCAAAAAACCTATATCATCTGCGGCGAAGTTTTGCCGTAAAAAATCCGTCGGAGGTTTCGCTCGGGAGGGTTTGGGCGGAACTTTCGAGTGTGAAATCGTTGCGGGATGCCAGAAATTTGTCAATAATATCGGCGTTTTCTTCCCGCGCGACGGTGCATGTGCAGTAAACAACCGCGCCGCCGGGTTTTACATATCGCGCGGCGTTTGCAAGCATTTGCGATTGTTTTCGCGCCAACGTTGCGATGTCTTCGGGGAGGCGCGTGTATTTTATTTCCGGGTGCTTGCGGATTGTTCCCAAGCCGGAGCAGGGCGCGTCAAGAAGCACCGCATCCGCGATATTTTCGAGGGTAGGGGAGAACGTCAGCGCATCCTGCACTTTCGGCTCGACAATCGAAAGATTCAGCCGCTTGGCGGTATTGCGCAGCAAGTCGATTTTATGCGGATGAATGTCACATGCGATGATTCGCCCCGCGTTTTCCATGGCGAATGCCGTTGCGAACGTTTTTCCGCCGGGCGCGGCGCACATATCCAAAATCGTTTGACCGGGCGCGACACCAAGAGCGTTCGCCGCCCCGAGCGCACCGGGGTCGATAACGATGAACAGCCCCTTTTTGAATGCCGAAAGCTGCGTGATGTCGCCGGTTTTTTTTAAGGCGAAAACTCCGGGCGTGAGATTTTCGCTTTCGACGCCGTCGGCGTTGAGAAGAGCGAGGCATTCCTCGATATGCGCCGGCGCAATTAAAATTGTGATGCCGGCGGGCTTGTGACTTGCTTCGCAAAATTCTATGGCGGATTTCGACCCGAGCCATTTCACAAGCGCGTTCACCATCCACGGCGGATACGAAAATCGCAGCGCAAGGTCTTTCGGCGCGACTTTGGGGCGATGCGGCTCGCGGGCGATGTTGCGCAAAATGCCGTTCACGAATCCCGTCAATCGCTCGAAGTTATACGCCTTGGTCAAAAGCACGGCTTCGTTTACGGCGGCGCGTTCCGGAATGCGCTCCAAAAAGCGAATTTGGCACACGGAAATTCGCAAAATATTTTTTATAATCGGCTTGATTTCGCTTGCGGGCGTTTGGGAAAATTCGTCGATAATCCTGTCGATTAGAATTAAATTGCGCAGAGTTTCGTTCACAAGCTCGGTGATAAATGCTCGCGATTGCGCCGACGCATCTGTGCCGGAAAGTGCTTTGCGCAGCGCGATATTTGCATACGCGCCGTCGTGCAAAACTTCCCCCAAAATCGTTACCGCATAGTGCCTGTCAGATTTTTTCAAGTTGTAACTCCCTGTCGGAAAAATTTCCGCATATTCGATGTTAATGTTTTCGCATCTTGGTATAATAGCACTGTTTGGAGGGATTTGCTATGAAAAGTGTTTTTATTACCGGCGCAGACCGAGGTTTGGGACTTTCGCTTTGCAAAGAATTTTTGCAACGCGGATGGCGCGTTTTTGCGGGAAAATTTATGGAGGATTTTTTTCTTTTGGAGGAATTGCGCGAAACGAACGCGAATTTACATATAATTCGCATCGACGTGGGCAACGAAGAAAGCATTGCCGAAAGCGTTCGGGCAACAAAAAACGCCGCGCTTGATATGATTATTTCAAACGCGGCGTTGATGGGCAAAGTAAATTGCAAACTTTATGAGCCGCCCATGGATTTGGAGGCGGTTTGGCGGTCGTACAATGTAAACGCATTGGGGCCGCTGCGGCTTGTTCGGGCATTTTTGCCGCTGATGGCGGACGGAATGCGGCGGCTGTGTTTCGTTTCAAGCGAGGTTGCGTGCATTTCGCTTATGAAAAATCGCTTTATCGACGACTTCCCGTACCCCATGAGCAAAGCCGCCATGAACATGGCCGTGCGTTTGCTGCACAACGAATTATTTCCGCAGGGCTACACATTTCGGTTGTTTCATCCGGGTTGGATGAAATTTCGCAATCAAGACGGGCAGCTTGCCGAAGAGGGCATGTACGACCCGGATTTTATCGGCGAAATTGCCGCGCGATACTTCGAAAAACCGCTTCGCGACGAAAATCGCCTCGTAATGGTGGATTTTCACGGGTATGAATGGCCTTGGTGAGTTGAAAAATAAAAATCTTGGTGGCGGCGCAACAGCTCCGGAACGTCAAGCTCATACGGGCAATTTGCTTTGCAGTGTCCGCAATTTGTGCAGTTGTCGATGCGGCGCATGTTTTCCTGCCATTCGGGGGTTCTGAAATTTTGCGCAACCATGCGCCCGAGCAAAAATTCCATTCGCGCCGCCATGGGAATCGGAATATTCGCCGGACACGGCAGACAATATCCGCAGGCGCGGCAAAAACTGCCCGCAAGTGCGGCTTTGTCGGCTTCGATTTCGCTCAAAAGCTCGTCGGTAAGCTCCGGCGGGCTTTTTTCGTATGCGATAAATTCTTCAAGCTCGTGCATGTGCTGAATGCCCCATATCGGCACGATGTTTTCGTGTTGCTGCAAAAATGCAAATGCCGCTCGCGCATTTGTTAAAATTCCGCCGCATAACGCCTTCATGCCCAACACGCCGATGTTTTTTTCGCGACATTTTTCGGCAAGCGCGAGTTCCTCCGGCGAGGATAAGTACGAAAACGGATACTGCAACACCGCATAAAGTTCCGATTCAATCGCTTCAAGCGCAAGATGTTTTTTGTGCGCGGTTATTCCGATATGGCGAATTTTGCCCTCGCTTTTGAGCTTTTCGGCGGCGTTGTAAAGCCCGTCGTTGCCGTCCGGACGCGGCACGAATCCGGGGCAGTGAAACTGAAAAACGTCGATATATTCCGTGCGCATTTTGACCAAGCTGTTTTCAACCTGCGCGGTCAGGTCTGCCGGATTTTGCGCTCCCGATTTCGTACACAAAATTATTTTTTCGCGCACGTCGCCAAGCGCGACCCCGATTCGCTCCTCGCTTGTTGTGTAGGCGTTTGCCGTGTCAAACAAATTTATCCCCGATTCAACGGCGCGCCGCAATATTGCGGTGCTTTCGTCGTACGAAATCCGCTGAATCGGTATCGCGCCGAAACCCGTTCGACTCACTTGCAGGTCGGTTTGCCCGAAAATTATTTTTTCCATTGTTTTTGTCCTTTCTTTATGATTAAGACTTTTGGGGACTCCGTCCCCAAACCCCTGCAAGGGGACGAGGTCCCCTTGACCCCTGCTTAAAATCGCGCATTCGCGCGATTTTGTTTTTGTCATGCGCGAAAATTTTACCACACGTCGCACAAATGATAAAATCGCCCACAGCGCGATTGGAGGACACTATGGATTTGAAAAAAATCTTCACGGAAATTTTCGGCGAAACTGCCGGCGGCAACGATGCAATTCGCGTATTTTACGCGCCGGGTCGAGTGAACATAATCGGCGAACACACCGATTACAACGGCGGGCTTGTTCTGCCGTGCGCAATAAACATGGGAACATACGCGCTTATTCGACTGCGCGACGATGCGAGTGTCGCCGACAACGGCGAGCCGCGTTTTGCAAGCACGAACAGTGTTCCCAACGCTTGGGAAATCTACCCGCGCGGCATTGTGCATCATATGCAACGTGCGCTGTCTCGCCGAGCCGACTCCCCTTGCCTCGCCACCGACGCTCATCACGGCTTCGAGGGAACGTGCGGCAACTTACATGTGTCCCCGGCGTTCGGCTTCGAGGGAACGTGCGGCAACTTACATGTGCCCCCGGCGTTCGGCTTCGAGGGAATGCGCGGCAACCCACACGTGTTCCCGGCGCACTTCGATATGCTTTTTTCCGGCAATATTCCGAACGGCTCGGGGCTTTCGTCGTCGGCGTCAATTGAAATGGCAACTGCCGTCGCGCTTAACGAAACCTTCGCGCTCGGCTTCGAAATGCTTGAACTCGTGAAAATTGCCCGGGAAAGCGAAAACGAATTTTGCGGCGTAAACTGCGGAATAATGGACATGTTTGCAATCGGAACGGGCAAACGCGGGTTTGCGACGCTTTTAAACTGCGCCGATATGCAGTTCGAATACGTGCCGATGCGGCTCGGCGATTTTCAGCTCATAATTCTCGACACAAAAAAGCGTCGCAGCCTTAACGAATCCCGCTACAACGAACGCCGCGCCGAATGCGAAGCCGGTCATCCGGCGCGAATGCGGCATGTTAAAACAGAAAACGAGCGCGTTGTGGCGGCGGCGAACGCCTTACGAGCGGGGGACGTTGCCGCCCTCGGGCGACTTCTTGTTGAGTCGCATAATTCCTTGCGCGACGACTTCGAGGTGAGTTGCTTCGAACTCGACGCGCTCGTTGAAGCGGCAATAAAAAACCCGTCATGCGTCGGCGCGAGAATGACGGGTGCGGGGTTTGGCGGATGCGCAATCGCTCTTGTTGAGCGCGCGAAAGTTGCGCAATTTTCGGCGGCTGTCACGGAAGAATACGAAAAATCCGTCGGATACGCGCCGGATATATACCCGACGGAAAGCGCGGACGGCGCGGGGGCGGTTAATTCCCTTTAGGGCGTGTAGCCACAACCGCTAACGCCCCGGCCTTTTCAGCAAGATTTAGCGATAAACAGGAAATAAAAAAGCCCCGGCAGACACTGCCTCTGTACCGAAAACGGACAAAGGCTAAACAGCCCCCCCCCTTTTTTTTTAATGGGAATATATTACCAATTGCAAATAACATAACAAAAATAAAATGTCAATAGAGCAATTTGATTTTGCATTGTCCGAAAACGAGGCGATGTTTTTAAGTTTTCCACGTTACGTGGCACTGCGCCGCGTCGTCGCTAAGCAAATTTCGAATAAATTTTCGCAAATTACTTGACGGCAAAACATTGTTCGGCTATATTGTGTTTAAGCGGAAAGGCGACACGCCTCAACGCTGAACAAACATAACGGAACAATGCACGTTTTCCCGCACCATGTATACAACCGCGCGACGGTGCCGGGGGGGCAACGTTCCGACTTCGGACGTCCGAATTTTTAATGCTCAAAAACAAAAAAATAAACCACGACAGGCAGAATCGCTCCGGAGGGCCGTATCCGGGTTTCTGTTTGGCGTGGTTTTTTGCGGGGCAAAAAACCAAAAAATCGCGCGAAAGCGCGATTTTTTATTAAAGTTTTTGCCCCGCTTTTAAAGGGCGCAGTGAACGAAGTGAACGTTTCCCGCGCCACCCTTCAAAAAGCGGGTGGGGCTGACTCCGGCGAAGCCGGCGTCGCGGAGCGACGGGCCGCCCGGCCAGCGTGCAAAGCACGCGAGAGGGGCTTGGGGGCTTCGCCCATGCGTCCCGGGCGAAGCCCCCAAAAACCGGAATCATCAGTTCCCCACAAGTACACTTTCCGTCCGGCAATTGACCAAAATTATTTCGTCGCCGATTTTGTCAATCATCGTCCACGGAATGCGATATTCGCGGTCGCGTCCGAAAACGCCCAAAACGCGCCCCGGGCCGGGAACAATCAGCGCAATCACCCTGCCGTCGATGGGGTCGATTTCCAAATCGTTTACAAATCCGAAACGTGCGCCGTCTTCAACGTTTACGATTTCTTTCTGGCGTAAGTCGTACATGCGTGTCATAAACACCTATCCTTCAAAAAATATTCGTAAAACGAGAGCGTCGAGCAAAATCAAGCCGGCAAGCCCCCAAACATAGAAAGAAAAATAACGCAGTTTGCAGGCTTTTATCAATTTGAGCAGCAGGTGGATGGACAAATAGCCGACCAACGCGCTTGCAAGTGCGCCGAAAAACAGCGGTACCGCACCGATATTATCAATAGTAACGCGCCCTGTAGCGATTTCCAAAATTTCGACGAAGCTGACCCCGGCAATTGCGATAATCGCAAGCATGAAGGAAAAATTTGCGGCGGCATCGCGTTTGATTCCGCGCGACAATGCTCCGGCGATGGTCATGCCGCTTCGCGAAATGCCCGGCGGAAGCGCGAGAGCCTGCGCAAAGCCCACAAAAAGTGCGTCTTTCCAAGTGATGTCGCGTTCTTCCTTGGTCGGCTCGCGAAATTTGTCGGTGATAAAAAGCACAACGCCGGTAACGGTAAACGCAACGGCAAGCCAAATTCCGTTGTTAAAAAATCCGCCGCGCACTGCTCCGCCCAAAAAAAACGCACCAATCACCATGGGAATCGTGCCGATAATAAGAAGCCCGTTCATTTTGCAAAAGGGCTTTCTAATCAGTTCCCAAACGTCGCGCCAAAAAACAACCAAAATTGCCGCAAGCGAACCGATATGCACAAAAATATCGAAAGTAAGAAGTCCTTCGTCGAACCCGAAAATTCGTTGAAGCACAACCAAATGCCCCGACGAACTGATGGGCAAAAACTCCGCAATACCCTGCACAATACCTAACATCACCGCTTCAAAAATTGTCATTCGTATCCCTACCTTTTCAAGTTGATTCCGAAAACTCCGCCGAGTCCGCCGCCCGCAATTCCCAAAACGCAAATGATAATCGTGCGCATATCAACAGGAAATCCGGGCAGGAACACAAGCATTATCCCCGCTAAAATAAGTACATAAACGAGCCCCGCAACCATGCCCCACAGCCAGCCGCGGTTTTCCGCGCCTCTGGCTGCATCAAAACCGGCAATCATAACGGAAAGCACCGTTGTAATTGCAACAACAAGGGGAATACTGCGTTCGCTCACATTAGTGTATGTAATCAGTATAGCATATCCGAGAAAAACAATTGCAGTAACAGCGTATGCTATTAAAACTCCGAGCGTAAGATGCTTAATTTGATTTTTTGAAACAAGCGACATGAAACCCTCCTCACGTTTTTATTATTTATACGCGCGGGATATGTAAATATGCCAAATATACAACAAAAAACCACCCTTGCGCGTTTTCGCTCGGATGGTTTTTGTTGCAAATTTCGTTTTCACAATACAGCAACGACTCTGCCGTTACCGTCGTTTATTTCTTTTATTGCGCCGATTGATTCCGGCGATGCGTTCGTTTGAAAGTTTCTGCCACGACTTAAACTTTTCTTCAAAAGATGCGGCGGCGGCGGCAGTAATAACGGGGGGTTCGTAGTAGTAGCTTTCGGTGTCGTCGTCGTCGCTGCGTTCGCCGTCGCCGAAAAGGTCAATTCTCTGCGGAACATCCTTCATGGACAACGAAATTTTTCCCGTTGTCGCATCGTTTTCAACAACGCGCACATCTACTTCGTCGCCGATATTTAAAACATCCGCCACGTTCTGGATAAACCCGTTTGCGATTTGAGAAATATGAACAAGCCCGGGCGCACTGTTCGGCAAAGAAACAATCGCACCGAAGGGCTTAATCTTCAACACCTTGCCGGAATAAATTTGCCCGACCACCGCACCGCTTCCGTTCGTTTCCGACATTTTTTCACCTCCATTTTATGTACCATCCGCGACTATAACACATTTATGCCGCAGTTGTCTAATATCAGCTCCCAAAGTTCGTCGCGATTTTGACGGGTTTGACTCGAAAAAGGTATGGGCGACTCCGGCGCACCTAATGCACGACGTATTGTTGCCAAGTGTTTTTGCACCGCACCGCGCGAAATTTTATCGCTTTTTGTTGCGATAATCGTGAACGGGAGATTGTAATGCAAAAACCACTCGTAAAGCATTTTATCGTTCGAGCCGGGTTCGTGCCGAATATCCAGAAGCAAAAAAATTCGCCGAAGTTGCGGTCGATTTTTTAAATAGCCCTCAACCATTTCGCCCCATTTTTCCGATTCGCTTTTGCTTACCCGCGCATAACCGTACCCCGGCAGGTCTGCAAAATACAGCTTGTGCTCAACGTGAAAAAAATTTATTGTGCGCGTTTTGCCGGGTTGACGCGACGTTCGCGCAAGCCGCTTTCGCCCCAACATCGCGTTAATCAGCGACGATTTGCCCACGTTCGACTTGCCCACGAACGCAACCTCCGGCAAGCCGTCGGTGGGAAACCCCGACGGCTTTACGGCGGTAACTGCGATGTCTGTGTTATTGATAATCATACGAGCCGCGCCCGTTCAAATATTTTTTTGCCCTTTTGCACAAGCGCGAACCCGTCCGGGAAATCCGCTTCGTCTATTGTATGCTCGTGGGACGTGATTTTTGCGTCATTTATTTTTATGCCGCCTTGGTGAATCAAACGACGACCTTCGCCGCGTGAAGGAATCAGAGCTAATTTTTCGAGAAAGGTAATGACGTTCATGCCGACGGCGACTTCTGCGCGGGAAATATCGGTTGTGGGCATGTTTTCAAGGTCGCCGCCGCCGGCGAAAAGTGCCTTCGCCGCAGATTGAGCTTTTTCGGCTTCGTCCTCGCCGTGAACAATTTTCGTGACTTCATATGCGAGAATGTCCTTTGCGCGGTTAAGCTCCGCGCCCCGCCATGTTGCCATTTCGTTGATTTCGTCCATTTCCAAAAATGTGAGCAGTTTTAAATTGCGCGCAACAAGCGCGTCGGACGTGTTGCGCCAGTATTGATAAAAATCATACGGAGACGTTTTTTCGGCGTTAATCCAAACGGCATTGCCCAAAGATTTGCCCATTTTCGCGCCGTCCGGAGCGGTAAGCAGGTTGAACGTTAATCCGAATACCTGCTCGCGCTCGACTTTGCGAACAAGCTCAACCCCCGCAATAATATTTGCCCATTGGTCGTCGCCGCCGAGCTGAACGCGGCAGCCGTAACGACGGTACAGCTCCAAAAAGTCATACGACTGCATGATTACATAATTGAACTCAAAAAAAGTCAAACCGTCGTCAATGCGGGATTTGTACGTGTCCTTTGCAAGCATCTTGTTGACGGAAAAATGTACCCCGTATTCGCGAATAAAGGGAATGTATTGCAAGTTTAAGAGCCAGTCGTTTTCCTCCATAACGGCCTTATCGTCGGAGTAGTCGATAAAGCGCGACACCTGCTTTTTAAAGCATTCGATGTTGTGCATGACTTCCTCGCGCGACATTACGCGGCGCATATCGGAACGTTCGGAGGGGTCGCCGACCATACCGGTTCCCGTTCCCATAAGGGTAATCGGGCGATGCCCCGCTTTTTGCAAATGCGACAATGCCATCAGCGTCAAAAAATGCCCCGCCGTCAGACTGTCGGCGGTAGGGTCGTAGCCGATGTAAAACGACAATTTTTCCTTGCCCATAAGTTCGCGCAATTCGTCCTCGTGGGTACACTGCGCGATAAATCCCCGTTCTTTTAATACGTCGTATGCGTTACGCATTTTTTTCAACCTCTCTCATCGCCGAAAGCGTTTCGTTAATCAACTCGTCCAACTCTAAGCCCAACATTTCCGCGCCCCGGCGAATTACATCGCGCGAACAGCCGGCGGCAAATTTTTTATCCTTGAACTTCTTTTTTACGCTCGAAAGCTCCATATCGAGCGTGCTTTTGCTCGGGCGCATAAGTGCCGCCGCCCCGATTAAACCCGTGAGTTCGTCGATGGCGAATAAAACTTTCTCCATTATGTGTTTCGGCTCGTGGGGAGTCAGCGTCAGGCCGAAACCGTGGCTCATCGCCGAGATAATTATTTCCTCCGACACGCCTTCATTTTGCAAAAGTTCGACGCCTTTTACGCAGTGTTCCTCGGGATATTGTTCAAAATCAACGTCGTGCAACATTCCGACAACGCGCCAGTATTCAACGCGCTCGGGGTCGTGCTTCGCGGCAAAATAACCCATCACGCCCGACACCGTTTCCGCATGTTTAATATGAAACGACTCGGCATTATATTTTTTTAAAATGACTTCTGCTTGTTGTAACGTCATGGTAAATCTCCTCTCGTTCCGAATAATTATACCACAGGTGCGTTTGTTCGCAAAATCAAAGGCAATGGAGAATGAGGTCGCAGGTGAAAAAATTTTTGCAAACTTCTTGACATTCATTTAAGACAGCTGTAATATAAAAATATAAGGCACGTGTCTTACATTGAGCTTTGAAAATGATGAAACACTACCGGACGCGGAGCTTGACATCATTTTCAGGACAGGTTTGCTTGTCCGAGATTAAAAAATTTCAAGGAGGAAAAGAAATGAAAAAAGTAAGTGTTGCTCTTGCCTGTATGGTTTTGGCCATCGCGCTCGGGTCGGAAGTTATTTCAGCCGAGCAGTCGGTAAGCGTGAGCGTAAACGGTTCGGTGCTTGCATTCGACCAACCGGCAATAATTGCAGACGGCAGGACGTTGGTACCGCTTCGCGCTATTTTTGAAGAACTCGGTGCAAATGTTGATTGGGACACCTCAACGCAAGTCGTCACGGCAGTAAAAGACGACGTCACAGTTACAATTCAAATCGGCAACGACATTCTTGTAAGGAACGGCGAGCAAATAACGCTTGACGTTCCCCCTCAGATAGTCGGCGGCAGAGCTTTGGTGCCGTTGCGCGCTATCGCGGAAAGTTTCGGCGTGGAAGTCGATTGGGAAGAAATAACAAGGACGGCGGCCATCAACGGGCATTCGACGGGCGCAGGGGAAATCGGTTCGGGATTTTATGATGCGCGTTATGAATTTGCAACCGGCGACATCAGCGCGATTTTAGGAATTAACGATTACGTTTTGGGCGAAGAACACTTTCACGACCTCGGCAGCGAATTTAATGTAATTTATTACGTGCATTGGCAAAGCATTGACACGTTAGGGCAAGAGATTCGATTGAGTCATTTCGGAATAACGCGGATTGGAAATATATTCGACACACAAACCGGAGACACGCTTTTTGTAAGAAGCATAAGCGATTTCGGGAGCGGCACAAGAGGCGGCCCTGTTGAAGAGTCGCGGTGGCTGTATGTTGACATCGGCCCTGCCGAAAACGTTGACTCGACACCTCCGGCCCGTATGTACAGAGCTTTCAGACTTGACTGATGCTGTTTCCGGATGCGCGTTGTTTAACGGAAACGGCGTGATGTATCGCGGCGGGCAGATAAAGTGAAATCAATTTGATTTGCGTCCCGTCGGCGTTAAGTGCATTGTGGTGAGCGACCGGTGTTTTTCGCAGAAAAACACAATGAGCGAACCGTTTACAATGCATCGCCGACGGGACGCTTCTTAATTTGATTCACTATAAATCTGTCCGCCGTTTCTTTTGTTTTTTGACAGACATTTAAGGCAACTGTAATATATGTATAAGAACAGTATCTCGGAGGTGCATTGTGGAAAAAATGAAAAAATTGCCGGACGCAGAATTCGACATTATGAAAGTTGTGTGGGCGCACGAACCACCCATCACCACATCGCAAATTATGAAGTTTTTGGGCGAGGAGAAAGGCTGGAAAATACAAACCATCGTATCGTTGATGTTTCGATTGGTGGAGCGGGAGTTTTTGCGCTCTGAAAAGCACGGAAAAGAGCGAACCTATTTTCCGTTGGTAAGCAAGGATGATTATTTGAAATTTGAAACGGGCAATTTTGCAAAACAGTTTCATAACAATTCATTTCTCAATCTTGTTTCCACTTTGTACAGCGATGATGCTGTAACAGATGCGGATATTGATGAATTACTCCAATGGGCAAAAGAACGGAGGGCTTAATATGCAATACTTTATGATTTCGTTGCTTACGGCTTCCGTTGTTATGTCGGCAATTGCGTTAATTTATATGGTATGTACGTCGTTTCTGGCTAAGCGTTATTCGGAAAAGGGGTTTTATTACACATGGCTGGTTATTGTGTTCGGGCTGATAATGCCGTTCCGCCCGCGATGGAATATATCGCCCGTTTTTCAAATGCAGGTAAATAACGAAACGCTGCCTTTTGCGCAAACAATTGAACATGCCGCCGTTTACCCTGCTGCAACAAGCGTTTCGTGGTGGCAGATTGCTGCGGCAGTATGGTTTGTCGGAGTGGTTATTTTTTTGCTCTGCCACGCATTAAAGCATTATCGGTTTGTCAAAACAACCGAGCGTTGGAGCGAAGTCATCACGGACGAACAAATACTCAGCTTGCTGAATAACTTAAAAAAAGAAATGAAAATAACCCGGCGCATTGAAATATACGTTTGTTCGAGCGCGGGAAGCCCCATGTTGATTGGTTTGTTCAGGCCGAGAATTTTTCTTCCGACAGTCGAAACAGCTCACGATGAACTTCGATTTATTCTCAAACACGAACTTGTTCATTACAAACGAAAAGACCTCTTGTATAAGTGTATTGTTCTGGTTGCAACGGCGATGCATTGGTTCAATCCCGTTGTTTACCCGGTGGCAAATGAAATTGCAAATTTATGTGAAATGTCATGCGATGCCGAGGTTGTAAAAAACGCGGATGATGATGTGCGTCAGCTTTACATTGAAGCAATTATCGGCGTTGTGAAGTATAAGTCGAAGTTGAAAACAGCATTATCCACAAGTTATTACGGCGGCAAAAACAGCATGAAAAAAAGAATCGCATCTATCATGGGCATAACCGGCAAAAGAATGAGCATTGCCGGTGCTTGCATGACAGTATTCATCACATTCGGGGCGGGGTTAATTTTTGGTGTGATTCCGACGCAAATTTTTGAAGACGACGGGACGCTTATGCCGCTCCGAACAATTTCCGAAGAACTCGGCGCACAGGTTGATTTTGATGCACCTACTCAAACAATTACAATTGTGAAGGATGACATAATCGTTACAATGCAGGTCGGCAGCAATATTTTGTTCAGAAACGGCGAGCAAATAACGATGGACGTTCCCCCGCAGATTGCAGACGGCAGGGTTATGCTTCCGATTCGCAGCATCACGGAGAGTTTCGGAACAGAACCGGATTGACGTGTAATTTCCAGAAGCAACACAGCCCCTTGATCCTCGGCTTTACTTTTCCACCCGAACCGGTATAATTTTCTACATGTTTAGGAGGTTTTAAAATGCCGAAAGACAAAAAAACTTTGAAAGTTTTGCTTGTATCAACGGAAGTTAATCCGTATTCGAAGTCCGGCGGGCTTGGCGACGTTGCCGGTTCGCTGCCCAAGGCTTTGCGTGATATGGGCGTAGATATGCGTGTGGTTTTGCCTAAATATCAAACCGTTCCGCAAAAATACATGGCAGATACAAAAAAGGTTGCGGATTTTACCGTTCATTTGTCGTGGCGCGCGCAAGATGCCGCAATTTACGCTCTTGATGCCCACGGCGACGGCGATTCTGTCTATTTCATCGAAAACGATTTCTATTTCGCGCGGGATAATTACTACGGATACGGCGATGATTTCGAGCGGTTCGCGTTTTTCACAAAGGCGTCGGTCGAAATGCTTTCGCGAATCGGCTTTAAAGCCGACATCGTTCATTTTAATGACTGGCACACGGGTCTCGGGCCTACGTATTTGCGCGATGTTTACAAGGGTTTCACCTTCTACGCCGACATGAAAAGCCTGTTCACGATTCACAACCTGCACTACCAAGGCGTTTTCGGACGCGAAATTTTGTGGGCTGTCGGGCTTAACGACGGCTATTTCACCGGCGGCGACTTGGAATTTCACGGCAACATCAGCTATTTGAAGGCGGGAATCACTCACGCCGACGCCGTAAGCACCGTAAGCGAAACTTACGCCGGCGAAATTCAAACGCCCGATTACGGCTACGGAATGGACGGGCTTTTGCGCCGTCGTGCGGGCGAACTCGGGCAAATTTACGGCATAACAAACGGCATCGACATCATCGCAAACGACCCGGAAAATGACCCGCATATTTTCGTACCGTTCAACGCCGACACGCCGGAAAAAAAGCTCGAAAACAAGCGTCGCTTGCAGGAAGATTTACGCCTTCCCGTAACAAACGCGCCGATATTCAGCATGGTTACGCGCCTCGTTGAGCAAAAAGGTTTAGACGTTCTTTCCATTATAATGGAAGAATTTTTGTGCATGGATGTGCAGCTTGTAATTCTCGGCACAGGCGAAAGCCGATACGAAAACATGTTCCGGCATTTTGCGTGGCGTTTTCCCGACAAAGTAAGCGCGAATATCACGTTCAGCGCGCATTTGGCGCAGCAAATTTACGCCGCCTCCGACGTTTTTATGATGCCGTCGGTATATGAACCCTGCGGACTGGGGCAGCTTTTTGCGATGCGCTACGGAACAATTCCGCTTGTGCGCAAAACCGGCGGTCTCGCCGACACTGTGCAGCATTTCAACCGCGAAACAAAGCAGGGCAACGGCATCGTTTTCGAACACTACGTTGCAAGTGCCATGATGTGGGCGATTCATCAGGCAAACGAGTTGTATCATTCGCCCGACTGGGAACGCTTGGTCAAAAATGCCATGCTCGGCGAGTATTCGTGGCATAAAGCCGCCGGCGAATACATTGATATGTACAACAAAATTAAAGTGCAGCGATAGAGCGAATCAATTTGATTTTGCGTCCCGTCGGCGTCAAGTGCATTGTGGTGAGAGACCGGTGTTTTTCGCAGAAAAACACATCGAGCGAACCGTTTACAATGCATAGCCGATGGGACGCTCCTTAATTTGATTCACGATAATCCGCTTTCGGACGAAATCGGTGCAATCAAAAAACCGCACGAATGTGCGGTTTTTTGATTGCACCGGAAACTGCTCCGGCAATGACGGGCGTGTTTTGTCAGCAATTGAAAACGAGGCGAGAACCGGCGGATTCAGACCGGTTCTCGCCTCGCGAGAAAGGATTTCTAAAATATTTTCAACATCTCCGCAATCGCGGCGAGTTCGTCAAGCGGCGGGTCGGTGGGCGGGTTGTGAAATTTGATGCCGTCGCCGCTTTTTCGCGGAACAACGTGCATATGGTAGTGAAAAATTTCCTGCCCGGCGGCAGAGCCGTTGTTCTGCACAATATTTATTCCGTCGGGCGAAAGCTCGGCGCGAATTTTTTCGGCAACGCGCTTTGCGAGAGGCAAAATGCCGGCGGCTTCGGCGTCGTTAAGCTCGAATAAATCCGCCGCGTGCCGCTTGGGAATAATCAGTGCGTGTCCGGGAGCGGAGGGAAAGCGGTCCAATATTGCGATAAAATGTTCGTCTTCGAAGAGCTTGAAGCACGGAATTTCTCCCGCGACAATTTTGCAAAAAACGCACATCAGGCGGACACCTTTCCGTTGCCCCAATCCTCGGCGAACCGGATTACCTCGTCGAAGGTGGGGCTTTTTGCGTTGCGAACGTAAAAGCCGGAGGTTGAAACGCCCAAAGTAAGCGACGCAAGCGGGTCAAGCCCGAGTGCCTGTGCGAGGCAGAAGCCGGCGTTCAGGTTGTCGCCCGCGCCGGTTGTGAGTTTGGGTTTTGCGCAAAACGGGCCGTCAACAGTGTAATATTTGCCGTCGATTGCGCAACACGCGCTGCGAACGGGATGCACCATGAGGCAGTAAATGCCGAGTTCGCCCGCAACCGCCATAACGGTGTCACGCAGTTTGTCGGGGGAATCGCCGACGGCAACATCCAAAACTTCCGCGATTTCGTAAACTTCTTTTTCGTTCAAGCCCAAAATTGTACGGAATTTTCTTTCAAATTTGCCGATTAAAGTCATTGCGCGTTTGATGTCGTCTTTGGTGCGTTTTTCGGGGTCGGCGAGGTCGAAGAAGGCGAGGGGTTTTTCACCCTGAACCGGCAAAAGCGGAAATACTTCGTCGATTAAACCCTGCCAAATTTCGCTCATATGCGGCATCATCGTCCAGTTTTCCATGCCGAAAAGGTCGCAGTCGCCGGCTATTTTCGCAATGCCTTCCGCGCCGCCCAAGCCTTCTTTAAAAATGTGCCAAGTGAGATTGCCCAAGCCGGCATGTTTGCCGAACAAAATTTTGCCGTCTTCAAATTCGCAAGCGTCGGTGTGGCCGGGTTGGCACACGGAATAAATTGCCTCGGCTTTTTCCGCCATGGGACGAAAAACGGGATGAATGTCCGGCACACCGAGCGCGCCGGCATACGTAAGCCTCACGCCGTATTCAATCAGCGCGTTTGACAAAATCGGGCCGTTGCCGCCGAGTTTTGTTTGAATCGTTACCATTTCGATGTTCGTGCTGAGTCCCGCCGCCTTGGAAATCCGCTCGCCGAACTCCGCGATTGTTTTGATGCGCGTAAAATTTTGAAAATCCTGCCGCTTGTCAACGGGGTGCATTATTTCGTCAACGAATCCGTCAAGCCCGATTAACATTTTCAGCTCGAAGCCTCTTTTTTCTTTCAACTTTGCTGCCAAATCCTTTGCTGTTTGCATGTGAATGCCTCCTTTTATTTTCGCAGTGCTTTTATTTTCGCAATGCCTCAATCATTTCATTTTTCAAATCATACAATTTTTGCGACAGGTCAACCGGCATGAATTGCGGTTTGACCAAGCGTTTATGTTCGTCCCAGAGAGTGTCGCGTTCGCGGGCGGCGTAGGCGCAAATTTCGGTTACGGCCGGGCTTGTGTACACGCATTCGCCGGCGCGAAACACCGGGCGCAGAAGCTCGCGAATAATATACTCGCCGGCGCGAAGTTTCATTTGCTTCCATGTTGCAATCGGGTCGAAAATCGTTAAATCGTCGTCGTTTGTGTACTCCTCGTCGGCGAGGGCGAGCAAGTCCGCCTTCATCTTACCCGAAGCCGCGTCGTAAAGGCGAAAAATTTTTTTAACGCCGGGGTTTGTGATTTTCAGCGGGTCTTCGGAAAGTTTAAGCGTATTTCGGCGGTCGTCGCCGGATTGAATCGCAACGAGCTTATATACTCCGCCGAACGCCGGATTATCTTTCGACGTAATCAAATTCGTGCCGACGCCCCACACAGAAATTTCCGCGCCCTGCATTTTTAATTCGCTGATTACATATTCATCCAAGTCGTTCGACGCGCAGATAAATGCATCCGGAAAACCGGCTTCGTTAAGCATTTTTCGCGCCGCTTTTGAAAGGTATGCCAAGTCGCCGCTGTCGAGGCGAATGCCGTAGCTTTTCAGCTCTTTGCCGGCGTCGCGCATTTCGCGAAAAATCGTAATTGCGTTCGGGATGCCGGATTTTAACGTGTCGTAGGTATCAACAAGCAAAATACATGCATCGGGATAAATGTTGGCATAATAACGAAAGGCTTCAAGCTCGGACGCGAACGACATTATCCAACTGTGGGCGTGTGTGCCTTGTACGGGAACATCGAAAAGCCGCCCCGCAAGCACATTGCTTGTTGCCGCGCAACCGCCAATCATTGCTGCACGCGCACCGTAAACGCCTGCGTCCGGCCCTTGCGCACGACGCAAACCGAATTCCAAAACGCGGTCGCCTTTTGCCGCCCAACAAACTCGCGCCGCTTTTGTCGCGATAAGGCTCTGATGATTGATGATATTCAAAATTGCCGTTTCAATCAACTGCGCTTCCATGATTGGGGCGATTACCTGCACCAACGGCTCACCGGGAAAAACGACGGTGCCTTCCGGAACGGCGTTTATGCTTCCCGTAAATTTGAAATTTTTTAAGTACGCGAGAAAATCCTCGCAAAAAACGCCCGTCGAACGCAGGTAGTTGATGTCGTCGTCGTGAAACGCGAGTTCGTTTATATAGTCGATGACTTGCTCAAGCCCCGCCGCAACAGCGTATCCGGACGGATTTTCGCGATAAAACATGTCAAACACGGCTTCCTGCCGGCGTCCGTTTTTTGCTTCAACGTGAAAATACGCCTGCATCATGGTGAGTTCGTAAAAATCGGTGAGAAGTGTAAGGTTTCGCAAGATTATTCTCCTTCGCCGTCGGAAATATCGTCGAGCGCAGAACTTGCCTCCATGTTTTGAAGCTGCGTTTGCGCGGCGTCAATTTGCTCTGCCGTTACTTTGGAGAGCTTCGACCACGCAATTGTTCCGATGACCAAATAATACAAAATCCAACCGTGAAACGCCAGTTCGATAACCGTCCAAAAGCTGAACAGCCCCACAATAAGCCCGCCAAGCGTAACGATTAAAAAAACAATTGTTTCGATTGAAAAAATTACAAGCGCGACCAAGATAAAAATGCGCGTCCGCTTCGACAATGCCCAGCAAATCAAATAAACCGACGTTGCGGCAAGCGCAATCACAACGGCGATAACCGCGATTGCTCCGCTTCCGATTTCGTCGGCAATTCCGACGCCGAACGCCGTGATTAACTGCGGTATTGTTGCGGAAAAAAGAAGGTTAAACTCCGTGCCGAAGGCAAGCAAAAATATATTTACCACCGTAAGCACAACCACGAGCAATAAATTGCTTCGCGCCACTTTGAAGTTTACCGCACTGCGAGTGAGTTCTTGTGTACTCATTTGTTCCTCCCGGGATGAAAAATTATATACCGTTTATTCTATGTTATGACCATGTGATTAGCAAGTTCAAATTCTCGGGGGCGTTGCCCCCGAACCCCCACCCGCTTTTTAAAAAAAGCGGGGCAAAAATTATCAAAAATCGCGCTTCGCGCGATTTTTAAGAAAGTTTTTGTCAAACTTTTTTCAAAAAGTTTGTGGGGTGCGGGGCGAAGCCCCGTAGTATTATTTTGACACAGGAGAACCCCATGCCGAAATTTGCGATTTTTATTTTCAACCTAATCATCAAATGCGACCGCGATAATGTTCTTGAACGTGCGGCCGGTTTAACATTGCGAATTTTGCTTGCGTTTTTTCCGTTTCTGATTTTTTTGATGTCGCTGATGGGATTTTTGGATATTGACGAGCAGGCGATTTTTGAAGGGCTTTACGGAATTTTGCCGCCGGATGCTTCGGAACTTGTTATGTATTTTGTTACGCAGCTTACAGATGCGCGAAGCGGCGGAATTTTATCGGCGGCGTTATTTTTTTCCGTTTACAACACCACGAACGGATTTCGCGCGGTTATTCGCTACACGAACTTGGCGTACGGCGTTGAAGAACAACGCGGATTTTTTGCGAGAGTAGGACTTTCCTTCGCGCTTACGCTGATTTTTTCCGCCGCACTGATAATCATGCTTGCGCTGTTGGTTTTCGGGCGAAATTTAATCAGTTTTTTTGCGGCGTTATTTATTCTGTTTATTTTCACGTCGTTTATTTACAAATTGGCTTGCGCAAAGCCGCTTCCGGCACGACATATTTTTCCCGGCGCGGCGGCAACGGTTATTGCGTGGGTTATTGCGAGTATGGCGGTTGGTTTTATTACGAAAAATTTCTCGCAGTTGCCGGCAATTTACGGCAGTTTTGCGGGAGTGTTTGTACTGATTTTGTGGCTGGATACCGTTGCGGTTATTTTGCTTGCGGGCAATGAAATTAACGCGATGCTGAATGAGATTGATTATAGAGAGTGTTGAAAAATAGCTTGAGCTGTGCCGGCATCTCGGAAAAATGCCCGGAAAATTTCCTGGAAAAATTCCTGGAACGGTTCCGGATATCACCGTAAGACGATTGGGATATACTTGCTTTGCAACCGAGGAATTAAGCAGTCGCTTCCATGCCAAAGGACGTTGTTTGCCATCTCAGGAAGGGGTTCGCCCCGAAACTGACCGCACCGCTCCGTGCCGAAGCCGCTGTATAACGGTTGCATGTAACACCATGTACCACCTGCAACACCACGTACCGCCCGCAACACCAGTACCACCCGCCGCAGTATATGGAAGG
>WQVC01000016.1 GCA_009781765.1 Defluviitaleaceae bacterium | reverse complement strand
TACTTTACGTACCGAGTTAAAAACTGCTATAATTGTTTGGATTTCGGGCGGAAATCCAATAATTTCTGATTTATGAGGTGAAGGGTATGGCTAATTCATTAGCGGGAGCAATTTATATGCTTTTGCTCCTACTGGTAGTTTCGGTTTTGGTTGCCGTGCGGGTAAACGGCAAGCGCGGACGAAAAAATTCCGCATTTACAGCTTTTTGTATTTTGGTGCTCGGTTGGCTGGCCGCAGATTTTGCGATTCTGCTGATTTTCAACGTTGCTGTAAATGTTTACGTATGGAGTATTGTAAATATATTCGTTGCCTTTGCGCCGGTGGCACTTTTTGCGGTTACGTTCGGATTTTTTCTGCCGAAGCGCAAACTGCCCGCATATGTAATTGTTCTGATTTGCATTGTGCCTGCCGTAACCGGTTTGCTGTCGCTTGCGCCCGGTGCGCATTCGCTTTTCAGAAATGTTGAATACGTTGCGGTTTGGCCTCGCGTTGTTGAGTATTCGATGGGGGCGTGGTTTGTGCCGCATACAATTTCATCTTATTTGCTGACGTGGGGCAGTTGTTTTATCGTGATTTATTACGGGTTTATTAAAAACGGTAATCGCTCTGCCGCCGTGCTGTATTCTTTCGCGCTGTTGGCAACGGCGGTGGGCAGCGTTACATATTTGCTTAATCTTTTGCCGGCAGATATTAACACCACCTCGATGGGCTTTGCGGTATGCGTAATTCTCATACATCTCGCTGTATCCGACAACCGATACAGCAAAAGATTTCGCATGTTTAACACCTTCAGAAGCAGAATAACTTTCCCTTCACTTATCGGAATGTTCGTAATGTTTTCGTGCGTACTTTTTATTGTTGGCATAACTTTGCGAGGGTTGACGGATGATTTTGAAGCAGACAGGGTAACGGCCGCGCAACAAACGGTGCGTGCGCAGCTTGATGCTTACGAGCAATTAACCGCGAACGCGGCTTTCGCAACAGGCGACAGCGCAGAGTTGGTTCGGCTTATGCACGAAGGCGACAGAAATGCAATTTGGCAATTCGCGTACGACCGCAAGCGGCATTTCGGGGCGGATGAAATTATTATTATCAATGCGGACGGGGTTGCGGTTGCGCGGTCGCATATGCGCGATTCTTACGGCGATGATGTCAGCGACGCTCCGGAGGCGGGACCGGGGTCGATTACTTTTTACACACCCGTCCCCGGCGCATATATGGTAATGACTTCCGCATCTCCGATTACCGACGGAGATATATTTTTGGGTGTTGCGGTTGTTAATCGGGTAATCGGATACGGTGACGTTATAAGCAGGGTTGAAGATATTTTCGGCGTTGAGGTGTATATTCGCGACGACATTGCGTACGGCAACTCGGGCGATGTGTTCGACATCGGCATTTCCGGCGAAGCTGCAAACCGTACAGTCGGTACGAGTATGCGTAATATAATTATTGTTGCGTCGTTCGGAAGTGCCGCGATTTCAATAGTTATGTTCCTGTTGATTACAAAAGCCCTGAAGCCGCTTGAATCTCTTGCGAAAAATATCAAAAATGTGGCGGCGGGAAATGTTAATGTAAACATCGACAGCGAAAAAATTCCGCCCGATGAAATAGGTGCGCTGACGCTGGATGTTCTCGGTTTGGTGGGCGTTATTAAAAATATGGTTGATGATTTGAACATCGCCTACGAAGCATATATGGTTTCGGGCGACAGCAAGTATCGGATAGACATGAGCAAGTATCAAAATTCGTTCAGGGAAATAGTCGAACATACAAACTCTTCCTACGACGAAATTGAAGCTGCAATAATGAGTACGGTTCATACGCTTGAGCAAATTAGTGTCGGCGATTTTGACGCGGATGTTTACGATAAAGATATGATAGGGGATTGGAAAGCGTTGCCGGACGCAACCCGTTCTGTTATCGAAAACCTGAAAAGCGTAAGCGCGGAAGTAACCGCAATGATTGACGCCGCCGCAGTAAAAGGCGATTTAGCTTTCCATATAAGCGCGGACAAGTATGAAGGCGATTGGCGTAAAATTATGCTCGGGCTGAACAGTATAGCCGAAGCGGTAGATGCTCCTATTGTGGAAATTCGAAATTCGTTGGCCGCGCTTAAAGAGGGCGGGTTTGATACCTTTGTTAAGGGCGATTACGCCGGCGACTTTTTGGCGATTAAAAACGACACAAACGAAATGATTAAAAATATGTCGGCATATATTAACGAAATTGCCGTCTGTTTGGGCGAAGTGGAAAAGGGCAACCTGACGCGGCACATTGATATATTTTTTAACGGCGACTTTTACAAAATCAAGGAGTCGATTAAAAATATCATAAAGACGCTTCACAAAACCGTTTCGGAAATTTCTGTCGCATCCGACCAAGTATTGTCGGGCGCGAATCAAATTTCCGAAAGCGCGAACGAATTATCCGAGGGTGTGCAAGAGCAGGCAAGCTCGGTACAAGAACTTAACTTCACCGTAGAAACCATTACCCGACAAACACAACGCAACGCGGATAACGCGCTTGCCGCTAATGAACTCTCGAACAAATCAACCGTCGTTGCCCGCGAAGGTAACGACGCCATGGGTCAAATGGTGGAGGCAATGTCAAAAATTAAAGAATCGTCGCGCGGTATCGACAAAATTGTCAAAACGATTCAGGACATCGCTTTTCAAACAAACCTGCTCGCGCTTAACGCATCAGTGGAAGCCGCCCGCGCGGGCGAACACGGCAAAGGTTTTGCCGTTGTAGCCGACGAAGTTCGCAGTCTTGCAGGACGAAGCCAAACCGCCGCAACCGAAACCACCGCGCTGATTCGCGATTCAATCAGCCGCGTGGACGCCGGTTCGGCTGTCGCGGGAACAACCGCCGAATCACTTGATGCCATTGTTGCGGGCGTGAGCGAAGTTTTAGAAGTAATCAGCGGAATTTCCGCCGCATCAAAAGAGCAGGCCGAGGCTATTGCGAATATAAGCACCGGCATCGAACAAATATCAAATGTAACGCAAGCTAATTCGGCTATTTCCGAGGAAGCGGCGTCGGCATCGGAGGAGTTAAATTCGCAAGCGGAGCTGCTTAAACAGTTGGTTGCATTTTTCAAACTTTAAACGGTATGCCTCATGTTGTCGGGGGCTTCGCCCCCGCGCCCCCACCCGCTTTTTAAAAAAAGCGGGGCAAAAATTATAAAAAAATTTGTGGGCTTCAGAGTAATGCCCCTGAAATAAAACAACCCCGAAACAAACCAATTCGATTGGAGGTTTCGGGGCTGTTTTCTTGCTTTCGTTAAGGCGTATCAGAATCCCGGTATTTCGGGCTGTGAACGCGGATTAAATTTACGCGAACGGATTTTCGCCGCAGTACAGTGTGCCTTTGGGCTGATTGTATGCAACGTCGCATACGCCGAGCATTTTCATTGCGGAGAAGAGGGCTTTGCCGATGTGGCCGTAACCCATTGCGGCGTGATGCGGGTAGCGTTTCGCGATAAGAACATGACGATAGAAGCGTGCCATTTCCGGTACGGCGATTACGCCTACCGCGCCGAAGGTTTGCGGGTCAACGTCGATGGCTGCGCCGTGAGCAATGTACGAGCGCAATGTGCAATCGGCGGTGGATTGGAGGCGGAAGAGCGTTAAGTCGCCGGATTTTAATGCGCCTTCGAGTGTTCCGCGCGTGATGTCGGGGTCGTTGTCCGGCTCAAGCAGACGCTTCATTATAAGCTGATACTTCATTTCGCCTTTTTTGAGCAGAGAAATCGGGGTGTTGCCGCAGTGGAAGCCCATGAAAACGTCGTTTTCCGTATAGCCTTTGAACTTGTCGCCGCCGGCTTTGAACAGGTCGCTCGGCACGGTGTTGTTGATGTCCAGAAGGGTAGGGGGCAACTCGGTTGCGCAGGTTAAAATGTACTCGGACAACGCGCCGTAAATGTCGGTTTCGCAGGCAACGGGGATTCCGCGCTCGGTAAAACGGCTGTTTACATAGCACGGCACACAGCCGAATTGCGTTTGAAACGCAGGCCAACATTTGTTTGCAAACGCAACAAATTCGCTTGCGCCGACGTTTTTCTCCGCCCAGTCGAGAAGCGTGATTTCAAGCTGTGCAAGTTTCGGCAAAATGCCGGATTGCTTGTTGCCGCCGCCGAGTTCTGCCGCCATGTCGGCCGCAACTTTTTCGATGCGCGGGTCGTTTGCGTTGGCGTTGAAAACGGCAAAGAGGTCGAGTTCGGAATTTTCCTGCACTTCGACGCCGAGGTCGTAAAGCGGTTTGATGGGCGCGTTACACGCAACAAAATCGAAGGGGCGCGGTCCGAATCCGAAAATTTTCAGCTTTTTCAGACCCACAAGAATTTTTGCAACGGGAACAAATTCGGTAATCATCTCAACAACTTCGGACGCCGTGCCGACGGGATATTCCGGAATGTATGCGCGAACGCCGCGAAGCCCCAAGTTATACGATGCATTAAGCATTCCGCAATAAGCGTCGCCGCGACCCTGAATCAAATCTGCCGCGCTTTCTTCGGCGGCCGCAACAAACATTACCGGTCCGTCGAATTTTTGCGCAAGCATGGATTCCGGCCCTTCCGGCCCGAAGTTTCCGAGAAACACAACAAGCGCGTTACATCCCGCTGTTTTAAGCTCGTCCAGTGCTTTCATTGCGTGTTGTTCGTTTTCAACAGTCGTTTGAATTTCCGTCAGCTTTAAGCCGGCTTTTTGCGCTTCCGCAATAACGGCTTTGCGCCGCTTTTCCGAAAGAGTAATCGGAAAACAGTCCCGGCTTACCGCAACGATTCCCATATTGATTTTAGGTACATTTTTCATGCCGCACGCTCCTTTTGGGTTTTTTGTAATTCTATAGCTGCGCCGGCAGAGCGTCAAGCAATTTCGGTTTTTGAGTTTGCTTCACATGAACAGGCTTCGCAAGGGTGTTCGCGATGATTACTTCACTATCCGACCGGAAATTTTTCGTAATTCACAATCCGTGAATGTCGCCTATACATATAATTCGCTTGCCGACCGAGATTCGGATGTGCTTTATTTTTGCGTCAATCATATCGCAGTGCATTTGTTTTCGTAAATAGGTCCGCAACCGCGCACATTGCTCGTCAAGTGCAAAGGTGCTAAAATTATTTTCGCAAAATCTGCTGCGCAACGGGAAGTGTTTACTTCGCGCGCTGTTGCAATTGGTAGCCAACCGGTTACCGATTGATTCCACAAAAACTTCAAAATCAAACGAAAGCAGGCAAAATATGAAAATAAGCGAAATCTTCACTTCACGCGAAATCACGGTTTCGTTAGAACTTTTCCCCCCGAAACCGGGCGCGGGATTTGCCGATATGAAAAAAATTGTACGCGAATGCGCGGATTTAAAGCCGTCGTTTATCAGCGTAACATGCGGCGCGGGTGGCGGCGGTTCGCAAAATACGCTTGAGGTTGTGCGCGAAGTCGAAGCGGGCGGCGTTTCTTCGTTGGCGCATCTTGTGGCGATGGAACTCAGACGCGACGAAATTTCCGAAATGCTCGACGACCTCGAAGCAAACGGCATCGTAAACATCATGGCACTTCGCGGCGATTTTCCGCCGGGCGTTACGGAAAACAGCGGCGATTTTCGCTACGCAAGCGACCTTATCGCGGAAATTAAAAAGCGCGGCAACTTTTGCGTGGGCGGCGCGTGTTACCCCGAGGGGCATCCGGAAGCGGGAACATGGCAGCACGACATCGAAAATTTGAAAATAAAAATCGACGCGGGCTGCGAATTTTTAACCACGCAAATGTTCTTCGACAATAATATCCTGTACAATTTTATGTACCGACTGTTGAAAAACGGCATAAACGTGCCGATTGTCGCCGGAATTATGCCGGTAACAAATGCGCGGCAAATTCAGCGGATATTCAAGCTGTCGGGCGCGCCGGTTCCGCCGCGATTCAAAGCAATCACAGACCGCTTTTCCAACAACCCGAAAGCCATGCGTCAGGCGGGAATCGCCTACGCCTCCGAGCAAATTATCGACTTAATCGCAAACGGCGTGAACAATATTCACATCTATACAATGAACAAGCCCGAAATCGCCGGAAGTATAATGAAAAATTTGTCGGAAATTTTCAGGTAGCGCGAAAACCTTCGCCGACGACGAACGCACTTGAGACCATTGAGAACTGTGAAGGCGCGACGAAAAAAACGCGGACACCGGCAGGCACACTTTTCCCGCGCCATCTGTGCGTTTTCCGGCGACGTCCAAACGGGTCTTTCAAGTGCGTTTACGATAGCGGCGCGTCGTGTAGGAAAGGCTTCGCTCCGACAGGCGGGACGTAACAAACAAGGGGGCTGCGTATGAAAAAAATGCGAGGAACAGAAATCGCGCTGATAGTCTGCGTTTTATTTTCGTCGTTTGTGATTTTTCCGATACTTGATTTTGAGGCTCGGCGGAGAGGCGTATCCCTTCCCTTGACCGGCTTTGTGATTCAGCAGATGGGATTTCACCCGTCCCGCCCGCTTGCGTTACTGAATATTTGGGTGTCTGACGTATTGCCGTTTTTATTTTTATCTGTATGGATTATGGCAACACTCGTTGCGGTGGTCATAAAATCCGAAAAATTTTTCCTCACGTATCTTTATTGGATTTTCGTGATGTATGCCGTTGTATTTAACTACGCGTGGTGGGCGTTCAGGCATCTGTTGCCTGTCGATAGCGAGCAGTTAAGTCGAATTTCTTGGGCGATGCAGGACTTGTTTTACACACCCGCACAAGGTATCGGCTATATGTTTGCCCACTTATTTGGAAGATTTCCTTTAGCAAATGCTACGGTTCACATTTTCATGTGCATGAACATGCTTTTGCTCGGCGCGGGGCTTTATGTATTCACTCGTTGGCGGAAAAATCAAAAAAGGAGTCACACAAATGAACACTGATAAACTTTTCTTCGACGGTGGAATGGGAACGCTTTTGCAAGCGCAAGGGCTTGATACTCTGCCGGAAATTTGGAACATCACCAACCCCGACGCAATTTTCGAAATTCACGCGGCATACGCGGCGGCGGGCGCGAACATTTTAAAAGCAAACACTTTTGGCGCAAATCGCCTGAAACTTGCCGATACCGGCTACACTCCCGCGCAACTTATTTCGGCGGGAATCGCACTCGCCCGCCGCGCCGCCCGCCAAGCGGGCGATGAGAGCCGGAGGCAAGAGTCGGGTGCAACACATTCCCTCGAAGCCGGTTCAACTGTCGAAAGCCACCGGTCAATCCGCCAAGCGGGCGATGAGAGCCGGAGGCAAGAGTCGGGTGCAACACATTCCCTCGAAGCCGGTTCAACTGTCGAAATCCGCCGGTCAATCCGCCAAGCGGGCGATGAACGCCGGGGGCAAGAGTCGGGCGCAACACATTCCCTCGAAGCCGGTTCGGCTGCCGATGCCACTCGGCTTCGAGAGCACGCGCCGCACCCGACATATTCCCCCGGCTCTCACCCCCCGCTTTGCAGGGTCGCCCTCGACATCGGACCGACGGGCAAACTTCTCGAACCCGCCGGCGATTTGCCTTTCGAGGAAACCGTTGAAATTTTTGCCGAAATGGTACGCGCCGGCGCGGACGCAGATTTAATTCTAATCGAAACAATGTCGGACACATATGAAATCAAGGCGGCGATGCTTGCCGCAAAAGAAAATTCCGACCTGCCCGTTATGGTTACATTTTCGCCCGACAAAAACGGTCGTCTGCTCACCGGCGCAGACATCGAAACAGCCGCCGTTTTGGTCGAATCCCTCGGTGCGTGTGCCGTCGGATTAAATTGCGGCTTCGGGCCGGTCGAAATGCAGGCGCATCTTGCGACCCTTCGTGCTGCCGTGCAAATTCCGATTATTTTCAACCCTAACGGCGGTATGCCTAAGCTCATCGACGGCAAAACCGTTTTCGACCTCGACCCCGAAGGCTTCGCCGCGCAAATGAAAGCCGCTTCCGACCTCGGCGGCGATGTTTTCGGCGGATGTTGCGGCACAACCCCGGCGCATATCCGCGCGATGATAAACGCGCTGTCAGGGGGCTTTGCCCCCCACCCCCCCCCCAAGGAGGGGAACGCCCCCCTTGACCCCGAACAGGAAACCGCGCAAAGCGCGGTTTCCGAAAAAAGTTTTTTTGAAGGGGGTTTGGGGGAAACTTTTTTTTCAAAAAAAGTTTCCCCCAAAAACTCTCGCACCCGCATCACATCCGGTGCGCAAACCGTAACGCTCGGCGAAAGTTTAACAATTATCGGCGAGCGTCTTAATCCGACGGGCAAGCCCAAGCTGAAAAAGGCGTTGCGCGACGGCGATATGAGCTTCGTTTGCAATGAGGCTTTGGCGCAGGTTGGGCAGGGTGCCGGTTTGTTGGATGTAAATGTCGGGCTGCCGGGTATCGACGAGAAAAAAATGCTCGCGGAGGCAGTGCGAGCGGTGCAGGGCGTCACGACCGCGCCGCTTGTTATTGACACATCCGACGTTGCGGCGGCGGAAGCGGCACTTCGCGTGTATAACGGCAAGCCTCTGCTGAACTCGGTCAACGGCAAGGAGGAATCGCTTGCGGCGGTTCTGCCGATTGTAAAAAAATACGGCGCGGCGGTAATCGCGCTTGCGCTTGACGACGACGGCATTCCGGAAACTGCCGCAGGGCGCGTTGCCGTTGCGGAAAAAATAATCGCGCGGGCGGCGGAGCACGGCATTCCGCCTCACGACGTCGTTGTTGACGCGCTTACGATGACGCTCAGCACCAACACCGAAAACGCGAAAATTACGCTCGAAGCCGTGGCAGAACTTCACAAGCGGGGCATTCGCACTGTTTTGGGCGTGTCGAATGTGTCGTTCGGTTTGCCGGCGCGAGAAACGCTGAACGAAATTTTCATCGTGCTTGCGGCGCACAACGGGCTTTCCGCCGCAATCGCGAATCCCGTTGCCGCGCAAAACGCGCTTATTTTGCACAAAATTTTCGACGGTCGCGACGAAAACTGCACCGAATACGTAGCCGCATTTCAATCGTACGCTGCGCCCGAGCGCGTTCGCGCGGCTCAACCGGGAACGGCAACCGCTGCTCGAACTCTTCGCGAAATAATCGCCGCCGGCCTTGAGGACGACGCAAAAAAAATGACCCTCGAATTGCTGCAAAATAACGCGCCGCTCGAAATAATCAACACGCATTTGATTCCCGCGCTCGACGACGCGGGCGCGACTTTCGCCGCAGGAACAACCTTTCTGCCGCAGCTTTTAAAAAGCGCGTCGGCGGCAACGGCGGCGTTTGAAGTTTTGCGCCAAGGCATGGCGACCTCCGGCGAAAGCCAAAAGCGCGGCAAAATCGTGCTTGCAACCGTTTACGGCGACATTCACGACATCGGCAAGAACATCGTGCGCACGTTGTTGGAAAACTACAATTTCGATGTAATCGACCTCGGCAAAAACGTTCCGCCCGAAGAAGTTGTTGTCGCAGTTTTGCGCGAAAACGCGCCGCTCGTCGGGCTTTCCGCCTTGATGACAACAACCGTCGCATCAATGGAAGAAACAATCAAGCTCTTGCGACGCGATGCTCCCGCCGCAAAAATCATGGTCGGCGGCGCAGTTTTGACCGAAGACTACGCAAAAAAAATCGGCGCGGACTTCTACTCCGCCGACGCCACCGGCGCGGTACGCATTGCTGAAGGTGTGCTTGGATAATAATGTTGTCAGGGGCTTCGCCCCCGACACCCCCACGAACTTTTTGAAAAAAGTTCGACAAAAACTCAAAAATCGCGCGAATGCGCGATTTTAATTAAAGTTTTTGCCCCGCTTTTTTCAAAAAGCGGGTAGGGTGCGGGGCGAAGCCCTGCGAACTCAAAAAAAAGGAGAAAACCATGAAAAAATTATCAATTAACGCAACGCGCGGAAAACCGTGTGCCGAGCAGGTCGCGCTGTGCGACGAAATGTGTAACGCGCCGCTTGAAAATTTTATTGCGGAGGACGGCACGGACGTAAGGAATTATGGCGGCGCGGACGGGATTCCGGAAATGAAGCGGATTTTTGCCGAAATGCTGCGGGTGGATACCGGCGAGGTGATTGTGGGCGGAAATTCGAGCCTGAACCTGATGTTCGACTTCGTTGCAACGATGATGCTTGAAGGAAAGTGGAAGCGGGGCGAGAAATTTATTTGTCCTGTGCCGGGTTACGACAGGCATTTTTCGTTGTGTGAATATTTCGGGCTTGAGATGATTTCTGTTCCGATGACGCCGAACGGGCCGGATTTGGAGGCAACGGAAGAGCTCGCGCGGGATGCCGGCGTTGCGGGAATGTGGTGCGTGCCGATTTTTTCGAACCCGCAGGGATATGTATATTCGTCGGAAACGGTGCGGCGACTGGCGGCGATGCCGACGGCGCATCCGCATTTTCGGCTGCTTTGGGACGATGCGTACCCTGTGCATGTTTTCAGCGGCGAGCGACCGGTTTTGCCCCGAATTTTGCAGGAGTGCCGCACGGCGGGCGACGAATCGCGTCCGGTTTTGTTTACATCGTTTTCGAAAATCAGCGTTGCGGGCGCGGGCGTGACATGTTTGGCGGCGGCGGGCGAAACGGCGGCGTTGGTTCGGCGGCGGATTTCGATGCAAACAATCGGGCCCGACAAGGTGAATCAGCTTCGCCACGCGCGATATTTTGGGGATTTGGCGGGCGTTGACGCCCACATGAAAAAACACGCGGAAATTTTGCGTCCGAAATTTGAGCTTGCACTTGAAACATTTTCGCGCGAACTCGCCGACACCGGCGCGACATTCACGTCGCCGCGCGGCGGATATTTCATATCCGTTGAAACGCCGCCGGGCTGCGCGAAGCGTGTGTTTGAGCTGTGTCGCGACGAGGGCGTTTTAATCACCGAAGCCGGCGCGACCTTTCCGCACGGCATCGACCCCGCTGATACGAATCTGCGCTTCGCCCCGACGTTCCTTTCCGTGGAAGAGCTTGCGCAAACGTTGGAAGTATTTTGCGCGGCAATAAAAAAAGCGGCTGTGTAGTCGCTTTTTTATTGCCCATTTATCCCGTTTTACTGTTTTGAAACGGGAAAATTAACTTGCATATCCGTGTAAGATGTGTTAATCTGCGGCTTTAACGTAGCAAGCTACTCATAGGGAGGGATGTATCACCATGAACGACCAACCATTCGGAATAACCGACGAGGACATTCGGAAGTTTCGCGAAAAACAGGCGACAATCGGCATTCACAATCGCCCGATTCGTGATACAAAAACAACTTCATTCTTCGAGGCACTCATGTCAGACGATGCAGACTACATACAACATGCTATGGTTGATGAGGATGGCTTGAAGTTGCTGAGGGGGTCGGATGTGTAACCATGTCTATACCAATGAGCGACTATATTGAGTATGTACCGCTTGACCCGAGCGAAATGCGGACTAAAGCAGACCAACTGGCGCGCATGTTTCGTTCGTATGCCACCGAGGCGGCGAATATAAATCTTGATGATGTTAAGTGCAGTAAAGACGGCTTGCTTGAAATCATTGAAAGAGTTGAAAAGCGTCGTGTTTATTTCAAAGTTTTCTATGGGCTTGAAATGTCGGAACGTAACGAGGCATCGCTGTACTGTTTTTGGCTACTGAAACTTGCACCGCTTTTTTACCTCAAGAATCCGTCATATCATATCAATGCGGCTTTCGCCCTGCACTTGTTTTTAAAAATGATAACATACGCAAGCCCCAAAAAGGTTGCGATTCCTACGCGCCATATTGAACATATCCTGTATGCGTTTAAATTTAGGGACGTCAGCAAGGAATCAATAATGGCTATAGCTGAAACAATTTTGTGCCATCAAGTGTAATCCCCTTTTTCGGGCAATAAAAAAGCGACTGCATAAGTCGCTTTTTTATTGCCCGAGAAGGGACTTGAACCCCCACATGGTCACCCATAGTGGATTTTGAATCCACCGCGTCTGCCGTTCCGCCACTCGGGCAAGTCAGAACGTTAGGATTATACACAGCCCTGCCGGCGGTGTCAACAAAAAAAGCCTCGAAATTCGACATGCGGCAAACGCGCAATTGAGCGCGAACAAGTGGAGCGGTGTTGCTCCGTGTTCGCGCCGAAAAGTGCGTTCGCTGCAAATGTCCGGTTCGAGGCTTTTCAGTTCAGGGCGTCAGCGGGAACGCGCCCCGCTTCAGCTCAAATATTCCATCCAGCTTCTTGTTGTGTTGCTTGTGTCGGCGGCGTTGTCGGCGTTGGTTTGCGAAAGAGAGTCGAGTTTTTGGCGAATCAAATCTGCCCAAAGCGACATTTCATTTTCCGGAAGGTCGAAAGTTTCGCGGGTTTCGCCGCCGAGCAGGGTTCGCACCAATCCGCTGCCCCGGATATTTTCGTTGTCGAACATCAGCCCGAACTCGAAATATTGACCGGGGTTTTCGCGCTTCCATTCCTCAAGCGCGGGAACAGCATCTTCGAGGTCGAGAACAAGTGCCTTGTAGCGCACCATCGCCTCGGGGTCTTGCGCCATGCGCTCCAAGGTTCTTTCGGATATTTCCAAGTTTCTCGCGCCGTTGCCCCATTGGCTCGCGCACGTTGTGATTGTCCAACCCGGCATCATTTCCCGCAAAGACGCCAAAACTTCGGAACCGGTTTTTCTGTTTTCCTGCGACCTTTCGTCAACAATTTGCCTCGCTCTGCGATACGAGCCCTCCGTGACGGTAAGCCCGCTCAAGTTTACGATGCTCATTTTCATCTCTCCTGTCATGTGTGGCGAACGGGCTTCTCAAGTACGCTCGCTGTAGAATAATTTAATTTTGCGCAAAACCGAATTGTTTTGCTTCTTATATAAAATATCGGCAGATTTTCAAAAAAAGGTAACCAAAAAAGGAAGATTTTCCGAAAAAATTCGGAAAATCTTCCTTTTGCATGTGTCAGCTTGCATATACCATCGGAGACGGGGCTAACATTCCCTTTTCCCGCGAGAGTTGATACCTGATAATCACCCTACATGCGCTTCACACCAAGCTGATTGTTCCGGTCTCCCCATAGACTTATAATATCTCCCCCATTTTTTAACGGATTGAAGTGGAACAGAAACGCCCTCAATGAGAATAGAATCAGCAATCTCTAACGAAACTTCTGAAAAACTGGAACAGTCGCCAAAATCAAAAGAAACGCCATCTATTATAAATTCATGGAGTACGCATTCAATCTCGCCTTCACAAAAATCTTTCTCGCGGTAAGATTGAAATCCATTTAATTTTTTCAACAATGGAGCAATAGTATTTCCAATATCGAATCCGGAGGTCGAAACATCAAAATCATTAAACCCCGTGAAACCATCTACTCCTTTAACGTAACATAAATACGAACCCCCAATCGCCCATGTTATGTTATTTTCGTTTAAAACAGACGCGACTTTCGCTAACACTGCCATTTTTTGCTCTTCACCCATGTAAACCTCCCACAATAACATCGGTTTGCCCATGTAATAAAAAAGGTTGAGTTGTTGCCGACACCCGGTAAACTCAACCTTTTTCATGTTACCCGATACTACAGGGACAGTAGGACTTGAACCCACGACATCCGGTTTTGGAGACCGACGTTCTACCAACTGAACTATATCCCTAACAGCGGGACAGGGGGGTGCCCCGCGACCTCAATTATAAAACGGTTCTGTTTGACTGTCAAATGATTTTTGCATATTATGGGTAGGTACGTCGAACGCACTTGAGAAAGCCCGTTCGGACGTTGTCGGAAAATATGTTTAAGCCCGCAATTTTCCGCATCGTCGTTTTGGTTCTTAACGGCGTTATACAGTGAATCAAATTAGGAAGCGTCCCGTCGGCTATGCATTGTAAGCGGTTCGCTCGTTGTCGTTTTCGGGAAAAGCACCCGAAAACAACCGGTCGCTCACCACAATGCATTTAACGCCGACGGTACGCGAATCAAATTGATTCACTATACATAATAAAGGGGTGTTTCGTGTGAATAAGTCGAACGAGCGGATTGCGATGAAGGTTGCGCGTAACAGCATTTTGATAAACGTCGGGTTGTCGGCGTTTAAACTTTTTGCGGGAATTTTCGGCGGGTCGGCGGCGATGATTGCCGACGCGGTGCATTCGATTACGGATTTGGTCGGGACGGTTATTGCCGTAATCGGCATAAAATTGGCGAATCGCAAAGAGGATAAAGACCATCAATACGGTCACGAGCGGTTTGAATGCGTGGCAACGCTTGTGCTTGCCGCGTTAATTTTTACGGTGGGAATCGGTATCGGATGGTCGGGCGTTCAGGCTATTTTGGCAGACATGGCCGGCGAAACTGAAATTCCCGAAACGAGCTTGCTTATTTTGCCGCTTATTGCCGCTGCGGTTGCGATTGGCGTAAAAGAGGGCGTTTTTTGGTACGTTCGTGCGGCGGCAAAAAAAATCGACTCCGGCGCGCTTATGGCTGATGCGTGGCATTCTCGCGCCGACGGCCTTTCGTCCATCGGCAGCTTTATCGGAATTTTGGGCGCGATGCTGGGTCATCCCGTTATGGACGCCGTTGCGGCGGTTGTGATTTGCATTTTCATCGTGAAAACCGCGCTGCAAATTGCCGTTGAATCTTTGGGCAAAATGACCGACCGCGCTTGCGACGACGAAACCGTTGCGGCAATGCACAAAATTATTTTAGCCCAAGACGCCGTTTTGTCTGTTGATGTTTTGCGCACGCGAATTTTCGGCAATCGTATTTTTGTTGACGTTGAAATCGGCGTTGATGCCGAAGCAACTTTCAAACAAGCCCACGACGCCGCGCATCGCACCCACGATGCGATTGAAAAAGAATTTCCGAAAGTTAAGCACTGCAAGGTTCATGCAAATCCTGTTGATACGGCGGAAGTTCAACCGGATGCGAAGTCGGAAGAGAAAGAGGAGAAAAATGATAATTGACACGTTGATAAAAAAAATTCGCGAAACCGCGCCCATTGTTGTTGGGCTTGACCCGCGATTGGAGCATATTCCCGAGAGCTTGAAAAGAAAAAAATATATTGAAGCAGAAAAAGAGTTTACGGAAGACCGAGTGCCGTTTATCCTGAATGTAGCAGCCGAGTGCATTTATGAATTTAACAAGGGAATCATCGACGCGGTTTGCGATATTGTTCCTGCTGTTAAGCCTCAAATTGCCATGTACGAGCAATACGGTTCGGAGGGGATACGATGCTACGAGCGCACGGTTTGGTGCGCAAAGTCCAAAGGGCTGATTGTAATCGGCGACGTTAAACGCGGCGATATTGCAAGCACGGCGGAGGCGTACTCGACGG
This sequence comes from Defluviitaleaceae bacterium, assembly GCA_009781765.1. GTDB lineage: Bacteria > Bacillota > Clostridia > Lachnospirales > WQUN01 > WQVC01. The sequence goes on along the minus strand of WQVC01000016.1, from coordinate 23,315 downwards.
GACATTTGGGGTCTTGGAGGACTCAAATCACCGGGCTTCTTGATGGAGCTGTGAGTTCAGGAGCGGAGTTGCACGAATTTCAACACAAGCCGGATTTCATCACGCTCGCCCCGTACATGGGCGCGGATTCAATTGAACCGTATTTTGCGAACATGCGCGCGCACGACAAAGGAATTTTCGTGCTTGTGAAAACGTCAAACCCCGGCAGTCGCGATATACAGGATTTAATTCTGCAAAACGGCAAGCCGCTTTACGAGCATGTCGGCGGGCTTGTTGAAGCGTGGGGCGCGGATTTTATCGGCGAATCGGGTTACAGCGCGGTGGGTGCGGTTGTCGGCGCGACGCATCCCGACGAAGCCGCGCGGCTTCGAAAAATCATGCCGCACACATTTTTTCTTGTACCCGGCTATGGTGCGCAGGGCGGAAGCGGCAAAGATTTGGCGGGGCTTTGGGACGAAAAAAATTTCGGCATGATTGTAAACAGCTCGCGCGGGATAACCGGCGCGTATCTTTCCGGCGAATTTAAACGCGATGAAAAAGATTTCGCCGCCGCCGCTCGCGACGCCGCGCTTGCGATGAAGCGTGACTTGGAGGCGTATATGTAATGAAGGAAAAAATTTTTATCTCGGCACGGGTTCGCAATAACCGGCAAATCGCACCCAAGGTTCTTTCGTTGGTGGTTCACGCGCCGGAAATCGCGCAAACGGCGCGACCGGGGCAGTTCGTTATGGTTTATATCGAAAGGGGGGACTTGCTTTTGCCGCGCCCAATCAGCATTTGCGACACCGACACCGACGCGGGAACAGTCGCGCTTGTGTACATGGTTGCGGGGAAGGGAACTGCCGTTATGTCGGAACTGTTTCCCGGGTGCAATGTAAAAATTTTAGGGCCGCTCGGCAACGGTTATCAGCTCCGGGAATCCGACACGGCTTCGAGGGAATGTGTCGCCCCCGACAATACCTCCCCGGCGTCCGCTGTGCGCGTGGCGCACCACCCGGCTCTTGTCGGGGGCGGAGTAGGCGCACCGCCGTTGTATTTTCTTGCGAAAACGCTGATTGCGGAACAAAACGTGACGCCGAATATTTTTTTGGGATTTCGCGACGTGCCGATTTTGGAGTACGAGTTTCGCGACCTTGTTGAACCGCACGGCGGCGAAGTTTTTATCGCCACGGAAAGCGGACGCAACGAGTCGCATCGCGGATATGTCACGGAACTTCTTGCGGCGCGGGGCGGCAACGCTTCCGAAATTTTCACTTGCGGCCCCGAACCGATGCTTCGCGCGGTGGCGAAGTTCGCGCGTGAAAAGAAAATTCCGTGCGTGGTGTCCGTCGAAGAGCGCATGGCTTGCGGACTCGGCACTTGCGTCGGCTGCGTTGTGCAGATAGGCGGAAATTACGTGCGCGTGTGTACCGAAGGCCCGGTTTTCCGCGCCGAAGAAATTTTTGAGGAATGCGAAGCGTGAGGAGGATTTGAAATGAAAAAAATGAAATTTATCGTCGCGATTATTGCGATGGCAATTGTAACGGCTGTGCCGTTTGTTGTTTTTGCGGGCGAAACAAACGTTACCGTAAACGACAAAAAAGTGGATTTCGCGCATCAAAAACCCGCGAGCATAGACGGCAGAACGCTCGTGCCTGTGCGCGGCGTTTTTGAAATGTTGGATTTCGACGTGCAGTGGAATCCGGACAAACAGCAGGTAATTATGACCTCCGCCGACAGCGAAATTATCATAACCGTCGGCATCAAAGAGTTTACGACAAACGGCAAAAAGCATAACTTGGACGTACCCGCGCAGGTGATTGGCGGTTCGACAATGTTGCCGATTCGCGCGGTGTTGGAAAGCGCGGGCTTTCATGTGGCGTGGGACGCCGGCACATCAACCGTTCAAGTGAAAAATGAAAAGCCCGATAAGGACGACAAGCCGGACGAAAAACCGCCCGAAACGTCCGCGCAACCGGACGCGACCGGTTCCGATTTTATCGGTCGCGACGTGACGATTCGTTCGAGCGCAAACAGAAGATACGCTTCCGCGCGAAAGGACAAACAAAACGCGCCGGTTAATGCGCAAGCCCAACGTGCCGACACATGGGAGGTTTTTCGTGTTGTTGACGCAGGTAACGGATATGTTGCGTTTCGTGCATATAACGGCAGCTACGTGTCGGCTGTTTTGAACGACAAAGACGTGCCGTTGCGCGCTGTTGCGGGGCAAATCCGAGAATGGGAACGTTTCAGAATATACGAAACCGATGGGCATTTTTATATTCGCGCGGCAAACGGAAGATGGGTTTCTGCCCGCACGAACGAAAAAGACGCGCCCCTTCGCGCTACCGCCGACAAGCCGCAGGGTTGGGAGCGGTTTCAAATAGCAGTGCGATAAGTCGGAAAAATTATAAAAGCGAGGTGGCATAATGGGGATGACTAACGAGCAATTTGATTCTTACAAAACGGGTCAGCTCAGGTTGCTTGAAATGGCGCAAAAAGAAATCAAAGAAACCGGAAAAAGTGAAATCCTTGACCAAGTTGTTGAAGATTTGAAAGGCGAGCTGAAAAAGCCGTAAAAAAATCGAAAAAACCCTATCGGTAGCCGATTGGTTACCGATAGGGTTTTTTGTTGCGCAGAAACCTGTAGCGAATGCCACTGTTATAGTGCAAAACCAAATTGCTATAATCAGCAGCTTCCCATGAGGTCGAAACTTCTTTCGTAAAACAGTTGACATCAAAACATTGTTCGCTTATACTGCTTTCACGCCTCGCGGTTAAACCTCGAAGCTCGCAATACAACATAGGAACGATGCTCGCTTTCTTGCGCATGTATACGCCCGGCCGGCAGTGCTTGGGGCAAAGTTCCGTTTCGGACGTCCGAAATTTTTTATTTTTCAAAAAATCAAAACTCCGCAGTGTGCAGCGGAAAAATAAGAAAAGCCGACAGGGGTTTGTGCGCCTCCTGTCGGCTTTTTTTGCGTTCACTGTGAACGCACTTTATGAAGCGAACAGGGGCTGTGCCACGTAAGCGGTTCGCTCGATGTGTTTTTCTTCGAAAAACACCGGTCGCTCACCACGTGACACTTGCGCCCCTGTTCGCTTTTAACGGTGCGTTCACTATACTTGACAGCCGCATTGCAGCATGTTATTTTTGAAAAAAATGATTGGAGTTGAAAAAATGGGAGATATTTCTTGCTGAAAATTCACGCATGACATAGTACAGATTGCTGTTACAGCGAATGCACTTGGGGTGCCTGTTCAGGCCTCAAAGGCGTTTGCAATATCAGATGAATCGCCTGTTTTGTCATGCTTTCGCAAGAAAGCTGCCGTTTTTTTGACTCATCGAACAACAGACCGGTTTTTGCTTCGGTACGGAAATTTTCCGCATATCTCGCAAAATCTAATGTCCTTTTTGTGTTCGTGAGCCGCGAAGAATTGCCTTTCTTGCGGCTTATTTTAATTCCGCGAACACATTCAGGGAGGACACAAAATGCAAATCAGCGTAACAAATTTAACTTTCGCCTACGACGGCAGTTACGATAATATTTTTGAAAACGTGAGCTTTCAACTGGACACCGACTGGAAGCTCGGCTTCACCGGGCGAAACGGGCGCGGAAAAACTACGTTTTTGAATCTGTTGCTCGGCAAATACGAGTACAGCGGAAATATTTCCGCTAGTGTCACGTTTGAATACTTTCCGTATCCGGTAGCGAGCAAAAACGCAAACACGCGCGACGTGCTTGCCGCGTCCTGCGAAGCGTTTGAAGAATGGCGACTTTTGCGCGAAATGTCGCTGTTGGAAATTTCGCCGGAAGTTCTCGACCGCCCGTTTTCGTCGCTTTCAAACGGCGAGCAAACGAAAATTTTGCTTGCCGCGCTGTTTTTGAACGAGAATAATTTCCTGCTCATCGACGAACCCACAAACCATCTCGACACCCTCGGGCGGCGGCTTGTGAGCCGGTATCTTGCGGGCAAAAAGGGGTTTATTCTTGTGTCGCACGACCGCGCTTTTTTGGATGGTTGCATCGACCGCATTTTGTCAATCAATCGTGCAAATATCGAAGTTCGGCGCGGGAATTTTTCGTCATGGCTTGCCGACAAAGAACGCCGCGACAGCTTCGAGCTTGCGGAAAACGCCAAACTGAAAAAGGAAATCAAGCGGCTTCAAACGGCGGCGCAGCAGAGTTCGCGCTTTGCCGACAAGGCGGAAACCGCAAAAATGGGCAAGGGTGCGGCGGCGGCACGAAAAAAGGGTCATGCCGGCATCGGCTCGAAAGAATATCAAGCCGAAAAGTCGCGCAAAATGCAACAAAGACGCAAGAATCTCGAACGCCGCCAAGATTCCGCCGTCGAAGAAAAATCCGCACTTTTGAAAAATCTCGACCGCGCCGACTCGCTGAAAATCGCGCAACTTCCCTTGCACACCTCGCGATTTGCCGAATTTCGCAACGTGTCGATTTTCTACACCGACGCACCTGTTTGCCGCGACGTAAATTTCACAATTGAGCGCGGCGACAGAATCGCCCTTTGCGGCAAAAACGGTTCGGGCAAGTCGAGCATTTTGAAGCTGCTTGGCGGCGAGGCCGCGCGTAGCCGGGAACACGTGTCGGCGACGGCGCATTCCCTCGAAGCCGTGAACAGCCCCGCGCGTAGCCGGGAACACGTGTCGGCGGCGACGCATTCTCTCGAAGCCGTGAACAGCCCCGCGCGTAGCCGGGAACATATGCCGGCGGCGGCGCATTCCCTCGAAGCCGTGAACAGCCCCCTCACGTATTCCGGCGAACTCGCAAAAGCGTCCGGTCTGAAAATTTCTTACGTATCGCAGGACACGTCGTTTCTTTCGGGCAATCTCTCCGATTTTGCCGCCGCGCATGACATCGACGAAAGCCTGTTTAAGGCAATTTTGCGCAAACTTGATTTCTCGCGTGTGCAACTTGAAAAAAATATGCGTGATTTCAGCGGCGGGCAAAAAAAGAAAACGCTTTTGGCAAAAAGTTTATGCGAAAAAGCGCATTTGCTCATTTGGGACGAACCGCTGAATTTCGTGGATGTTTTGTCGCGAATGCAAATTGAGCAGCTTCTCCTTGAACACGCGCCAACGATTCTTTTCGTCGAACACGACAGAATTTTTTGCGAAAAAATTGCAACAAAATCGGTTTTTCTGTGATAAAATGAGATGAGAGCAAGGGGACGACACCCATTATTGCGGTTTGCCAAAACGTGCGGAAAATTTGCGTACATGCATTGTGGTGCGCGACCGGTTGTTTTCGGGCGTTTTTCCCGAAAACGACATTGAGCGCACCGTTTACAATGCATAGCAAATTTTCCGTACCGAAGCGCAAACCGCTATACAAAAAACCGTGCTCGTGCTTTGCAACCCGCTCTGCGAATCTAAGGAAAGGGGACGACACCCATCACAAAAAACATTCGCGTTACCGATGCGCAGGGCAATGAATATGAAGCAACCTATCCAAAACGAGCTAAAGGGCTTGTTAAAAACGGCAGGGCGCGCTTCATTGATGAAACAACCCTGATGTTAGCGTGTCCGCCTGAAAAATCGGAGGACAACATGAATATGGCAACGTGGAAAGAAGAATCAACCGACGAAGCGCGCCTGCAATTTGAGCCGCGCAAGTGGCAGTCGGAAAACAATCTCGCCGAACGCACCGTAATTACCGACCCGGCAGGCGGTTTAACCGAAGTATTTTGCCTCGGAAATTGGCATAAACAGCGGGCGGAAATAAATTCCCAGGCGATGCCGCTTAAAAAGAACACGGACTACACCTTTGCTTTTTGGCTGAACGGCGGCGAGAACGACCGCCGCGCAGAAACTTGTCAGCTTCGGGTGTGCTTCAACGGCGACGACAAAAACCCGCTGATTTTTCGGCTTAACAGGGGCTACATCAAACCTGCGAAATACAGCGGCGGATGGTATCGTTATGAAATTCCGTTTAACACAGGTGATGCCGACGGCGAAAGCGTTGAAACAACGTTGCAATTTACGGCAACGGACGCGCATTGCGCCGTAATGCCGGACAAACCCGTTTTCGACGCGCTTCCCGACGACGACCGCCCCGACCCGCGCATCCCCCAACGTCACAATATTGTTTTCACCGACGGTTGGCCGCATGATGCATCGTGGTCGCACCTTGTTTTCGGCGGCGGAGAAAACATCCGCGCGTTAAGCGAATCTCTCGGCATTGACATCGACGCCGCAATAATAACCCTCCCCGGCGAAGAAAAAGCGGAGCTTATTCGGCAAATTATCGAAATGACGCTTCCGGGAAATTGATGCAGAATTGATGTAAAAAAGCGGTCGGAATATCCGGCCGCTTTTTTTTATCAAATTACGCGCTGAAAACGCTTGACAAAGCGTTGAAGGAATCAATAAAATTCGATGCAGGTTGCTTTTTGCAGCGTCTTATACAATTTCCTTAATGCAGGGCATTCGGAGGGTTTCCATGTTAATAAAAGATATTTTTGCAAGCTCCGATTACGGCGATAGTTTATTTACGGCAGATGAAGTAACTGCTGTTGAAAAATATGTAACGATAAGACGCGCCAAAACAAAAGAAACTGCTTACATAAATTGCCTTGTTCGCAAAAAAGAAATAAGGCTCACACCCGAAGAAGCGGTGCGTCAACTTTATATTTATCGCCTTATAAATTCATACGGCTATCCTGCTGAGCGAATATCAGTAGAATATGCCGTTAATTTCGGTCGTGAAGTTAAAAGAGCCGACATTGTGATTACGGATAAGGACAAGCCTGACACTCCGTATATAATCGTTGAGGTTAAGAAGCCCAAACTTTCTGACGGTAAAGAGCAGTTAAAGTCTTACTGCAATGCTACCGGTGCGCCGATTGCCGCGTGGACTAACGGTAGTCAGTATTCACGCTATCACCGCAAAGACCCGAACTACTTCGAAGATATTTCAGCATTACCGACGGCATATGAAACCCTTGCCGACGTTCTGAATGAAAAAGTAACCTATGAAGATTTGAAGCACAAAGATAAAATCAAAAACGAAAAACGCTCCCTGCGCTCTATAATAAAGGAAGCAGAGGACGAAGTCTTGGCAAATGCCGGAGTTGATGCTTTTGAAGAAATTTTCAAGTTGTTGTTCTCAAAGCTCTATGATGAAATGACGGCTGCTAACGACAGCAATTACTATTTGAAGTTTCGCAATTCCGGCGACACCGAAACGCAGTTAAAGGTCAAAATTGAAGAATTATTTTCTGCCGCTCGCGGAAAGTGGGAAGGCATTTTTACAGACAGCGACCGTATACAGCTTACACAGTCACATTTGGCGATTTGCGTTGCGGCCTTGCAGGATGTAAAGCTGTTCAATAATAATCTTGATGTGGTTGACGATGCTTTTGAATATCTTATGAGCAAATCGCAAAAGGGCGAAAAGGGGCAATATTTCACGCCGCGCTATGTAATTGATATGTGCGTCAGAATGATGAACCCGCAGAAGCACGAAAATATTATTGATACCGCCGCAGGAAGCTCCGGCTTTACCGTTCACAGCATTTTTCATGTGTGGAAAGCAATCCGCAAAGAAAAAGGCTTGCCTGTTGGCGAAGGCTTTACCACCGATGCACGCACTGCGGAAGAACTTGATTTTGTACGTGACCATATATTTGCCATTGATTTTGACGAAAAAGCCGTGCGTGTTGCACGAACCCTGAACCTTATTGCCGGCGACGGGCAATCCAACGTAATTCACTTAAATACTCTGGATTACGGGCGTTGGGGCGAGATTACCAAAGAAGAAAGTTGGAACGATAATTATAACAACGGCTTCAAGAAGCTGAAAAAGCTGCGCCCGAAGGGTACAGGTGCAGACAATTACGCTTATTTTGATTTTGACTTGCTTATGGCAAATCCGCCGTTTGCCGGCGATATTAAAGAGGGAAATATCCTTGCGCGATATGAACTCGGCAAAAACGATAAAGGCAAACAACAGTCAAAAGTCGGGCGGGATGTTCTTTTTATTGAGCGTAACCTCAATTTTCTTAAATCCGGCGGGCGTATGGCTATCGTGCTGCCGCAAGGGCGGTTTAATAACTCCACCGATAAGCGTATCAGGGATTTTATAGCCGAGCGTTGCCGTATTCTTGCGGTTGTGGGCTTGCACGGAAATGTTTTTAAACCGCATACCGGCACAAAAACGAGCGTGTTATTTGTGCAAAAATGGGATGAGGAGTTATGCCCTAAACTTGACGATTATCCTATTTTTTTTGCAACCATGCAAAAGTCGAGCAAGGATAACAGCGGGGATAAAATTTATATTTCTGATAAATACGTAGCCTATCACGAAATGATTTATGAAAGCAACGATATGGATGACCCTGCCGCATTTGACAAAGCGGAAAAAACCGTAATGGAACACTCCGCGTTTATTGAAAAGCATGGCAGTATAGCGAACGCGACAACATACTACAGTCGTGAAATCGGAAAACTGATAGACCATGAAGAATATAACAAGTTGGACATAGACGACAAAACATTATTCGAAAAGAAATCGTGGTGTACCACGTTTTCTGAAAACAGACTTGACAGCCATGGGCATTTGATTGTAGACCATGACCTGTTCAACCATGACGGAATGACCGCAGACGGCATAGCCGAAGCATTTATTGAGTTCGCAAAGAAGGAAAAATTTAGTTTTTTCGCGTAAGCCCGCCATTTAATGCCGAAAAGTATACGGCATTGATGCGCGGGCTTGAAGCGGTTGAGATAAAGTTATCGGAGCTTGAAAGGACTTCCAGAATTGACTCGGAATTTTACAAGAAAGAAAATTTAACTGCGCTGTCCGTGCTTGATAAAACAGACCATGTTCCTCTTACCGATTTTTTTACCGTATCTGATGGAAACCATATGTCTATCAGTCACGATTTCCGAGAAGAAGGGGTTAGATATTATCGCGGTGGAGATTCACATAGTTTTTTTATTGAGGAATCCAACCCTGTTTGCATAGGTAGGGAAACATATGATTTGCCGACCATGAAACGCTCTCACTTGTCAAAGGATGATTTACTGATTTCAATCGTAGGCACAATCGGAAATATTTGTATTGTGCGAACAGATGCAGCGCAGACATGTAATTGCAAACTTGCTATTCTGCGACCGAAGCAAGATGAAAAGACTATGATTGCGGCGGTGTTTCTCAAAGGCAAATATGGGCAAAACCAAATTCAAAAATTTAAGCGCGGTGCTGTCCAAATGGGTTTTTTGCTTGAGGATATGAGCCAAATAATAATCCCTGTATTTTCCGAAAATTTTTGCAACCGCATTGAGCAAGCAGTCCGGCAAATGGACGAAGCCCTCAAAAGTGCTGCAAATGCGTACCTTGATGCCGAGAAGTTTTTGCTGGCTGAATTAGGCTTAACCACTTTCGCCCCATCAAATGAGCCTGTAACAGTCAAATCTTTTTCAGACAGCTTTGGCACAAGCGAGCGACTTGATGCTGAATATTATCAGCCGAAATATGAATCGTATCATCAAATTATTGCCGGATACAATCACGGCACAACAACTGTTGGCATGGAGTTTGACATGGTAAAAACTTCGTCGAACAAAACAAAGGGCTGTTATCCGTACATTGAAATTGGCGATATAAACGTAGGTGATGGCTCATTTATGCACAACTATGTATTGACCGAGGAACTGCCTGCAAACGCAAAAATCCACGTATCGGAGGGTGACTTACTCATATCTAAAGTTCGCCCCTATCGTGGTGCAGTTGCTGTAATTGACCGTGAGATTGATGACCTCATTGTTAGCGGAGCGTTTACCGTGCTTCGTGAAAAATCAAATTACCCCAAAGAAACACTTGCAGTCTTGCTGCGTTCGTCTTTATACAAAGATTGGTTATTAAAATGGAATGTTGGAAGTTCGTACCCTGTTATAAAAGATGATGATGTACTTGGTATGCTGATACCTAACCTGCCAAGCGGTGTCCACGACGTTGTAAAATTAAAAATAAATAAATCTCAAGGCCTGCGCCGTCAATCCGAGCAACTTTTGGAGATGGCAAAACGAGCAGTTGAAATAGCTATTGAAAGCGGCGAGGAAAAGGCAATGAAATTTATCAATTCCGGCACAGCGGCTTTGCCGCAGGAGGTGTAACATGGAACGAGAGTTGTTGATAGAATTGATTGTTCAATCAATTGGTATTGCTTTGGTGACGGCTGTGCCGCTTATTGTTATGATTTTTACGTTGCGCAACAACGGGAAATCGCAAGAAGCGAACAGTAACATGCAAAATTCGCTATTGGCGAAAGAGAATATCGACAGAGAAATCCGGTGACTTGGTTAGAGCAACAAACAACTTGCAGGATACAGTCATTGATATAGATAGGGAAGTGAGCGGCGCGTTTTCTTACTTGAAGGAAGCTCTTGAAGGTGCCTTAACTTCTTGCGATTTGATTAAAAGGCAGGGAAGCATATTCGAAATGAAGAACAACTGCAATTTGCAACTCAGGAATTTAAAGGAATTGCGGCAACTCACCCCGCACGAGAGTGAAGCGACCCGATTAGATGCTGAAATCGCAAGTATGTCAGAGATGATAGATAAAACTGAAGCAGAATTTAAGAAAATTGAGGCTGAAACAGAAGCCCTGATGAGCAAAGTCGGAGAGCTGAACGACAAAGGACGTAATGCGATTAACGATGTCACCATTAAAAACAAGCCCTTGTTGGACGTTGCAATACTTGAGTATTTTGATATATTCAGAGCATACTCAAAACAATATGCTGATTTCGTCGCGAAAAACGGAAAGCCTGATACTCGGTGTAAAAAAACATCCGCATAGCAAGGCAGCAAATCACGGAGGAGCTTAACACATGAAAAATCTGAAAATATATTTGGACACCTCAATTATCAGCTATTTATTTGCCGATGATACACTTGAAAAAATGAATGACACTCTGCTGCTGTGGAAAGATTTAAGCAGTGGTAAGCATGACATATTTGTGTCACCCATAGTAATAAACGAAATAAGAAAATGTGCCGAACCCAAACAAAGCATGATGTTTGAAAAATTAAAACAGATAAATTTTCGTATTCTGAAAGAAACAGACGAAATTTTTGCACTTGCTGATGAATATATCAAGGGCGGTGTTCTTAGTGCGAAAAGCCGTGACGATTGTATGCATATTGCCTATGCCGTTGTTTATAACTGTGATGTAATAGTATCATGGAACTTCAAGCATTTGGTCAATTTTAAAACCATCAATAAAGTGAAGGTTGTAAACGCGATTCATCTTTATAAAGAAATCAGTATTATATCGCCGACAATGTTGATAGAGGAGGCTGATGAATGAAAGCAAGTATAGTAATGGATGAGCTTAGGAAAATTCGTGATGATAATTCCTTGCGTCATTCGAGGATGTCTGATGAAGAAATTTCAAAGGAACACAAAGATGCTTTAGAATGGTTTATATCAAGACTTGAAAAACCGGTTGAAATTGTGGACACAGCAGAAATCATCGCAAAGGAAGTGCAAAATGGTTGATTTATCGGTAAACATCGCGGGGGTTCGCCTGAATTCCCCAATCGTAACGGCATCGGGAACCTTCGGAAGCGGTCGTGAATATGCGCAGTTCGTTGACCTTAACCGACTCGGCGCAATCACCGTGAAAGGCGTTTCGCATGAGCCGTGGCAGGGCAATCCGCCGCCGCGCATAGCGGAAACACATGGCGGAATGTTAAACGCCGTAGGCTTGCAAAATCCGGGCGCGAAAAAATTTATCGCCGACGACCTGCCCTTTTTGCGACAATTTGACACGCGCGTAATCGTAAATTTATGCGGGCGTACGCTTGATGATTACATTGCCGTTGCGCGGGATTTCGAAGGTGCGGACGGAGTGGATTTTTTCGAGTTGAACATCTCCTGCCCGAATATTAAAGCCGGTGGCATGGCGATGGGAACGGATGCGAAAATGGCGGAAGAAGTTACACGCGCTGTGAAAGACATTGCTCGTGTTCCGGTGATTGTAAAACTTTCGCCGAACGTCACCGACATCGTTGCGATTGCAAAAGGCGCGGAAGCCGGCGGCGCAGACGCACTTTGTTTAATCAACACGCTTCTCGGTATGCGCATCGACATACACAAAAAAATGCCCGTTTTGGGCAATAAAATCGGCGGGCTTTCCGGGCCGGCAATTAAGCCGGTTGCCGTGCGCATGGTTTGGCAGGTTGCAAATGCCGTCGCGCTTCCGATAATCGGGACGGGCGGCGCGGCAACGTGGGAAGACGCAATCGAATTTATCATGGCGGGAGCAACGGCTGTTTCCGTCGGTACGGCGAATTTTTCAAATCCCCGTGCCACTGCGGATATTCTCGACGGCATCACAGGTTACATGCGCGAGCACGGCATCAAAAATTTAAACGAGATAAGGGGCATAATTAAATGACAAGCTACAAAGCAAATTTAATCGAGCTGATTGCAACATCGGGCGTTTTAATGTTTGGGGATTTCACCACAAAAAGCGGCAGGCAAACGCCGTACTTTGTAAACTCCGGGCGGTTCGTAACCGGCGAACACGCAAATCGCGTAAGCGAATACTACGCCGCGTTAATTCACGAAAAACTTGCCGGGAAATTCGACGTACTTTTCGGGCCGGCATACAAGGGCATTCCGCTTTGCACTCTTGCCGCGACCGCGCTTTATCGCATGTACGGCGTAAACGCGGGCTATTGTTTCAATCGCAAGGAAGTCAAAACCCACGGCGACGGCGGAATGTTCGTCGGGCATCAGCCCGCAGACGGCGACCGCTTTTTAATCATCGAGGACGTAATTTCCGCCGGAACATCGGTGCGCGAAGTGTATCCGCTGTTAAAATCCGCCGCCGATGTTCAAATTACCGACATGGTAATTTCCGTTGACCGCATGGAACGCGGCTCCGGCGGATTGACTGCCCCGACCGCCGTTGAAGAAATGCAGCGCGAGTTCGGCATAACCGTTCATCCGCTCGTAACCGTTGTTGAAATAATCGAACATCTGCACAATCGCGAAGTCGGCGGCAAAATTTATATTGACGATGAAATGTGCGGCAAGATGGAGGCGTATATTTCAAAATATTGTGCGGTGTGATGAATTTTTTTGGGGGCGTCGCCCCCAAGCCCCACTTTTTTGGAAAAAAGTTCGACAAAAAACCTTTTTAAAATCGCGCTTTCGCGCGATTTTTTTAGAGAGTGTTGAAAAATTACGCTTTCGCATATGCCGCATCTCGAAAATCGGCCTGAAGCCGCCGGTTTACTGCGATGCAGGCACAGCAATGGCGGGCGTTCTTTGCCCGTACCCTCAAGCTATTTTTCAACACTCTCTTTTATTGCACGGGAAATTTGACCGAGAGACGGGAAAAGCGGAAGTGGGAACACGCCCTACGTCATTCCTGCCCAAAGTCGGCACATGCCCCGGCGTTCAACTCGCACTCGGCGCGACCCGACCCCCGGGGCGTGTTGTCCCTAATCCTCGCCGGCGGCGGAGCGGAGTACATTCCACACCTTAGTTTTAACCGTATGCGGTTCGAAGGGTTTTTTTACATAACCGACCGCGCCGAGAGAAATTCCCTTTGCTTCGTTTTCTTTTTGCTCTTTGCCGGAAATGAGGATTACGGGAATGTGCTTTAAATCGCTGTCGGATTTTAAAATTTCCAAAGCCTCGTAGCCGGACATGCCCGGCATCATAAGGTCTAAAAGAATCAGGTCGGGCATTGTTGCGCGTGCGGTTTGAATGCCGTCTTGCGCGTTAATGGAGGTGAGGGGTTCGAAATCGTCTTTCAAAATGTCGCTGAGGAACAGCAGGTACGAAGGCGTGTCGTCGATAAGAAGCACCTTGCGTTTGTCCGTGTTCTTTGAAGCGGACTTTGCGGGCGGCGGTGCGATTTCTATATCCTTAACGGCATGTTTGATATTGCTCAAAAGTTTAAGCAGTTTGTCAACAAAAGCCGATGTGTTGCCGGCAACAAAAGAGAAATCGCCGCGTTCGGCTGCCTTTTCCAAAGAAGACGCCTCTGCCGAAATTTCATGCGCACCAATGTTTTCCGAAATACTGTTAAGCGCGTGCGCATAAATGTGATACGTGTTTAAATCGCCGCTTTCGGTGCAAATTTGCAGATTTTTTGCAAGCCCCGAGCCGCCGTTGCAGTATTCTTTGAGAACGCGCATGTAAATTTCGGCGTTGCCCGCCATTTTTTCAATGCCTTTTTGAACGTTTATGCCGGGAATTTCTAAGCTCGACAAATTTGTGTTCGAGAGGGGAGAGGGTTCGTTGGGCGGGATTTCGCGACGTTTTTCTGCGGGAATCCACGTTTCGAGGAGTTCGTTAAGCGCGGCGGCGTTGATGGGTTTTGCCAAATAGCCGTTCATGCTGTGTTCGGATGTGTTTGCGGTTTGGGCGATGACGGGGATGTTTTCGTACCCCGGAACAGTGTGAATCAGCTCGGCGGCTCTCACGCCGGACATTCCCGGCATCAGGCAGTCCATCAAAATTAAGTCGTAAGATTTTGTCTGTACCGCCGCGATGGCCGCTTCGCCGCTTGTGCATAAATCAACCTGCATTTTATACGGGCGCAAAAAGCCTTCGGCAACGGTAAGGTTCGCGCTGACGTCGTCAACAACAAGAACGCGCGCATCCGGCGCGATAAATCCGGGTTTTTTAAATACGCGCCGACTTTTTTTCACGTCGGGAAGCGTTTCGTCGTCGCAAACGCCCTGCTTTAGCGACACGGTGAAAATCGAACCCGCGCCGTAAGCCGACGTTACCGAAATATTTCCGCCCATTTGCTCAGCAAGAGCTTTTACGAGCGTAAGCCCGAGCCCCGAACCCTCGATGGTGCTGTTGTCGCATTGGGTGAACGGTTCGAAAATATTTTCTTTGTCTTCCTCTTTAATGCCGTGGCCGGTGTCTTCGACAACCATTGTAAGTTCGACGGAGTCGTCGAAAGTTTTGCCTTCGACAGACAACGAAACATAACCGATGTCTGTAAAAATCACGGCGTTTGACAGAAGATGCAATAAAATTTGGCGCATTCGTTCCTCGTCGCCGATAAGTACGCGGGGCAAATCCTTGTCAACATGCAAACGGAATTCCAAGTCGAAATTTTCATCAACGAATTGCGCCGCATCCTCAATAAGCGCGAGGAAATCGTATCGTCGCGATACAAGTTCAAGTTCGCCGCTTTTAATTTTTTTGTAATCCATGATGTCATTGATTGCACGCATGAGCTTTTGACCGGCTTCGCCGATAATTTGCGTGTATTTGCGAACTTCTTTCGGCATATCCGAGCGCAACCCGATTTCCGAAAGCCCCAAAATTGCGTTCATGGGCGAGCGAATTCCGTAGCCGATTTTTTCCCACAAGTCGGAATTATCGCGGTTTTCCACCGAAGTGACTTCGGATTTAATCAGCCGCGTTACATCAACCAAAAGCCCCTCGAAAACGCTCGGCATACCGGCGTCGTCGGTTTGCACGATGCGACTTCGCGATAAGACGCGCTTTTTTTCGCCGGTTTTTGTCAAAATGCCGAACGACACTTCAAGCGGCAACCCCAAAGCCAACGTTGATGCATACAGGCGTTCAATTTTTTGCATGTCGCCGGGCGCGATAATATCCGCAAGCCCGAGGTCGGTAAGTTCTTCCGATGTATAGGCGGTTAAATCCTCGCAGCCTTCGCTTACAAATTCGAACGGCATTTTCGGCGGCGCGTATCGACACCGAAAGCTGAGCCCCGGAAGTCTGTCCAGCATGTCTGATTTTATGTTCTGCATTATTTGCCCCCCTAGACCAAGGATATTATTTTTGCCGCAATTTCTTCCGGCGTTAATTCGATGTCAACCGCGCCGATTTGTTTTGCTACTTTCGGCATACCGTACACGGTGCAGGTTTTTTCGTTTTGCCCGATGGTAAACGCGCCGGCGTTTCGCATTTTCAAAAGCCCTTGCGCGCCGTCCCTGCCGATTCCCGTTAAAATTACGCCCAATGCGTTGCTTCCGAGTTCGGCGGCAACAGATTCGAAAAGCACGTCGGCGGACGGTCGCACAAATTCAACCTTTTCGCCGGAAAAACATTCCACCGAAAGCCGACCGGAACGATTTACCACCCTCATATGAAGCCCGGCCGGCGCAATCAGCATTTGCCCGTTGGATAAAACATCGCCGGATACCGCCTCTTTCGCGGAAATATTTAATGTTTTATCCAGTCGCGTTGCGTAAAGTTTTGCGATGCCCGGTTGCAGGTGCATGACAACAACGATTGGCGGCATAGTCGGAGGCATAGGCGCAAGCACCTCCCGCAAAACCTCTATGCCGCCGAACGATGCGCCAATCGCGATTAAATTGATTTTGCGCATTTTAATCCACCAACACCGGCTCGAAATCCTCCGTCCACGGCAAGCCCCATTTGTCCAGTGCGTCCATGAAGGGGTCGGGGTCGAATTCTTCAACATTGAACACGCCCGGCTTGAGCCATGTGCCGTTCATTACAAGCATTGCGCCTATCATTGCGGGGACGCCCGTTGTATATGAAATCGCTTGCGAGCCCACTTCCGCATAACATTCCTGATGGTCGCAAACATTATATACATAGTATTTTACAGGCTTGCCGTCTTTTATGCCGGTGAAAATACACCCAATATTCGTTTTGCCGACGGTGCGCGGACCGAGCGTTGCCGGGTCGGGCAGAACCGCTTTGAGAAATTGCAGCGGCACAATTTTTTGACCTTCGAAGTCAATCGGCTCAATTGACGTCATGCCGACATTTTGCAGGCATTGAAGGTGCGTAAGATAACTTTGCCCGAACGTCATAAAAAAGCGGATGCGTTTGATTCCGGGTAAATTCAGCGCGAGGGACTCCAATTCCTCGTGATATAAAAGGTACATATCTTTTTCGCCGATTTGCGGAAAATTATATTCGCGCTTGATTTCCATGGGTTTTGTTTCGACCCAACCGCCGTCTTGCCAATAGCGACCGTTTGCCGTTACTTCGCGGATATTTATTTCCGGATTGAAATTCGTTGCGAAAGGATAGCCGTGGTCGCCGGCATTTGCGTCGAGGATGTCGAGATAGTGAATCTCGTCGAAATAATGCTTGAGCGCGTACGCGCTGAAAATTCCGGTTACGCCGGGGTCGAATCCGCAACCCAGAACTGCCGTTATTCCCGCTTTTTCGAATCGTTCGCGGTACGCCCATTGCCACGAATACTCAAACTTCGCAGTATCAAGAGGCTCGTAGTTTGCCGTATCGAGATAATGCGTTTTTGTCGCAAGGCACGCATCCATAATTGTTAAATCCTGATACGGCAACGCCAAATTGATTACGATTTTCGGTCGGAATTTTTCAATCAGCGCGATTACTTCATCCGTTTTATCGGCGTCAACCTGCGCCGTATGAATTTTCGTTTTCACGCCTTTGGCTTCAAGCTCCGCTTTAACCTCGTCGCATTTACTTTTCGTGCGGCTTGCAATCAAAATTTCCGAAAAGACCTCGCTGTTTTGGCAGCACTTGTGAATTGTTACTTTCGCAACGCCGCCGCATCCTATAATCAGTGCTTTCATAAACATCACTCTCCTGTACGCGCTATTATGAATAAAAATGACAAAAAAGTCCACCCTAATCACGTCAGCTTAATTCTTAATTAAAATCGCGGGGGCCGCCCCGCACCCCGGAAACTTTTGAAAAAGTTTCATCAAAACTTTATTTAAAATCGCGCTGCGCGCGATTTTGTGAAAGTTTTTGCCCCGCTTTTTTTAAAAAGCGGGTGGGGTTTGGGGCGAAGCCCCAAAGCAGCATTGATAAATAAGGAGGGCTTTTTGTGAGGAACTTATGTATTGCACTTTTATTTGTCGCGTTGATGACAACCGGGGTTTATGCCGATGTGAACATCGACGCAAAGGCAAGCCTCTTAATGGAAGCGGAAACCGGCAAAATTTTGCACGAAAATAATGCTCGTGAAAAACTCGCGCCGGCAAGCGTTACCAAGGTTATGACAATGCTTCTTATATATGAAGCGTTAGACCAAGAGCGCATTAAATGGGACGACCTCGTTACCGCCAGTGCGCACGCGGCATCTATGGGCGGCTCGCAGATTTTTCTTGAGCAGGAAGAGCGGCAAACCGTTCGCGATTTGGTCAAGTCGATTGTAATTGCGTCGGCAAACGACGCCGCTGTTGCCATGGCGGAATTTGTTGCCGGAAGCGAAGAAGCGTTTGTTGCGCAAATGAACGCAAAAGCGGCGTCTCTCGGCATGGAGGATACGCATTTTGTCAACGCCTGCGGGTTGGACGCCGAAGGGCATTTAACGTCCGCGCTCGACATCGCGATTATGTCGCGCGAGTTGATTTTGAAGTACCCGGAAGTTTTTGAGTTCACAAAGGTGCGTTTGGATAAAATAATTCATCGCACTGCGCGGGGCGCGGAAGAATTCGGGCTGACGAATACGAACCGCCTGATTCGCAGTTATTCCGGCGCGACGGGGCTTAAAACCGGCAGCACTTCGCAGGCGATGTATTGCATTTCCGCCACCGCCGAAAAGGAAGGTATGCAGCTTATTGCGGTTGTTCTTGCCGCGCCCGACCCGCTTATTCGCTTCGACGGCGCAATGAAAATGTTCGACTACGGTTACGCGAATTACGCGCTTGTGTCAGAAGATGAAACCGGCACGTCGATGGGCGAGATTCGTGTATACAAGGGGCAAACCGAAACTTCGCCGGCTGTTATAAAAGAGCAGGTGAATATGGTTGCGCCCAAGGGCAAGCACGTTGAACTTGACGGACGGGTTGTTTTAATCGAAGCACTTGACGCGCCGGTTTCTGCCGGCACGACGGTCGGCGAAGTAATTTACACTTGGGAAGGCGCGGAAGTCGGACGAAGCGAGCTTGTTATTCCGGAGGATATTGCAAAGGCGAGCGTTTGGCTCATTATGGAAAGATTATTTGAGCAGTGGTTTACTGCGGGAATTTAAAATATCGCGAAAGTGCGGGATTCGAAAAATTTTCAAAACCTATTGGCAGCCAACCGGTTACCGATAGGTTTTTTTTTTGTTTTCCGAAAATCGCGAGACCCCGCCCCCTTGACCCCTTCATAAAATCGCGCGAAGCGTGATTTTAATAAAGTTTTTGCCCCGCTTTTTTCAAAAAGCGGGTGGGGTGCGGTGCGAAGCCCTGCGGAAATTTTTCGCCCGCACGTTTGACATCTCCGCGCAAAGGGCATACTATAGACGGCGTATAATTTTAAAAATTTTTGGAACAGGGGGCTTTAATTATGAAAAAGAAATTTTCCGTCCGCATAGTGTGCTTGTTGGTTGCGGGAGTAATTTTGTCGGGTGCGTTGGCTGTTTCGGCGTTTAACGGCTCGCCCTACGAGGTGTTCAAGGACGCGCTTTTTAACGCGATGTTCTATGAAAATTACACCTTGGAAACGGAGTACATCCTGCGCGTAAACGGCGAAATCGTTGAGAGCGACTCGCATTTTGAAATTGTCGGCAACAACAGTAACTTCAGCGGCGACGACTACAGCTTCACCTTTCGCCAAGAAGGGTTGACCCTGCGCCGCTCCACCGGAGATGTGGATTCTTACGGGCGGCAGTGGTATTCTGTCAGCACGAACCGTGCGTCTTCGTGGGAACATAATAACAGCGGCACTTTCAGCGGAATATTCGGCGGCAGCATACAGCGGGATTCGAGTCAAGTGCGCTTGGCGGAGCTTTTCCTCGACCTCGTGGTCGGCGATTTGCGCAATAATATGTACATGACGCCGCAAGGTGACGGCGTTCGGCGCGTAAGCGGCGCGATTACCGGAAATCAGTTGCCTGAAATGGTGCGCCTGCTGATTGATATTGCCATCGAGGAAGAAACCCGTCACGCCGGCAATTTCACGCCGCGCCCGAATCAGGCATCGTGGGAAATGCCGATACAATCGCTCGTAATCAACCGCGTTGAAGGCGTTGCGGACATTGATTCTGCGGGTAATTTGATGTATCTTCGTGCCGGAATAACCGTAACTGCGGTAAATATTTTCGGCGAAAGCAATCTCATCGAGATGGAAATAGTTATGCAGTTTTCCGACTTGGGAACAAGCGACCCGCAAAGTCCGCTCGACGGCATTTGGATGTTTACGCCGCATTTCATGGAGCAAAATTTCGGGCGCAGATACGCGAGTGTGCTGTTCCTCTTGGACGACGACGGCAATATTTGCACCGAGAACATGGGCTTCCGGTCGGAGCTTCGCGATGCCGGAATAGAATTTCAGTCGCGGTGGTAGCCGGAGAGCCGGTGCTTGAGCTTGAAAACGTAACGAAACTGTATAAAAGCGGGCGCGGTGCGGAGGATATTTCCTTCGCGCTTGCGCCCGGCGAAGTTTTGGGGCTTTTAGGCCCGAACGGCTCGGGCAAAACCACAACAATGAAAGCGATTGCGGGGCTTATTCCGATAACGTCGGGAAGTATTCGCATTTGCGGAATCGACGCGCTGAATAATCGCGAAAAGGCGTTGCGGCACGTGGGGTGTCTGATAGAAGCACCGGCGTTGTATCCGTACATGTCGGTGCGGCGAAACATGCAAATGGCGGCGCAATTTTACGACAATGTTGACGACGCGCGCATCGACGAAGTGTTGCGCATGGTCAGCATGGAAAAATACGCAAACGACAATACGCGCGTGTTAAGCCTCGGAATGAAGCAACGAATCGGACTCGGGTTGGCACTTTTGTCGAAGCCGAAGTTACTTATACTGGACGAGCCGGCAAACGGCTTGGATATTTCGGGCATGATGTACGTGCGCGAGGTTGTGAAGCAAGCGGCGGATAACGGCGCGGCGGTTTTGATGTCGTCGCATCTTGCCAACGAAACCGGGCTTGTTGCAACAAAAGTCGCGGTTATGCACGAATGCAAACTCCTTGCCGTTGCAACGATGGAGGAAATTTCAAATTCCTTTGAACTGTTGGAGGATTATTTCATAAGTGTAGTGGGTGAACGCCGATGACGGCATTTTTCGCGGCATATCGCAACGAAACAAGCAAACTGGTGTTGCGAAAAAAATATATCGCCTTTTTAATTTTTGGGGCGGTTATTTGTGTTGTGTGGGCGGCGGTGGGCGCGTTCGCGTCGGGATTTGTAGGAATGGTGGGCGGCGTTGCAATAAATTTGACGCCCACGCCTATGGGCGTTTTGCCGCTGTTTTTGCAAATTATCGTGCCGCTTCTTATTTTTATGAGCGTCACCGACCTCATTACATCCGAATGCTCCGACCACACCATGAAAGCCATGCTTTCCCGCCCGGTTGAACGTTACAAGCTGTATTTTGCGAAACTTTCGGCGGTAATAACCTACGCCGCGATATATTTGGCGGGCGTTTTTGTGATAAGCACCGCGTTTAATCAAGTTCTCGGGCGCGGCTTGAGCGTCGGCGAAATTTTTGCGGCTTTTGCGTCATACGCGCTTACGCTGCCGCCGTTGGCTGTGTTGGTCGGCTTTGCGGCGTTGGCGTCGTTGTTCGGAAGAAGCTCCACGCTTACCATGCTTTTGCTTGTTGTTGTTTACTTTGCTTTGAACGTTTTGCCGATTCCCTTTCCGGGGATTTCGGAGCTGCTGTTCACGTCTTATCTCGGGTGGTATCGGCTTTGGGTCGGCGTTTTGCCGAGCGCGTCGCGCCTTCTGCACATGATTGCCATTGTGGGCGGATACGGCGTTGTTTTTTTTGTTGCCGGCAGCCTTATTTTCGACAGGAAGGAATATTAACATGGCGGGTCATTCGAAATTTGCAAACATAAAGCATCGGAAGGAAAAAAATGACGCGGCGAAAGGCCGCGTTTTTACGAGGCTCGGGCGTGAGCTTGCAATGGCGGTTAAACACGGCGGCGGCGGTGACCCCGAGGCGAATTTGCGCTTGAAGGACACAATCGCCAAGTGCAAATCCGAAAATATGCCCAACGACACCATCGAGCGCAGCATAAAAAAAGCCGCCGGCGACGTCGACAACGTCAATTTCGAGGCGGTTACTTACGAGGGTTACGGGCCGGCCGGCGTTGCCGTGATTGTAAAAGTGCTTACGGATAATCGGCATCGGGCGGCGGCGAACGTTCGCCACGCTTTTACAAAAGGCGGCGGAAATATGGGGACGCCGGGCTGCGTTTCGTTTTCGTTTCGCGAGGTCGGGCAAATCATGGTTGAGGCGGAACACGCCGACGAAGACGAACTCATGCTTCTCACGGCCGACGGCGGCGCGGATGATTTCATCGTGCAAGACGGCGGTTACGAAATTTTAACGTCGCCGGAGAATTTTTCTGCCGTCCGCGAGGCAATCGAGGCGGCGCAAATTGCTATGGCGTCGGCGGAAATTACGATGCTTCCGCAAACATACGCCGCGCTTTCCACCCCCGAGGAATTGAAGCAAATGAACAAAATGCTCGACATATTGGACAACGAGGACGATGTGCAAAACGTGTATCACAATTGGGAAGGGTAGGGGACTGTGAAAAACAAAATACCGGCACATAAGAAACGCGCTCGAAGGCGTTCGTTCGGTTTGCCGCTTGCGGCGTTGCTTGTAATATTCGTCGTGTTGCCGATTATTTTTTTGATGCTGTTTGCAAACCTGTCGCCTGTTCGCACACGACGAAATGTACGGGCAGTCGGCTTTATGGCGCAGACAACGGGTGCGCCATCTCGCCGCATCCCCGGGATGTCACGCGAGGAAGTTCAGCGAAAATTAGGCGCACCGACGCTTGTATCTTTTGATTCGCCGTTTGATTCGTCACGGAGCGGCACGACCGTTTCTTACCGGATGCGCGGATGGAGGCATCTTATTATAGAGTTCGATGAAAACGATATTGCGACATGGGTGGGCGTCGGCAACCCGGCGCATGTCGGCTTGGGCGGATAATTCAGGGCGTGTTGCCGCGAACAAAAAATTTTTGATAACGAAAAAAGTCCTCCCGGGTTGAATGTCGGGAGGATTTTTTTACAGCAATTTGGTTTTGCGTAGCCTTAAACTTCGTCGGAAAACGCGCGGCAAATCACACTACAACAAAACAATACCTGCAACAAGCGAAACGATAAATACAGTCGGCAACGCAATCAAAAACGGCAAACAGCCTGAACCGCTCATTTCTTCAACCTCCTTTCGAAGCCGGTCGGCGAACGCAGTTTGCGAGAGTTTTTGCACCAACCTCGGCGCGTATAATGAATCAATTTGATTCACTATAGTGAAACAAGACAAAAACGCTCTTGTTTCACCCCCAACCACTCGCACTTTTGTAGCGAACGCACTTGAGAAATCCGTTCAGGTTTCGTCGGAAAACGCGCAGAAGCCCGCGATTTCCCG
>WQVC01000015.1 GCA_009781765.1 Defluviitaleaceae bacterium | reverse complement strand
GGTCATGTTTATGTCGAGGCGGCAAAATTTTTTGCCGATTTCCTCCGGGGTGATTTCGGGGTTGTTGATGCTGAACTCGGCAATGTCTTCATATTTTATGCCGAGCAAAGCGGAAACGAGTCGTTTGAGGAGGTCTTCGTTTTTCGCAAATAACATTTTGAAAAGCGTATCTGATTTTAACGTGTATTTTAACGGTGTCATGTTTTCGCTCCCCGCCGGTTTTGTTCGTTACGATTGCGAAAATTATAACACAAAAAAATAACCCCCAAAACTCCGCAAGAGGTTTGGGGGTTATTCTTCATTACACGGGAAACTGTTCCGACTTCGGGGGAACGTGCGACAAACTGCACATGCCCCCGGCGTTCAACGCGCGCGGTGCGCGATTATCGTGCGTCTTGAATAATAATGTCAAGCATATGCATCACTTCGCCCATTGTTACGCGGCCGGTCGGTTCAAGCGGACCGGTAATGAAGCCGAGGTCGGCAGCAATGCGCAGGTTTCGCGTAAGTGCCGGGGATGCGCCCTGCATACCGGGTACGGATTCGGCGGGTGTCATCGGCGTAAGAATTTGACGTGTGCGATTTTCGTACAGGCGCACGAGAATGTCGAGGGCGTTTTGCCGCGTGAATTCCGGTTGCGCGAGAAGTCGGGCGTTTGTCATGGATTGGCGATTTGCCGCCGTCATGGCCGCGTTCATTGTAACGGTTGTGTTCCCCTGCGCGACCGCACTCACGAGGTTATTGAACTCGTTTGCGGTAATTTCGCGGGCGGGGTCAAACTGCGTCATGTCCGTGATGGTGAGGCGCGAGCTTACGCGGTTCATCGCGTCGTTTGCGCGGTTATGCGGCTCTGCAACCGGCGGTGCCTGGCGAGAAATTCCCGCAAAAGTTGTCGGGGCTTGAATCGTTGAGTTTAATGATTCCGCCGCAAAATTAAATTGACCTTGCGTGTCGCGCCATGACGCCGTGTTGGTATCAAGGACGAATAAGCCTGTGCGCAAGCCGTCCGGCGTGATGAAATCTGCGGCGGGAAGCTCAACGCCTACCGGGCGTGCGAACGACGTTAAATTCGCGCTGCGCTGCGGGGTTTCGAGAGCCACGCCGAAACGTTGCGGAATGGTTGAAAATTCGGTATTTGTTGCAAGCGGCGGCATTCCGGACATTTGCGAATTGATTCCGATTGTGTAATAACTGCCGATTCCCGGTTGCAAGCCGCGTGTTTGCGCGGTGTTAAACGCACCCGGCGGAATTGTTACGTTGTGTTCGCCGGCGAGAATTTCGAGGGTAATTTGCCGCTCGTCAAACGCGCGTAAAATCGACTCGGGTATGATGATTTGCCTGTTGGCAATCGGCATTACGCCGTATTCGGAAAGGTCGATTGTGTACGTGAATACGCGGCTTTGAATCAGGCGCGAAATGAAGCGTTGGTCAACGTTTTGGTCGAGCCTGCCGTCCGCGCCGCGCTGATTTGTGCGGAAACGCCACGTAAGCGTTTGCGACGAGCGGTCGTAGGTGATTTCCCAATCGCGCTCGGGCAGGGGGTACTGGTCGGGACGTTGCACACCGTCAAATTCGTCCGGCGAAACGCCTGTATCCACGTCGATATAAACCCAATCCGAGTACGCGCGACGCATGTTAATCGGGTCGAGCTCGGGAGCCGGCGGAATTATAAATGTTACGGCGTCAAGGAAATCATCGTTGTCGGCGAAGTGAATTTCATAGCTGTACAAGTCATCGCCGCCGCGCTGCACTGTCAAGATTGTTCGTGCGCGGGCGTAGAAGCGTTGGTTCGCCCGCAATTCTTCGAAGCGCAGAAGGTGCAGGGCTGCATATGCATCGGTTGCTCCGACGTTGGGCAGGTTAAGCGGACGAATGCTTCCGTCGCCGGTGCCGGCTTCGGCACGAGGACGCAATTCGCCGTCATCGTCGCGCAAGTCGGCAATAATACGCATCCACGAAAGCGTCATTGCGTAGGGTTCGTCGGCTTCGTATTCCGTATCATTGTAACGATTGAAAATAGTTAAAAGATTTTGCGGTGCGCGCGAGAAACTGCGCGGCGGCGGCGGCGGTTCGATGTCGAGGGTGCGAATGTCAACGGGGTTTGACGGATGCGACGGATTTGTCGCAACATTTCCTTCGGAATCGACGCCCATTGCATACGCCCAAATATGGTACACCGTGCCGGGGAAGCGTTCGTAAACGCGCAGGTGGAAATAACGTGTGCCGTCAACCATTTGCACGTTAAGCACGGCGCGAGGGTCTTCGAGGGTAACGGTTTCGCCGTCGAGAGCTGCCTGAATATCTTCATAAGACAAGGGAATCACCGTGCCGCCCGACGCGCGTCCGCCCTGCGGATAATCCGTAAAAAAGTGCGAAAGGTGAATGTTGTAAATCATGTCGGCCTGTACGCGCCATTTTACGCCGAGCCTGTCGCGCCGTGTGTAGCGCGGAACTTCGATAAGCACGGGCGTTGTGGGGTCGGGAATAACGGGCGGGCGCGTAATAACCGTTGTACCCACAACAAAGGTCGGGTACGCAGCACGAATTTGCCGTCCGCCGATTGTTACATACGGGCGCATGAATATAATGTAGGGCGTGTTTTCGGCAAGACCGGTTACGGTAAAACCGGCAACGCCGTTTTCAACATCGGGTTGCCCGATTGACGTCCACCGGGCGTTGCTGTTCATAAGTTGTGTGCGGAACGCATCAAAACCGCCGGGGAATTGGCGCACGGTTGCATACGGCACAGCGTAAATTTCATAGCTGAAAGGAACGGGGCCGCTTGTACCCGGAACGGTTGTATCCTGAATACGCAGGGTAATCGGCGGGTTTGCGGGAAGCGGAAGCGACCACTCGCTTGCAAGGAAACCGATAACTTCTTCCTCCGCCTCGCCCAAAAATGCGCCTACCTGACGCGGGTCGTTTATATTCAGGCGCAGAACCGGGTCTTGCAAGCCGAGAAGCCTGTTGCGCAAGCTCGATTCGCGAATAATTTCGTTGAGGAAACGATGCCGCGACGGCGAGCCGAGAGGCACTTCGAGTTCGCCCTCTTCATTTAACACATAGTTGATGTGCGCGGCGGAACGCCCGAAAATCAGATTATTATCACGCGCATCTCGGTCAACACCCACAACGGTGTACCAAACGTTTCTTTCCGGCGGCGCGGTAAACCCGCCCGGCGGATTTGTGGGAATTTGTTGCGGCGATGTTTGCGGACGCATAATTTCCAAGTAACGAATATCCCATGCCAAGTCGATTTCGTTTACGCCTTCGCGCACAACATGTACCGGCGGCGATGAAATCATTTCGGGCGTAATTTCAAGCGGGCGAAGCGGCGGAATATAAACGCTTCCGTATGCCCAACGCGAATCTTGCCCGTCGGGTTCTCTGATTGCGCGAATCGCAACAAAATAAACTCGGTTGCCGGCAATGTCGCGAACGGCAACCGCGCCGTCTGCCATTGCCTGATATTGCGTGATGAAATGGTTCGGACTGAGAAGCCACGTGGGGTCGTACACGGCCGGAATCGGCGGCGTGGGCGAGTTCATAAGCGGACTCGGACGCCTCATGCCCATTACCTCCGGCCCGGGAAGGTGAATTGTCATAAGCGGCTCAACAGCTCCGGCACGTACCGGCGCGGTCAACGCCTGCAATTCCGCCCACGAGCTTGTTACAAAAACTTCGTAATACATGCTTGTGTCAACAAAACGACCGCGATACGGGTTGCCCGCCGGAATGTTTTCCGCTTCCGCCGGAACGGTGGGGAAGCGCGCAAACGCAAGCCACTCCATGGAAATTCTGCCGCTGCCGGCGTGGAAAAGCTCAACTATTTCCGGGCTGTACGGGTCAAACTCCGCGCGAAGGGGGTCGAATATAACAATCGGGGTGCGAATAACTTCGTTCGGGTTTTCAAGGTGAATCGCAAGGGAGAAACCGCGACGCTCGCGCGGAATGCCGGGGCCGATAAAGTGGTCGGTATTGTTTACCTGGAAACCGGTAAGTGTTGTAATTTCTCTGATGCGCCACGCTTCCTCGCCGAAAACGGGAACGCGCCCTTCCCATCCGTCATCCGCCGGCCATTCTTCAATAACCAAGTGGGTGATTCTGTCGCGAATCGCGGTGAGCGGACTCCACGAAAGCCGAATAAATTCGACGCCGGTTTGGTCTAATTGCAACGACGGCACCATCGTGGCGATGTCGGTATAATCATTTTGGGTGAAATACAGGTCGAAATTGCGACCGGGAACACTGTCAATTCGTGCAAAATCCTGCCCTTGACGCACGCGGTGATTTTGGTTAGCCGGGTTAGGGCCGAGCAAAGGCTCAACCCGCACTTGATAGCTTCCGATAGTGCGCAGCCTGGGGTCAACGATTACCGCCGTAAGAGTGCCGTCGGCATTTGCGGTAATTTGCCCGTCGCCGGGGCCGATGGACATCGGCGGGCGGGG
The DNA here is from genome assembly GCA_009781765.1 of Defluviitaleaceae bacterium. Taxonomy (GTDB): domain Bacteria; phylum Bacillota; class Clostridia; order Lachnospirales; family WQUN01; genus WQVC01. The sequence continues at coordinate 35,991 of WQVC01000015.1, read as the reverse complement.
AACCCATGCGCCCGGAGGGCTGCCGGATTCGTAAATTCTGTATGAAACTTCCCAGTACGGAAAGACGGTTGTTGCGCCGAATGTCGGATTCGCCCACGTTACCGCAATCGAACCGGCAAGCCCTTGCGCGGAGGGTTCAATGTCCGTAAGGAACAGCAAATCACGCCCGACGGGAAAACCCGGAGCGTTTGCAACAGGGGCTTCCACCGCAGCTATGCCGGGTGTACCGCCGGGAACCGGGGGAATTGTTTCAACCGGAACATTTCTTACGGGATGGATTCTTATTTCGTACAAGCTCGCCGGACTCATTGTAAATGACTGCGCGCCTGTACCCACCTCAAACCTCGTGCCGGCGGGAAGGGTTCTGTCCTGCCCGTTGGCGGGCGCGGGAACGGTAATTGTCGGCAAGGTGGGCGGCGCCATATTGCCGGTTGTTGCATTACCGAAACTTACGCGATAATCCGTCGGGAAAATGTGCCAAAGCCCCAAGGGAACGTCGGGCAAACGCGCTTCGGGAAAGTTGCCGGTCGCAACCCGCGAAAGCGGCGGTCTCGACCACATAATATTCAGCCTGTACGATGTGCCGCCACTGTCGGGGTCAACAACTATGGTTGAATCCGTTACGGGATGCTGTTGCCACGGCCTTTCGCTGAGCGGCGGACCGGGACTCGGCGGCGCGGCAAACACCGTTGTCGGAATCATTCCGGCAAGCATGATTATCGCAATTACTGCGGCGATTATTTTTTTCATTTTAATGCCCCCTCGTTTCCTATTTAAAACCTTTTTTAAAGTTCGCGGGACTCCGTCCCGCACCCTGCAAACTTTTTGAAAAAAGTTTGAACAAAAACTTTTTTCAAAATCGCGCGACGCGCGATTTTACAGTTTTTTGTCGAACTTTTTTTTAAAAAAGTTCGTGGGGTGCGGGGCGAAGCCCTGCGGTGTTATACGCGGATACGTGCGTCGAGAAGTGTCAACATGTCGAGGAACTCGCCGATTGTAATCGGACCGGCGGGGTCAAATTCGGCGTCGGGGATGATGCCGAGTTCGAATGCGGCGCGAACCGACGGCGCGAAGCGCGGGTCGAGGTTCATGCCGGCAGTGTGTTGATGATTGTGAACGCGCAGGGTATCAATCGGCGTGTTCGTACGGTGCGTGTAAAGCGCGACGGTTACGGCGATTGCCTCTTGGCGAGAGATGAGACCGGCTGCGTTGCGGCTTGTAATTTGAACGTCGAGGTTAGCCGCCGCCCAGTCCATCGCGTTTGCGTGAGCGGGAACGCCCGCCGTCCGCGCAATCGAGCCGATTACCATTTGACGGTTGGCAAACTGCTGAAGGTCAACGTTCACGCCGAACAAATCTTCCAAGCCGTACCGTGCCACGATTGAAACAACCGTGTCGCCGCGCGGCGTGATTTCAATGTCGGGGATGATAATTTCGCGTCCGGTAAATCCGAAAATACCGGGGCGGCGGAAAATCATTGCACGTCCGTTGTGATGCTCGGTTAAATTTTGTTGACGCCATGCGTTGTTGAAATGTTCATAACCGAAAACGGAATACGAGTCGCGCGGGGGCGTTGCAACAACGTGCATCGCCGCGTCAAATTCGGTAATGGGGAAACGGTCGGTATCGTGCAAAATTCCGTTGCGGTCGGTGCGATTGCGTGACGCCACCGTCATTGCCGAACTGCGTCCGCCGGAAGTTCTCATATAATTTGTGGTGATGTCCGTGACTTCTTGCCAAATGCGGTCAACAAATTCGTACAAGTGGTCGGACATTTCTTCGTTCGAAAGTTCTTCGAGAAGCTGTACGCGAATATTTTCGCGCATGACTTCGCTGTTCAACCACTCGTCAACAATTGCGGACGCGGCGCGATGCATATTTCTGTCCCATGCGGCAACGCTGCGAATTTCGTCGTTTGTACCCACCATGCTTGCGGCAAGCTGTGTGCGCGGCGTAATTGCGGGGCGATTGTTGATTTCGTTAAGCGCGGTGCGGTTAAATTCGAGGCGCAGGAAAGCGTCGGTAACGTCCGAACCGCGAGCGTCGATGGCGCGAATCATGTCAATAATCGCTTGGTTGTCAACATCGGTGAGGAACGACGGCGCGAACAGGAACTCAATATCGTCCCATGCGGTCGAGAAGCCGTAGCGTTCTTCGTTCGCGGTAAAGAGGGAGGACATCGGAATGTAGTAAATCACTCTGTCCGTGCCGGGATTGTAAAGGCGAATGTCCGTACCGACGGTTTCGTCCATAAGTCCGCGGAAAACATCGTCGGGACGAATAACAACCGTTGCGGAATCGGGCGTACGGTTCGCAATCCAGAACGGGCGGCGAAGAAGTTCTTCGAGGCGACGGCGCAGATAGTTGAGCCAGTCGTCGATTTCGCCGTCGCGAATGGGGTCTTCGGGGTCGATTTCCGTCACAATTATAAGCACGTTCGACCACGTTGACGCATCTCTTCTGATTGTGCCGTCGCGATTTAAAATTTGCACGAGCTGTACGCGCATTTCGTACATGGTGCTCGGCTCAAGTCCGGTTACAATGTAGTGGATGCGGTTTTCCGCACCGCCGGCGCGACGGTTGGCGTCAAGCATAGCCTCAACCATACGGGCGGCGGGGACGGTTTGGATTTCGCCCCATTGTTCTTCGCTCCTGCGAATTTGATAGCGGAACTCGAAAAGCGTTCCCATATTTTCAAGGATGCGGTCCATAATTTCGTGTTCCCAACTTACAACCGCCATTGTGTGACCGTCGAAATCGTCGCGTTCGAGGGGGTCCTCTTGGCGCAATCTTTCGGGCGGCTGAATCGGGCGCGTTGTAACGGAAACTTCAACCCACGTTGATACCGAGCGAACCATTACCCACGCCATGAGTTGGTCGTCCCATGCGCGTTCGATACGAACGGTACGCACGTAGTAGAAATACATGCTGTTCGGGTGCAGGGTGAGGTCGCGAAGCTCAACGATTGCTCTGCGATATTCGAAATCGTCGCAGTGTTCTTCGTGAACATTTCCGCCGGGAAGAACGGTGATTGATGTTCCGTCGGTTATCCAACCGAGGCTTTGCCCGGTTGAAAGCAATGCCATGCCGGCAAATACTTCGGCGAAATTAGCATTGCGCGTGTTCATTTGCGCGGTTGTCATTCGCTCGCCGTCTTGTATGCGGATAATTTCCCATTCGATTTCTATGCCTTCTTCTTGTTCGTCGAGAGTGAGAAGGTACGGATCCCAACGAATTGCAGCCATCGTTTGGTCAAATTCGTACACGTGTAAATTTTCCGGTGCGGAAGGACCTACGTCACCTATTCCGGGTTCATCCGGCGAACCGACGGTTGTATCCGTTACAACGCCGGTAAGCTCGGAAACGGCGGGGTCATCGACGCCGCGACGAATAATATTTCCGGTGATTTCGCATTCAACATATTTTGCGATTTCCAAATCGGAGAACATGAAGAACGCCACGTTCTCTTCAAGCCCGTTAATGCGAAGATGCATCGGGAACGGATTCGGCTGATTAAGAATGCGATACGTTTCGCAGAACGACATTTCTTGCGTCAATCCGGCGGGAGCATGTGCATAATTTACTGCGTCGCCGGGCGCGAAAGTGAAGGTTATTCCTGCCGGCGTTGTTGTAATCGGCGCGTGATGAATTAACGGAATATCAGTGATGCGGATAATTCCGGAGGGATGCGCCCCCGGGCTTGCGCCGCGCAGAATATTTTGAAAAACGTCGGCACTGAGGTCGAAGTGCGTACGACCGGCGATAAACTCCGCACCGAGGCGCGGGTCGTCGAAACTCACGGACATCGCCGCGCGTGAGTCGCGAAGCTCCGGGTCGAGGGGCTGCCGCGCTCTGAGCGGGTCGCCGAGAGGCAAATTCGGGTACGGGAAATACGCATCCAACAAAGCCTCGTGGAAAGTTCCTACATATATATTCGTTGTGATTTGCGTTTCCATGGGATACAGCGTGTGCAAGTACGCCAAAATCGCGCTTGCGGGAATATCAAACGATACGTCGAGGAAGGGCGGTGTTGCCGGTTCGCCGACGCCGGGACCTGCCGAAACTGTGATATTTTCCGGCGGGGGCGGGTCAAGCGTACCGAAATCGTTGATTACCATGTCGTCGAAAAGACTCCACGGGCTTTCGCCTCCGCGATTTGCGTCCACGCCCTGCATACCCCAATTTTCGAGGCGCACGTTAAGGAAGTAAATTCCGGGGAATTGGAAATCATCACGCAATTCGTCCGGCGGGGGCGGGTAGCGGAATCTGCGGGCAGTATTCGTGTGAACGCGAAGGTCAACGAAAAACGCTTCGCGTCCGAGTTCCATATCCATGCGCGATTTCAGGGGAACCCATTCGTCGCGGCGGAAGCGATATGAACCGTCGGGATTAAAGGTTGTGTCGCAGTGGAAAATCGGATGCGGCGAATACGGCGGCGTTCCCGGAGGCGTACCGAGGTAGCGCGGCGGGTCAACAAAATCGCTGCTGCTTCTGTACATAACTTCGAGGCGATTGTTATTCATGCGAATATACATATCAACGCGCAGATACGGGCTGTGCGCGTTATCGCCGCCGGGAATCATGGCTTGGGTTTCGGGTGATGTTGAATGCCCGATTACATAGCTGAGACGCAGAACGTCGCCGGGGCTTCCGAATTGCCCGTCGGGGCGACCGAAAAGAGCCATAAGGTCGCGATATTCGGCGATGCTCCATTGCACGGTGTAGTACAAATGACCGGCGTCAGGGTCTGCGCGCATGGGGCGATGCAGAACATCCGAAACGCGAAAACTGTGCGGCAGGTCGATATTGGGGTCGCGTGTGGGACTCCATATTACGTCTTGCGAGAATTGGCGATTGGGCGTTCCCACTTCGAGGCTGTGCAACGAGCGGGACACGGTGAAACCGAGCGGGAAATCAAAGCCTTCCGGCAGAGTGAAGAATACTTCTCTGGCGGCTTCGCTGATTTCCTCGGAGGTGCGCCCGAGTCCGTCGATTTCCAAGTGATAGTACGCGGCGCGAACAACACCCGGAGGACTTACGCGCAGGTTAAACGGCGTTGCAACAACAACTTGCCGCCCGAGAAGCCTGTCGAAGCGCATTTCCATAAACGTGTAGAAGGGATTGTCGTGCGTGCCGGCAAGACGCGCGGGATTCATAAGGAAGTTTGCCGGCGGGGGAAGAATTTGCCCCGGAGAATCCGGCGGCGGTGCGGTTGTAAGGAACAGCGTTACGTTTTCATATGCGATACTCGGCTGAAGTCCGCCGACTTTTATGCGCATTCTGTCGGCGTGGTCGGTGCCGGTTCTTTGCAGGAGCGATACGTCGCGAAGCGCGATGTCCGGGTTGCCGTCAACGTTGTCGATGACGCTGAGGTGCGCTCTGCCGGCCAAGGGATTATTTGTACCCGGCACATGCTCGGGAATCGCCGCGCCGCCCTGCATGAGCGGAATGCGAACGTCGAAGTCTTCGGTTGTGCGCGTTTCCGCGCCGCCGCCGACAACAGTTGTTATCATCGCGACGCCGAGTTGTGATGCAAGGGGATGCGTCATTAAGTCGCGGGTGAAATTACCCTCGGCTTCGTTGTGCATACTCGGCAAATTGAAGCGAATGTCCAAGCCGAGGTCTTGCTGCACAATCTGCGCCGGCGGATTTGCTGTTAAGTTAAGGGGCGAAAAATCAACGGTCGGCGAGTTTACCAAGCCACCGGGATATGTGTCGTAGCCGGTAAGTCTGCCGGCGCGAGTGTTCGGCACACCGGGCACATGCAGGTTATGCGCGAAGGGAATCGCGTTTACCGTGCTGAAGTCGATGCCGGGGAACACGTACACGACGTTGCTTGAGTGCGCGGGTCTGTCGTCGGCAAGAACCATACGGTTGGGTGCGGGCGTTCCGATTGCGGGATAGAACTGCTCGCCGGTAACGTATTCGCGCCCGAGCGCGGAACTTGCATAACGCTCGAGAACAAATTCATATATGTGACCGGTTTCGAGGAAATCTTCCACAAAGAAGTAAAACTGGCCGGCTTCCCAACGGAAATGCAACGAGCGTCCGCCGAATTGGAACGAATAGCCGCGCCCGTCGGCGATGTTAAAGCTCGGGGAAAGCCATGTGTAGTGATTTTGTTGAAGGCTGTTTATTTCGGCAGTCGTGTACAGGTCGGGCGCGGTTAAATCCAAGCGCGACATATCCAAGTACGACCGATACGGAATCATTTCGGGATTATCGGGGCTTACGGGGTCGGCAGGGTCGAAGTTCGGGTTCGGGTACGGCACACCGGAGTTCCAGTTTGATGTGCGGTCGAAATAATTCGCACGAACGGGCGTGTATGCACCGCCGGGCACATCATCGAAACGTCTGCGGTCGTTTACGCGATTGAGGCGCGTAAAACCCTGCGTGTCTTCAACGCCGGCGTTTCCGTTAAGCTGCGTGAAGAAGCGGTACGCCGATGCGTATTCATTAACGCCGGCCGTCCAGATTGTAAATCCGCCGGGAGGACCTTGGTTCGGGCCGGGAACGCGACGAATAGGGTCGTTTATATGAACGTAGCCATCGATTGCGCCGGCTGCGTCTCTTCGCGGAACAAAAATATCGTAGCTCACCTGCAAGCCGACGCCGTCATCTGTGTGGGCGTGAAGCTGCGAAACGGTGAGTTCGTGCCGGTTTCCGTAGCGGTCGAAGAACCGCAATACATCCAAGAAGCCGGGGCCGAGAGCGTTGACCGCCACAGGCCATGTTGCAAACGCGCCGCCTTCGGGCGTGCGGAACATTCCGGAATCGAAATCCGGACGACCGGAAGCCGGCGACATCCACGCATCAAATGAAACGCGCAAACCGCCGTCGAAAGCAGTTCCTTCATTTTGAGTGGGCGGAGGCAGGGGTATCCTGTTCGCGTACACTCGTACCGGCGTTATCGCAAAAGGCGCGAGCAAGCCGAAAACCATCGTAAGAGCCATAAACAGGCTCAACTTTCGCTTCAAATCCTGTTTGAAGTCATGCTTAAATAATTTCATATTATGTCCCCCCCGGGAAAAGATTTTATAATTCGCCTTTCAAATTATATCGGATGAATCGTCGAATAAATAGAGGGAACATATGTTTGCCGAGGAAGTTTTTGGCGAAATTCTTTTGAAAAACGTGATTTTCACTGACTTTTTCGAAATATTTCAATAGTGTGTCAAAGTCTGTTACGCGAGCGAAAATTTTCTATTATCAGCTGCACAGCTACCAATAGGTTTTGCACGGCGTAAAATTTCGCTTGCTCGAAAGGTTTCGCCTGTTCGGAAAGTTTCATCTTCACCGAAAGTTTCGCGTGTGAAAAAAATTTCGCCCGCACGGAGGATTCGGCTAAAGGGGTTCGTGCTGCGTCCCGTTTTCGGCAAGCACCCGGTGGCTTTAAACGGCACACATCCGCCTTGACACAACCCCGCACTATGCTATACTCCAATGCGGCAAAGCAGTTTTTGCTTCGGTATGCAAGTTTTCCGAACATCCCGACTGCTTTATACCCATGCTTCAGCCGTCGGAAGCTCCAACCCCGGCGCAGCATCGGGTGCGCTAAGCGCACTTCGGACGCCGGGTACACGTGTTAGCGGTGACACATTCTCTCGAAGCCGGTTCAAGCCGAATCAACTTCGAAGCAGCATCAGACCGCAGCACCCCCGTGTCCCACTAAATCTACGCGATTGCCGACATTTCGGCAACGCACATTTTCAGGAGGAATTACCATGATTAACAAGCAGGAAATCATCGCCAAACACGGGCGGGGCGCGGCGGACACAGGTTCGCCGGAGGTACAGGTCGCACTGCTTACAGCGCGAATCAACCACCTTACGGAACATCTGCGTACACACAAAAAGGATTTTCACTCGCGCAGAGGGCTTTTAAAACTTGTCGGGCAACGTCGCGGGCTTTTGGACTACATTAAACGCCAAGATGTTGTAAAGTATCGCGCGCTTATCGGCGAACTCGGACTGAGAAAGTAGGGCGCGAATGTCGAAAATTTATAAAACAACCCTTGCGGGGCGCGAATTATCTTGCGAACTTAACCGTGTTGCGGAACTTTCGGGCGGCTCTGCGTTAATGAAATACGGCGAAACGGTGGTTCTCGTAACGGCAACAACAAGCGAAAAACCCCGCGCCGGCATCGACTGGTTTCCCCTCAGCTGCGACTACGAAGAACGATTTTACGCCGTGGGCAAAATTCCCGGCTCGTGGTTTCGGCGCGAAGGTCGCCCCACCGAACACGCGATTTTAGCATCGCGTTTGATGGACAGGCCTATTCGCCCGCTGTTTCCGCAGGATTATCGTAACGATGTCGCCGTTGTGGCAACCGTCCTTTCCATGGACCAGGACGCAAGCCCCGAAATCACCGCAATGATAGGCTCGGCCATCGCGCTTTGCATATCGGAAATCCCCTTCGACGGCCCCACCGCCGCCGTAAATATCGGTCTTATCGACGGAAATTTAATCGTAAACCCCGACGCCGCACAGCGCGACGCAAGCAAGCTCGCCCTCACGGTGAGTTCGACGCGCGAAAAAGTTATGATGATTGAAGCCGGCGCGAACGAAGTTTCCGAGGATTTAATGTTCGACGCAATCATGCTCGCCCACGAGGAAAACAAAAAAATCATCGAATTTATCGACACAATCGTGGCAGAAAACGCAAAACCCAAGCGTGAATACGACCGTCACGGCGTTCCGGCAGACCTCTACGAAAAAATCACTTCCTTTATAACCGACGCCCGCATGGAAGAAGCCGTTTTCACCGACATGAAGCAGCAGCGCGACGCAAATATGCTCGCCCTGCGCGAAGAAGTCGAAGAAAAACTCGTGCCCACCTTCCCCGAAGACGTCGCCGACGAATGGAAATCGCAACTCGGCGAAGTTATTTATAAATTCGAAAAAGAAACCGTGCGCCGCATGATTTTCAAACTCGGCAAACGCCCCGACGGTCGCTCGAAAGAGCAAATCCGCAAGCTGACCGCCGAGGTGGATATTCTGCCGCGCACCCACGGTTCCGCGCTGTTCGCACGCGGTCAAACGCAGGTATTAACCGTGACAACCCTCGGTTCATCCGGCGACACGCAGCGTCTTGACGGACTCGACGAAGCAGAGGAAAATAAACGCTACATGCATCACTACAATTTCCCCAGCTATTCCGTGGGTGAAACGCGCCCGTCGCGCGGACCCGGTCGTCGTGAAATCGGTCACGGCGCACTTGCCGAGCGCGCACTTCTGCCCGTCATCCCCGACGAGGACGATTTTCCCTATGTAATCCGCCTTGTAAGCGAAGTGTTAAGCTCAAACGGTTCAACGTCGCAGGGCGCGGTTTGCGCGTCAACATTAAGCCTTATGGCCGCCGGAGTACCCATCAAACGCCCGGTTGCGGGCATTTCCGTGGGACTCGTCACCGGCGAAACCACCGACGACTTCGTTCTCCTTACCGACATCCAAGGTCTCGAAGACTTCTTCGGCGACATGGATTTCAAAGTGGCGGGAACAAAAGAAGGCATAACCGCAATCCAAATGGACATTAAAATCGACGGGCTTACGCCGGAAATTATTCGCGCATCCCTCGACCAAACCTGCTCCGCCCGCAACATGATTCTCGACGACGTAATGTTGCCGGCAATCGCCGAACCTCGCCCCGAAATTTCGCCCTACGCGCCGAAAATTGCAATCGTGCGCATCAATCCCGACCAAATCGGCGAACTCGTCGGGCCGCGCGGAAAAGTCATCAAGCGCATCATTGAGGAATCGGGCGTCGAAAAAATCGACACCGAGGACGACGGTCGCGTATTTGTTGCCGACAAGGATATCAACAAAGTCAATCGCGCGGTGGAAATCATCAAAGCAATCGTCAATCCGCCCGAAATCGGCGCGATTTACACCGGCAAAGTTACCCGCTTGATGTCATTCGGCGCGTTCGTTGAAATCGCGCCCGAAAAAGAGGGGCTCGTTCACATTTCCCAGTGGGACATCGCCCGCGTGGAATCCATGGAAGCCGTAACAAAAGAGGGCGACATCGTTCAGGTCAAAGTCACCGAAATCGACGACCAAGGCCGCATAAACCTCTCACGCAAGGGCGTTCTCGACCCCACCGCCGACACATCCGTTCGTCGTCCGCCGGCAAAACCTCGCGGCGACCGCGGCGGCGACAGGAAACCGTTCAATAAAAGATAAATAATTTCGTGGGGGGAAACCTTTGACGCCGGCAAGCACATGCACTTTGCCGCACATTCCCTCGAAGCCGGACAACATTTTTGTTGCCGCACTTCAGAAGGTTTCCCCCTATGCCCCCCTTTCCAAAAAATTTTATAAAAAATCGCGCAAAGCGCGATTTTTAAAAAAGTTTTTGCCCCGCTTTTTTCAAAAAGCGGGTGGGGGTGCGGGGGCGAAGTCCCCGCGAACTCACTCAATTAAGAGGTGTAAATTTGATAAAAATAAACAGTTTACCGAACGGTGTCCGTGTTGTAACGGAAACGATTCCGTTTGTGCGGTCGGTGAGTTTCGGCGTGTGGGTGCGTAACGGCTCGCGCAACGAATCGCCGGAAAACAACGGGATTTCTCACTTCATCGAGCATATGCTGTTCAAAGGTACGGAAAAACGCAGTGCCATGGAAATCGCCGACACAATGGACGCAGTGGGCGGGCAGTTAAATGCGTTTACGTCTAAGGAGTACACGTGCTATTTTACGCGCACTCTTGATACGCATTTTGATGTCGCGCTTGATGTTCTGAGCGATATGTTTTTTAATTCGAAATTTGATGCGTCTGATATTGAGAAAGAACGCGGCGTTATTTTGGAAGAAATCAGCATGTACGAAGATGCCCCCGAGGACTTGGCGGTTGATTTGCTGCAAGCGCATACGTTTCCGCAAAATCCGCTCGGCATGAGCATTCTCGGTACGCCTGAAACGATTTCCGGATTCAACACGAATAATTTGAAAAAATTTGCGGCTGCGCGATATTCGCCCCAAAATGTTGTTGTTGCCGTAGCCGGCAATATCGACGAAAACGCGGTTCTTGAAAAAATTACGGCGGCTTTCGGAAGTTACGCCGGCGAACCGGATACTTTTGCAAACAGCGCGGCAACGTATACGCCCGGGTTTTCGTTTCGCGAAAAGGACATTGAGCAGCTTCATTTGTGCATGGGCTTCCCCGGAATAAAATCGGGCGTTGACGATTCTTATGCGCTTGCGGCGGTTAATACGATTTTGGGCGGCGGAATGAGTTCGCGTCTGTTTCAAAAAATCCGCGAAGAACACGGACTTGTTTACGCTGTTTATTCGTACAACGCGAGCTATATTGATACCGGCGTGTTTCTTGTTTACGCCGCGCTTAATCCCGATAATGTTCAGGAAGTTGCGGAACTGATTTCCAACGAAGTGCGCGGCATGTTCACCGAAAAAATTACTGCCGAACAACTCGCCAAAGCAAAAGAGCAGCTTAAAAGCAATTTTCTTTTGAGCCTCGAAAGTGCCGCAAATCGCATGAACAGCATCGGGCGTACGCTTTTGATGCTCGATAAAGTTATCACGCCGGATGAACTTGTTGAAAAAATCGATGCAATCAGCATGGATTCTTTTTTTGCGGTGTGCGATAAAATATTTAAACCGGACCAAATGAGCCTGTCGTTGGTGGGCAAAAATATGGGCAGCTTCAACCGGGATACTTTTGCAATGAAGTAACAGACCAGGGCGAAATGCAACTCACCGACCGGGGGTGCGATTTTGATGAATGTTCTGCTTGTGCGCACTTCGGACGCGCAGGATTTACCCGTTCCCGCACGTCAAACGCCGCAATCGTCCGGCGTGGATTTGTACGCGAAAATTACCGATAAACTTGTACTGAAAAGGGGAGAGCGTATTTTGATTCCGACGGGAATCAGGATGGCTCTCCCTTTGTTTTACGAAGCGCAAATTCGCTCGCGAAGCGGCCTCGCGCTTAATCACGGCGTTGTTGTGCTTAATTCGCCGGGTACGGTTGACGCGGATTATCGCGGCGAGCTGAAAGTTTTGCTTATCAATCACGGCAACGAAGATTTTGAAATAAATCGCGGCGACAGAATCGCGCAAATGGTTATCGCGCGGGTTGAGTTTGCGGAATTTATTGAAACGGACGACCTGCCCGATACCGAACGCGGCGTCGGCGGGTACGGAAGCACGGGTGTGAATGCACATACGTGAAGACCTTGAGGGCTCCGCCCTCAAGCTCCCGCAAGGGGACACCGTCCCCTTGACCCCGTCACAGAATCGCGCTTCGCGCGATTCCGGGTTTTTGTCGAACTTTTTCCAAAAAGTTCGCAGGGTGCGGGACGGAGTCCCGCGAACGTGATTCAATGTTAATAAAAGAGAGTGTTAAAAAATAAAGGAGCGGAAACATGGAAAAACGGATTTTTGCAATTGTAATGGCGGTATTTTTGGTTGTAACGCTTGCGGTGGCGGTTAGTGCGGCGCAGGCAACTCCCACGGAACACGAAGTTCGCGTGGACGGAACAAGCGTTGATGTTCGCGCGTTTAACATCGGCGGGCGAAATTATTTTATGCTTCGCGATGTGGCATATATTTTACGTGATACGCCGGTTCGGTTCGACCTCGAATGGGACGGCGAGCGCGGCGCAATTTTGATTGAATCGGGCAACAGTTATGCCGGTACGCCCGCCGAAATCGACGGCTCGGCAACAATCGCAGTGCCGAGTCGCGCCGATGTTTATGTAAACGACGTTTTAATCAATTTTAATGCGTACAGCATTCGCGGGTTTACGTTTTTTCAGCTTCGCGAGCTTGGCGACGCGCTCGGTTTCGGTGTAGATTTCGAAGACGGCGCGGTTTTAATCGCCACGGACAGAAATTACGCTCCGGCGGGAATGACGCCGCTCGAACCGCTTCCGCCGACGGAGCTTGTACCCATGCCCGAGCTTCCGGGTGACGAACCGGGCGACCATTCTGACGACGCGCCGGGCGAAATTGCGGACGACGAACCCGGGGAATATGCCCCCTCCCCTGCCCCGCCCGTTGCAACCGAAGGTTTCGCTCCGATAACGGCTGCCGAGTGGGTTGCCGGTGTGCGAACGGGTTGGAATTTGGGCAACCATTTGGATGCGCGTACTGCTCGCGGGCAAACCGTGGAACAAATGGAAACAGCGTGGACAAACACTGTTGTTACGCCGCAAATGGTCAATTCGGTTTATGCGTCGGGCATTAACGGGATTCGCATTCCGATAACGTGGCAAAAAGCGATTGACAACGATTTTAATATTCGCGCCGACTGGATGGCGCGTGTACATGAAGTTGTCGGGTACGCCGTCGCAAACGACATGTATATAATGATAAACACTCACCACGACGACGAAATTTTCCGCCTGCACGACAGATATATGGCGGAATCGCGTCGCGCGGTTACAACACTTTGGACGCAAATCGCAAACGAGTTCATTGACTACAACGAGAGGCTTGTTTTCCAAGGCTTTAACGAGCCGCGCACCCGCAACAGCCCTGCGGAATGGAGCGGCGGAACGCCCGAAGAACGCAGAAATCTTAACGAGCTTAACCAACTTTTTGTTGATACCGTTCGTGCAACCGGCGGAAATAACGCTCAGCGTGTGCTTATCGTGCCGACATATGCGGCATCCGGCACGGCGGCGGCGATTAACGACCTTGTTGTTCCGACCGACACCGTTCCCGACAGAATTATCGTGTCGGTTCACAGTTACTCGCCGTGGCTTTTCGCGCTTCAAATCGGGCCGGATTCAACCGACCGTTGGGACGCAAATAACTCCGGCGACACTAATCCGATTCGTTCATACATCGACCGCGCATATAACGCTTTTGTGCGCAACGGCATTCCCGTTGTGTTCAGCGAAACCGGCGCGGTAAACAGAGATAACAACGCCGCTCGCATTGCTTGGACGGAATTTTACTGGGGTCATGCGCATTCACGCGGGATTCCGGCGTTTTGGTGGGACAATGCAAACTACGGCGTTGCTGCGCAAACCGGCGGCGGCGCAGCCGAAACTTTCGGAATTTTTAATCGCAGCACCGGCGCACCGACACATCAGGACATCATTGACGCGATGATTCGCGCAACCGCCGCGCAAAGCGCGGAGTAAACGCCGGGGGAATATGTCGCAAACGACACGTTCCCTCGAAGCCGAGCGGCTGAATTTATTATATAAAACAATAAAGAAGGAGTTGATGTTTTTATGGTTAAGTTTTGGGTTCATTCCTCTATTGCATCCGAGTGGGATTTAGGTGAAAGGAGAGCTATCTCTGAGTTCATTTTCTATGATTCATCAGACCCGTCAGATAATGGAACTATTGCTTCATCTGCTGCATTTATCAAGCATCTCCCCGGATTTCAAAATGGTCGAGGTATTGCGTTAGAAGATTGTCATTTGATTCCATTGGGTTTTTTTGATGTTAAGGGGCAGAATTTTTGTCTTCTTTCACCTATTCTTTTAGTACAAGACGGTTTGACTGAAGTAATTTTACATTGCGGCTCTGACAACATACCCCCTAAGCCGGACTGGCTGATTGCCCCTTCAGAACTGCACCTTCCTAAATTACAAATATATTGTGAGCGTGATATTGCGAGCAGAAACGGGTGGTTATAAGGGGAATACCACTGTTACCGAGTTTGCCGGATAGCGGTATGCCGTGAAGCGTTTTTCCAAAATGTAGCTGTTTACTTATAAAAGGAGTTGTAAGCATGAAAAAATTTTCAGCGGTAATTTTATTGGCGGCGATTTTCGCCTTCAGCGGTTGCGCATGTGACGAGGATTACGCAACACCTCCCGATGCGTTTGAATCGCAAGGTACGCAGGATACATCCGGCGATGCCGGCACTGCCGAAACATCGGAAACACCCGCGGAAACTTCATCCGACGCCTCATCCGAAACCCGCGACGTCGGCGACCCCGGACTCACGCCCGTCTCCCCTTCCCTCCCCGCCCGCGCGTCCTCCCGTGAGCGTTCGCCCATGAGCGACATTTCATCGGCGGATTTTGTTGCCGCAATGGGGCCGGGTTGGAATTTGGGCAATCAGTTCGACGCGCAACAATACCAAGGCTTGGGGTTCTCGTGGCTCGGGGACGGCACGTATGCGGGTACAAGTGTTGCGCAGCTTGAAACGGCGTGGGTCGGCGGAACGGCAAGCGTTGTAACACAGGAATTTATTCAAACCGTAAGCGACGCCGGTTTCGAGGCGATTCGCATTCCCGTTACCTGGAACAAAGTCGCGCCCGGCCCGGATTATATTATTCGTGACGACTGGATGGAGCGCGTTTATGAAGTTGTCGGGTGGGCGTATGACGCCGGTATGCACATCGTTTTAAACACGCATCACGAAAACAGTTTCAACACGCATGAAACCATTCACGCAATCGGGCTTACCGACGCCGAAGTCGAACACAGCATTCATATTTTATCGACGTGGTGGACGCAAATTGCCGGTCAGTTTGAGCCTTTCGGCGAGCGTCTTATGTTTGCGGGGCTTAACGAACCGCGCACGCCGCGTTTCGAATGGACGGGCGGTTCTCCGGAGGCGCGCGCAAATTTGAACAGGCTCAATCAGGCGTTTGTTGATGCGGTACGCGCAACCGGCGGGAATAACGAATCACGCTTCCTGCTTGTGCCTACGCACGCCGCAAGCGCGACGTTGTACGCCTTCGAAGGCTTTGAAATTCCGACGGATTCCGCCGACGACAGAATTATCATGGCAATTCACACATACTCGCCGTTCCAATGGGCGCACGACGGCGAAGGCACATACGGCGGCGCGCACGAAATTCGCCCGAGCATCGAGCGCGTTGCCGAGCAAGCCGAAATTTTGGGCGTGTCCGTAATGCTTACCGAGTGGGGTTCGATTAACAACGGCGAAGAAGGAAATCTTGCGCAACGCGAGCAACATGCCTACGACTACGCAAGTATTGCGCGCGAGTTCGGCATGGCAGCGTTTTGGTGGGACAACGGCAGCGCGAATCCGGGAACGCACGGTTTCGGGCTGTTTAATCGTGCCACGCGCGAAATTACACATCCCGGCATCATCGACGCGATTGTTCGTGCATATGAATAATAATCCGCTTTCCGACATTCGCCACTACAGCCCCACCATGACGATTTCGCAGTTAATGAAATTTTGCGAAAAAAAAGAGCTGAAAATCACTCGCGCGATGGTGCAAAATTATATTCGCGACGGCGTTATGCCGCCGCCGGCAAACAAGCGATTTTACACACATAAGCATTTGGCGGCTTTGGTTGTGATTGACCGGCTGAAAACTGTGTTCGAGATTCCGCAAATTAAAGCGGAACTCGAACCTTTTTTGGACGACGAGGGCTTGCCGCTTGAAATTTATTTCGAGCTTATGCAAAACGCGCGGTCGCTGACCGAAAATTTTAAAAACGGCGAGGCGTTGCAGATTATGGCTTGCGCCGCCGAAATGAAAGGATACGTTACATGAAACTCTCGGTACAAAAAAATTACGAGGCGTTGAGCCGCGAATGCGCAAAAATTATCCGGGAATTGGTTGCCTCGAAACCGAACTGCGTTCTCGGACTTGCAACCGGCAGTACACCTGTCGGAACATACGAGCAACTTATACACATGTATGACGCCGGCGATGTCGATTTTTCGCGGGTAACGGCGTTTAATCTGGACGAATATTTTCCGATTAAGAAATCGAGCGACCAAAGTTACTATCACTTCATGCGCAAAAATTTATTCGACCGAATAAACATAGCGCAAACGTTCATTCCCGACGGCGAAGCCCCCGACGCTGCCGCCGAATGCGCGGCATACGAAGAAAAAATCGCGGCGCACGGCGGAATCGACCTGCAAATTTTGGGCATCGGCAACAACGGCCACATCGGTTTCAACGAACCGGGCGACGCCTTCGTTGCCGCAACAAATTACACTCCCCTCGACGAGTCTACAATTAAGGCAAACGCCCGCTTCTTTGCCGACGAAAGCGAAGTGCCGCGCTACGCCGTAACGATGGGCATTCGCACAATTTTTCGCGCCGGAAAAATCATTTTGCTTGCAAGCGGCGCAGGCAAAGCCGATGCAATTTTCAAAGCACTTCACGGCCCGATAACCCCGCAAATGCCGGCGTCGGTGCTGCAACTTCACCCGGACGTTACGGTTATTGTTGACGAGGACGCGGCTGGGTTGGTTAAGTGAGTATGTATTGTATGTATTGCAGGGGCTTCGCCCCCGCACCCCCACCCGCTTTTTGAAAAGCGGGGCAAAACAACAAAAAACCGCGCATTCGCGCGGTTTTTTAATTTTTACAGGCGACCTCCGAAAACCCGCGTTGAGCTGTGTCGCATCGCAGGAAAATGGCGGCTTCAGGCCATTTTCCGAGAAGCGACATATGCGAAAAGATGGGTTTTCAGAGGTCGCCTACATCTATTCGGATTGGTTGCCGGGTTTCGTAGCGGGATGTGATTCCGGCGCGGTTGCGTCCGGTAATCCCGGTTCGATTGAATCATCAGCAACGGACTCTTCAACGACGGGGGAATCAGCTTCCGGTTTTTCCGGTTTGCTGTCGGATTCAGCAACGGGTGCATCACCCGGTTCGGTTGCGCCGTCCTCGACAACGGTTGCGTCATCCGGTTCATTCATTTCCGGTGAGTCGTCGGCGACAGGTTCATCAACAGCGGGTGATTCATCATCCGGTTCGGTTGCGTCGTCCTCGACAACGGGTTCGTCTCCCGGTTCGGTTGTGTCGTCCTCAACAACGAATTCATCTTCCGGTTCGGTTGCATCGTCCTCGACGGCGAATTCATCTTCCGGTTCGGTTGCGCCATCATCAACAACGGGTTCATCTTCCGGTTCGGTTGCGTCGTCATCAACAACGGGTTCATCTTCCGGTTCGTCTTCCGGTTCATCTTCATCTAACAACAGCAACAGCATTTCGGCTAACAATGCCCGCGACGCAGGAAGCCCGGTTATTGTTGTAATTGCGGAGGCTCTTGCGGTGTCGGTAGCGGCTGTTCTTATTTGAATGCTTGTGTAGCCTTGCCACGCAGATATTTCAAGCGTTGTTTCGCCGGCGGCAACCCGCGTCCAACCGTCGTTAAGGTTGGCGGGAAGGCTTGCGGGGTTTACCGCGCGGAACTCCATAAGCGATGTTACGCCCGTTATTGTGCCGGATGCGGCGGTAAACCTCGGAGCAGTGGGGCGACTCGGGCGGGCGGGGACGGCAACGGTAATTGCCGTTGATTCGTAACGGCGTTCTGCATTTGAGGCAGTCCAACGAATTTGAACATTAACGGATGTAGCGCGTTCCGTAAGGTTAATTTCGGTGGCGGCGAAGTTTGTTGACCATGCGCCCGTGCCTAAGCGATACTGCATACCCGGCAAAATGGAAATAATGTCGGTTTGCCTGTTAAGCGTGTGAACAGATGCGTCGGGCGGTGCGGTGCGGGCGGGCAAAATTATTGTGCGGCTTGCCGATGCCGGCAAAGTTCCTGCCGAGCGGAGGCGCACTTCGATAACTGCATCAGGGCTTCCCGCTGCGGGAATAAGCGAGGATATAGCCGGACCGCCGGCGGTTACGTTCGCCGCAGTAATATTTGTCCACGATGTTGCATCTGCCCGGCGGAATTGCATTGTTGTGTCTGCGCCGGCAAGACGTTCGGCTTCGAAGTTAATTGAAATGGGGGTAAGGATTTCATCAAAGAAGTCGGTCGCATCGCGTCCCTCGGGTACGGCAACTTCTCGGTATTGAGAAGCGCGAGTTCCTGCGGTTGCGGCAGTGCGAACCAAAACCGTGGTTGCGGCATTGCCTATTGTTGACCGGGGGATATAGGTTGCGCCGGGCTGAACGCGCGTCCAAGTTGCGCCGCCGTCGAGGCTGTATTCCATTGCGGCGGTTACGGGTATGCGGTCTTCGGCGAGGCTAAAGTTTTGCGCCGTACCCGGGCGGGCGGCACGGGCGGGGACTGTTATGATGCGCTGTGCTGATGCAAAGTCGTCACCTGTTGCGATATAACGCACCAAAAATGCGGTTGCGGCATTGGGGACTGCGGAGAGGTCAACCCCGTTTGCCGGTATGGGCGACCATGCGTGATTACCTGCTGAAAGCCTGTATTCTGTTGTTCCGGCAGGGTCAACGATAGTGCCGTCGCCTTGTGCGCCGCCCAAACCGTCGAAGTGTACTTGTGCAGGAACATCTCTGCGAGCGGGAACAGGCACTTCAACAGAGAAGGACACCGGATGAGATACGCCGTTCATATCCCTGAAAGATGCAAAGCGAACTTCTGCAATACCGTCGCCGGAAGTATGTGCCGGTATTCCGGCAAGCGGCGCGCCGCCTCCGACGACCATTGCTTCTGTCACTCGTATCCAAGCGGCTGCACCCGGGTTGCGAAACTCCATTGCAGTTGTAACGTTTTCAAGCCTTTCGGTTGAAAAGTCAATTGTTACGGCATACGGCCCGGGGGCTGAAATCTCGGGCGTTCTTACCACAACCGAATATGAAATCGGTGCGGCAGCAGTTGCGCGGACACGCACTTCAACCCATGCTTCCGCATCGGTGCCGAGTTCAAACCTGGCTATGCTTGTCCCGCTTGTGTTTGTCCAATTGCCCCAATCGGCATTCGGGTTAAATCCGGGAGATGCAGGGTCAACGCTTGAAACACGAAATTCCATCGCGGCGGTTACATTAACGATTCTGTCGGTTAATATGTCGTAGGCTGCATTCGGCGCAACAGGGCGGCGCGGCACGGTTACAGCACGTACAGCGGAAGGGAACCTGTCTGCCGTACCGCGCACCCGCACCTGATGGGTTACATTTGCCGTGCCGGGGAATACGGTTGCGGAGGTTTGCCCCGCTCCTACTTGTATCCAGTCACCCGACGTACCCGCGCGAAATTCCATAGTATCATCTAATGATATGGTTTCCGTAAATCCGTCGAATTGTATAGCGGCGGCGGCGGGCGTTACTTGTCTCGGCGTAAGCACAAGTTCCGTAATTGCAGACGGTGGTACGCTTGCAGTTGCGGCAACCCGTATGCGCAACGTTACATTGTTTGCGGTCGCGGCGGGTATAAGTCCGGATACATCAAGTTCGTTTGTATTGATTGCTGTCCATGTTGTGCCGTTTGTACTGCGTTGCATACCCGGCGCAACGCCGGTTACAACTTCACGCGCAAAGTCAATTTCTAATCCTGCGGGCGCACTTGCCGGCCCGGCAGGTACTTCAATAATCCTGATATTCGACGCAACAACGGTAGCGGTTGCGGCGGTGCGTACATAAACCGTAGTTGCATAATTTCCGAAAATTGCCCTCGGAAGGGTTGTCCCGGTGGCTCGCGTCCATGTTGCGCCGCCGTCGAGGCTGAACTCACGCGCCGTTGTTATACTTATATCATCGGTTGCGGGGCGGTAAGCAGAGCTTGGCGCGGCAGCTCTGGCACGAACAAGTACACCCAGTGCAGGGGATGCAAAATAACCTGCTCCCGCCCTTACGCGAACTTGGTATGTAACATTTGACGATTCAAATGTTACGGGAATGCTTGTTTGACCGGGTGCTACGGCTGTCCAATCGCCGGAAGTACCGCGTCGAAACTCCATTGTATCATTAACGGAAATGGTTTCTGTTTGCACACATAAAAACACGACGCTCGGAAGCGGCGCGGGGGCGGCTTGACCGGTAAGGGGGATTAAAAGTGCTTCGGAATGCAAAAACATATCCGTTGTTCTGTATCTTACATGCAAATTTGCCGGACTCGGAGAAGTTGCGGAAATTACATCCGAAACATTTTGGTTTCCGCCGTAAGTATGCCAAGCTGTTCCGTTTGCGCTGAACTCCATTAAATCGTTTGCGCCAATCAGCGACAAACTTGCCATATCAAAAGACAACCCTTGGGGCGACTGCGCTCTGCTTACGGGTTGGGGGGACATTCCTCTGATGCTTTCACCCGACGACCATTGACCTTGCGCAAAAGGTGTGAACACCCTCGACAAGTCCCGTGTGTCTCTGCACGAAAACTGAGTCAAACTCAAAGAGTCTATCCAAATCAGCCTGTCGAGGTCAAAAACAAAAGCCATCCCGCCACGCTCATCAATATGAACATCTCTCCTTGTAACAACACTGCCGGTTATAAACTCGTATTGAAAAAGGTTCACATCTATGACCAACGCATTGGGAATCACTCGCCCATGGATAACAGCCGAGCCGACTCGCGGGTTAGAATAAAGCACCGGAAGCCCCGGCACTGCGCTTAAAACAACCAAGTGCGCCTGCGTTATACAAATCTATGCCGCGCAGCTCAACCCAGTGTCCGCCGGGCGAGCGAAGGATGTTCCACGGCTGCGCTACCGGGTGTACCATAAGGCGGAAATCGCCTGCCCCGATAAGGTCTATGTTGCTAATTCGAATATAGAATGTGCGATTTCTGACAAGGGAAACCTCTCTTTGAACAGAGGGCCCTGTTGTCACGACTACATTCATTTCAATCATGTTTGAGTCTAACAACTCCATAATAACAGGTGCGTTCGTGGGCGAAACGAGCGTCAGGTAAAAGTCACGGTCAAGGGTGTGACGTTAAGCCTGAAATAATGGACGCCCTGTGTAGAAGAAAGGGGAATCGTAGCGTCAATAACGTTATTAAACTCCCATGCCTCCGACGGAATATTACCCGGGCTGTACGGGTTAACCGTACTTGCATATGCCACGCTTGCGGAAAATACCAAAAAAATTACCGCAAAAAGCGCGGTAATTAAAAATTTTTGTTTATTCATATCGTAACCCCCTGATGTAAAAGTATGCCCATGCTGTTTAATTCGTCAAACGACATGACCGTTCTGTTGTTATTTCTGAGCATTTCCTCTATTGTGTCAGACGAGCCGCCGGTACTGATATGATAACGAATTTGCGCACCGATGGACAAGATATCCGATTCCACTTGTTGGGCATCTAATCCTTGCGATTGTGCAAAATCGCGGAATATATCAGCAACTACCCTAAACGCCTCGTTGAACTGGTCGTGCAGTATATTCATGCGTATTTCAAATTGCTCTTCGCTTATAAAACGACCTTGAAAAGCATTGTTTAAACCGACAACCTGCCTTCTTTGGGTGTAAAATGTATCTCCCAACACATGAAAAATGTTGTTTTCTTGTGTAAACTCTCTGCCGGTTATGACGACCTCGCGCATAACGCCTATCTCCGGAACATCTGTTTCCCTGTTAAACATTCGTAATTCTCCGACATCCGCGTTCTGGTTAAAATCACGAACGGCGAAAGCAAAGTGATTAGAAGCCGTACCGCCGTTCATTCCGTTCAAAACACCACGGCGAATAGACTCCTTTTGCCAGTTTAATGCATCTTCAATGAAACTTTCGCTGTTATCATCTCTGTGCATCCATCCTGCAAAAGTTGACCTGCCTTGGTCAAATTCTGCATCAGTCCATGCAGTCGCGCGGGTGCATACGTGATGTCTCGCTGCATAGTGCAGTGCATTTGTAGCGTTGAGCAGTGCAAAGTTAATACTCATTTCTTACCCCTCCTTGGGTGCGCTTAGCTCTTTTAAAAGCTATAGCGGGTATATTTTCCATATATCCTAACATGGATATTCATATTCCGCCATCCACAAATTGTATATTCGGCAATATTTTTTTCGTGTTAAAATTTATTTAAAAAAAAGCCCACCGTCATATGTTAATGCCGGCCGGCTCGTTTAAAATTTTTTGTTTATTCATATCGTAACCCCCTGATGTAAAAGTATGCCCATGCTGTTTAACTCGTCAAACGACATGACCGTTCTGTTGTTATTTCTGAGCATTTCCTCTATTGTGTCAGACGAGCCGCCGGTGCTGATGTGGTAGCGGATTTGCTCGCCTATGGATATAATGTCCAATTCAACTTGTTGGGCGTTTAATCCCTGAGCTTGTGCAAAATCGCGGAACGAATCAGCTACAACTCTGAACGCTTCATTAAACTGGTAGTGAAGTATATTCATTCGTGTTTCAAATTCTTCTTCGCTTATAAAACGACCGTGAAAAGCGTTGTTTAAACCGATAATATTTCTTCTCTGGGTGTAAAACTCATTCCCCAAAACGCTGAAAATGTTGTTTTCTTGGCTAAATTCTCTTCCGGTTATAATAACCTCGCGAAATCTGTACATCTCACCACTGCCGGTTCTTAACTCCCCAACGTCAGCATTCGGGTCAAAATCACGAACAGCAAAAGCAAACTGGTTAACTCCCCCGGTGATTCCTCCGTTTATTCCGTTTAATACCGAACGGCGAGTACGTTCTTTTTCCCAGTTCAATGCCTCTTCAATGAAACTTTCGCTGTTATCCTCTCTGTGCATCCATCCTGCAAAGGTTGACCTGCCTTGGTCAAATTCTGCATCAGTCCATGCAGTCGTCCGAGTACACACGTGATGCCTTCCTGCATAGTGCAGTGCATTTGTAGCGTTAAGCAGTGCAAAGTTAATACTCATTTTTACCCCTCCTTGGGTGCGCTTAGCTCTTTTAAAAGCTATAGTGGGTATATTTTCCATATATCCTAGCATGGATATTCATATTCCGCCATCCACAAATTGTATATTCGGCAATATTTTTTTCGTGTTAAAATTTATTTAAAAAAAGCCCACCGTCACATGTTAATGCCGGTCGGCTCGTTTAAAAATTGTCGGAAATATGCGATGTGCATCCGGAAAAATTCCAGGAAAAATTCCTGGAACGGTTCATGTTATGTTTGCATGTTTTTTCAAATATAATGCACTTGCAATCAAGCAGTCGCTTTCATGCCAAAGGACGTGTTTTGCCATCTCAGGAAGGGGTTCGCCCTGAAACTGACCGCACCGAGCCGTGCCGAAGCCGCTGTAAAAAAGGTTGCAGAATGCAATACCGTGTTTCACCCCTGTACCACCCGTACCGCCCGCTGTAACGATTGAAAGGGGGCAGGCACGTTCGGATTCGGCCGACCCGAACGCTGTCACCCATGTGCACACCTTTCGCCCGTTGCGGCAATCCGCCGAAGTTTCCCGGGGCTTCGGTTACTTACTTAAAACAAATCAATAAAAAAGAATCGCGAAGCGAGCAGAAACGTACCGCAAGGGGAATTGTCCCTTTACGGTGTGTTTTTTGCTCGCTTTAAATTTTATACAGCATTTTATGAAGCGAATAATATAGCGGTTTGCGCTTCGGTACGGAAAATTTGCTATGCATATACGCAAATTTTCCGCACGTTTTGGCAAACCGCAATAGCTGTGCCGTGCAAATGTTGTTGTTGCATTATTGCTCCGGTATACTTTCCGCAGGGCGGTGGATATTATGTCAATTAGAGAATCTGCAAACAAAGCATTTATGTCGGCAAAAAGCGACATAGTTTTCAAGCTCCTTTTCGGAAACGAGCTGAACAAGGATTTGCTGATTAAGTTTTTAACGGCTGTGTTGCAACTTCCGCTGAATGAATACGCCGATATTAAAATTACCGACCCGCAAGCTAAGCGGAAATACAAGGGCGACAAATTGGCGATACTTGATGTAAAAGTCACAACTGCAACCGGCAAAATTATCAACATAGAAATTCAAGTGCATGTAACTCCGGAAATGCGCGAAAGAATCCTGTTTTACAACGCCAAAATAATGACGGAACAGTTAGGCAGCGGCGACGATTACGATTTAATCAAGAAAACCGTAAACATAGTCATCACCGGCGAAACTTTTATACATGAACATAAACGCTACCACGATAAATTCACGCTTTACAGCCCCCAAACAGACACCGAATTTACAGACATAGTGGAAATACACACGTTGGAATTATCCAAGCTCCCGAAAGTATCCGACGGAACGGAATTATGCAATTGGTTAGAGTTTATCAATGCCGAAAGCGAGGAGGAACTAAAAATGTTTGCACAAAAAAATCCTCAAATGAAAGCACCTGTCGAAAAATTGTTGGAAATAAACCAAGATTCCAACGCCCGAGCGTTATTTGATGCTCGCGAAAAACAACGCCGGGACAATATGGCATTACAACGCCGCGCAAGAAACGAAGGACGACTTGAAGGCAGGCAAGAAGGCAGGCAAGAAGGCAGACAAGAAGGCAGACGAGAAGAAAAAGTTAATGCGGCCAAGAAAATGCTGAATAAAAGCATGATGCCGGAAGATATCGCGGATATAACAGGGCTTACAATCGAATATGTAAAAGAACTTATGTAAACGTACACAAGTATACGGAACGCGATTACCGAAATTTTGCTTGGAACTGCTTCGAGATTTTTTTGTTCGGCATGAATATTCGTTGACGAATGAATGTATTTTTGTTACAGTACGTCTCGTGATAATTCGGAATTAAAGAGGTGTATGCCGTTCGGCACATTTGATATTGGGCAATACAGCAATATAAATGTGTGCGGAGAAGGTAAATAAAACATAATTGAATATGAAGCAGCGCAGTCGATTTATCGGCTCTGTTTCGTGTGTAAATTACGTTTTATTTTTATCATCCCGCACCAATCAAGATGAGGCTTTTGAAGCTGCGGGATGATATTCCCGCAGCTTTTTTTGATATATCACAACTATAAGTGAATCAATTTGATTTGCGCACCGTCGGCGTTCGCGACAATGCATAGCCGACGGGACACTTCCTAATTTGATTCACTATACCTGATGCATCACAAAAAAATCGAAGGAGAGTTCTTATGTTTGAAAAATTATCAGCACTGACACGCAAGCCCGCACTTTACGAAAAAGGCACTATGGAGTTATGGACGGATGAGCATATTTCTGCGGGGATGCTTGAAGCTCATCTGAATCCCGACATCGACGGGGCTACGCGCAAACACGCAACGGTACGGAAAATCGTCAAATGGGTCGGTACGGTTGCGCCTGCGGAAAAATACCGCAATATGCTGGACTTGGGCTGCGGCCCCGGTATTTATGCGGAGCAATTTCACAAAGCGGGATACAATGTTACCGGCTTGGATTTTTCACAGCGTTCTGTCGATTATGCGAAAAAGTCGGCGCACGAGCAAAATTTGCCCGTCACGTATCACCGGGGCGACTATCTCGTGATGGACTTCAAAGAGCAGTTTGACTTAATTACGTTAATTTACTGTGATTTCGGCGCGCTTTCCGCAGAAGACAGAGCATGTTTGCTGAAAAAAATTCATGCCGCCTTAAAACCCGGCGGGCTGCTGATTTTTGATGTTTTTACGCCTCATCAGTATGCCGGTCGCGAAGAATATAAAAATTGGGAATTTGCACAAAGCGGATTTTTCGCTGCCGAACCGTATCTGTGCCTCAACTCACTGCACAAATACGACAACACATTTTGCAAACAGCACATCGTGATAACAGAGAACAGCGTCAGGCACATAAATGTATGGGAGCACACATTTACAAAAGGCGAGCTTTCGCAGGATTTGCACACGGCCGGGCTTTCTGCGAAAAATTTTTACGGAAACATCTCCGGAGCCGATTACAGCGACACCGGAACAGAAATGTGCGTTGTTGCAGAAAAAACGGGCTGCAAACCTGTGTTGAAACTGTAACTTTCGCTTCCACAAAAAAACCGCGCAAAGCGCGGTTTTTTAAACGAGTTTTTGTCGAACTTTTTTTAAAAAGTTCGTGGGGGCTTGGGGCTGGTCGTCCGCCTGCCGGCGGACTGCTCGCCCATGCATCCCGGGCAAAGCCCCCAAAACCTGATTCGCATTACTACATCAACGCTGCAAACATACGCAAAAACGCATCAAACATTTTATCGTGCAGGCGAGCTTTGTCATCGCTGAGCAAAATTTCTTCGCTTTCGGCAAAAGTGTTAAGGGCGTCTTGCTTTATGTCGTGAATCGAGCGCGTTTTGTACAGAAGCGTTGCGCACTCAAAGTGCAGATACAGGCTTCGGTAGTCGAGGTTTATTGTGCCTACTACGGCAATTTCGTCGTCGGAAACGAAATTTTTGCTGTGCATCATGCCGGGCGTGTATTCGTAAATGCGTACGCCGGATTTTAAAAGATATCCGTAATACGAGCGCGTTAAGCGGTGAACGGTTCGGCTGTCGCCGTTGCCGGGGGTGACAATTCGAACGTCGATGCCGCGTCGCGCCGCCATTTTCAGGGCATATATCATGTTTTCGCTGATAATCAGGTACGGCGTGAATATATATACATAGTTTCGCGCTTGGTTGAGGATGTCGATGTATACGTTTTCGCCCAAATGTTCGTTGGCCAAGGGGGAGTCGTCGTAGGGCATGATGAATCCGTCGCTGAGGGGCGCGAAATCGCCGTTATTTTTGTATGTGCTGTGGTCGGGTATGCACTCGCTCGCCCTGCACGAAGCGTTCCATATTTTGATAAACATGTGCGTAAATGCCGATACAGCGTCGCCTTCGAGGCGCACGCCGGCATCTTTCCACACGCCCAGTCGCGAACATTGATTGATATATTCGTCGCTGATGTTAATTCCGCCGTTGAAGGCGATTTGCCCGTCGATGATTAAAATTTTGCGATGATTTCGATTGTTCATAAAGCGCGAAAGAATCGGCGCCATCGGGTTGAAGCGAACGACTTTAACGCCGTTTGCGCGCACTTTTTTTGTGTACGAACGGGTGAACAACGACCCGCCGCCGAGGTCGTCAACAATAAGTCGCACGTCGACGCCCTGCGCCGCTTTGTCGGCCAAAACTTCAAGCACCATGTCCCACATGCTGCTTTCGGCAATGATAAAATATTCGACAAAAATGAATTTTTTTGCGTTTTTCATGGCAATAAGCATGTCTTCAAACATGTATTCGCCAAAATTATAATATTTCGACGAGGTGTTTTGATACGGTCGGTACGACGATGCTGTTTGCACATAGCGCGAAATCCCGCGCATTCTGCCGCACATGCCGGAGGTTTCAATATCGCCGTCAAGCAGGTCTTTTAATTTATTGTGTTCGGCATTTATGCGGGCGTCGATGCGCTTTATGTGCGGATTTTCTTCAAATATAAGATACAATATGCCGCCGATTGCGGGCATCCCCATTATTATTATGACCCACGGAATTCGATATGCCGACGGTTCGTCTTTTCGCACAAGCCAAAATACAATGATTAAGCCCAGTATCCAACTTGCCGCAACAACAATCGGAATACTTGTTGCAATCCACAGAGCCAATACGATAAGCACTGCAACTTGGGCAAGCATAAGCAAACCTATGATGATTAAACGCCGTGCCATTTTTCGCAAAAGTGCCATTAAATACCGGCCTTTCCTGCCTGCCCTGTTGATTCAAATTTTCGATACATTCGATTTCGATACATTCGATACGGAACAGGTCTCTTTGGAGAGTGCTGAAAAATTACGCTCTCTTTTATGATGCGCCGATTTTTTCGGGAGGTCGCAGGTAAATATATGTATGTTGTCCCCGGTTTTATGCCCGCCTGCCGAAACGCCCCCGAGTATGCACCTTTGCGCGATTCTTGTCAAACCGCTGTACCCGACCCAACGGGGTGAAACTTGCTCTATTGCAAAAACGCTGAATCGTGATATATTTAGGATACCGAATTTCGGAGGAGCGTATCCATGACTAACATGATTGCTGCCGGGTTATACGTATTTTTGATTTTATTGGTGGTTCCGGTACTTATTTCCGCACGCAACAACTATAGGCGCGAGCAAAAAAATCCGCTTTTTGTGCTTCTGTGCGCCATTACTATCTTATGGTTGCTTACGGACCTCGCTATATTGTTTGTGGAAAACCAAACCCTTAACCTCTACATATGGAATGTGGGGTTGGGGCTGATTGCCTTGGCAACATTGGTTTTGTTCCTGTGCATTTATGCGTTTATTATGCCCGACAAGCCGCTTTCCAAGGGTGCAATTGCTTTGATTTCCGCTGTGCCCTGCGCAACCGCGCTGCTCGGGATTACTTCAATTTTTCATCCCCTCCTGCGAAACATTGAGCATCTTACAGTTTGGCCGCGCGAAGTTGAATACTACAGCGGCGCGTGGTTTACCGTACACTCGGGATATTCGATGTTATTGGCAGCGGCAAGTATCGGGGTTATTATTTATTGCGCGGCGAAAGGCAAATCAAGTTGGGGTTCGGTTTTTTTGTTAAGCCTCACAATTGCATCAATCCTTGCGGCTAATGTAATATATACTTTCGGCATCGTCCCTATTGACGTAAATCCTATTTCCATAGGCGCATCCGTCGGGATGGTTTTTATGAATTTAGCCTTAACCGACAGCAAATACAGCGTTGTTTTCCGCATGTTTAACACATTTAAAAGTCGGGTGACTTTTCCCGGCATGATTGCCGTATTTGCCGTTATAATCGCCATAAATGCGTATTTAGCAAACAGTTCGCGGCAATTGGTTGAAAGGCTCGGCTTTCTCGACGAATACGCAACTGTTGCCCTGAACGAACAAATCCGCAGCGTTATTTTAATTGCGATGCTTGGTTGTGTGATTATTTTCATCGTTATGTCATTTCTTGTGTCGCGCGCGTTGAAACCGATTGCCGAGCTTGCGGCGCACATAAAAGAGCTTGAAGCCGGCAACCTCAACTTAAATATCAACCGCGATAAAATTCCTACCGACGAAATCGGCGAATTAACACTGTCATTTGTAAATATGCGCGATACGCTCTCCTCCGTTATCGACGAAATCGGGCATCGCAATAATGAAATCATGCAAGGCAATCTGTACGCCGATAACGGCGGTTTTTCATCGCGCGGCGCGTTTCAGAAAATAGCCGACGACGTAAATAATGTAGCTGCAAGCATGTTTCAATATCTGGATAACCTGCCCTGCTCAATTTTTATAATCGACCGGGAATATCGCTTTCGCTTTATAAATTCCGAACTGGCGTCGCGCGGCTTCGACCCTCACGAGATGTTGGGGCAAACCATCACGGATGCGATGTCTGCGCGCGAAGCACACGCAACGCTCAAGCAAATCAGGCAGGCCGATACAAACTCCGGCGCGGCGCGGGAGCAATATGAAGTTATTTCGCCGAGCGGCAAACGTTACACCGACGACAGAGTTATTGTTCCGATTCGAGACACCGGCGGAAATGTTAATTTGTATCTGTGCTTCGGCTACGATATATCCGAGCCGGTTGCCGCAAAAGAACGCGCCGACAAAATCAGCAATTACCAAGACAGCTTAACAAACGATATTATCAAAACTCTGCAAAGTGACTTGGAGCGCGGATTTTTAAAATTCGATTTCAAGCACGAGCCCCACGACAGCGACACTGCCGCCGCCGCCGCCGCATTCGAGCGAATCAGCGAGTCGTTGACGCAGGCACTGGACTTCATACGCGGCTATGTAGACGATATTTCCCGCCTGCTGCAAGAATTCGCCGACAAAAACTTTAACGTTCACGTGGGGCAAAAATATATCGGCGATTTCAGTTCGATTAAGGTTTCTGTGGATACATTGGTGAAATCCATGGGGGCGTTGGTTAATGAAATTCACGAGTCTACGGCGCAGGTTGAATCCGGCGCGGAGCAAATTGCTCAAAGCAACCTTGAACTCACCGCCGTTTTCGAAGAACAATCCGCGCTTATGGGCGAAATGAAAGACGCCGTTGACATTCTTACTCAAAAAACCCTCAAAAGTGCGGAAAACGCCTTTGCTGCAAACGAATTGGCGGAAACCGTAACAAATGTTGCAAACGAAGGCGTACGGCAAATGGAAGTTATGCACAGGGCCATGGACGAAATTCGAAAATCCTCCGAGGAGGTCGCCAAGGTTGTAAGCGCGATAGAGGGCATCGCGTTTCAAACAAACCTGTTGGCGTTAAACGCTTCCGTTGAGGCCGCTCGCGCCGGCGAACACGGCAAAGGGTTCGGCGTTGTGGCGGAAGAGGTGCGCAACTTGGCAAAACGAAGCGGCGACGCCGCGCGTAATACCGCTAATCTTTTAACGGAATCCGAAAGCCGCATTCATGCCGGCGTACAAAAATCCATCGACACAACTTTTGCGTTTCGCAATATCTCCGACGCCATAATGGAAATTAACATAGCAATAACAAGCATTGCCGAAGCCTCGGGCGACCAAGCCCACGAAATCACCCGCATTCAAAGCAGTATGGACGCCGTGCATCAGGGCGTATCCGACAACGCCGTGTCTCTGCACAACAACGCCGCCGTAAGCCAAGAGCTTTCCGACCGCGCCCGTGCGTTAATGTCGTTGGTTGAAAAATTTAAAGTATAGCGAACGCACCGTTGAAGGCGAACAAGGGGCGTAAATGCCGTGTGGTGAGCGACCGGTTGTTTTCGGGCGGTTTTCCCCGAAAACGACAACGAGCGAACCGCTTACACGGCATAGCCCCTGTTCGCTTCATAAAGTGCGTTCAGCATATAGCAGTTTTGCAAAACTGCGAGAGGAGAAAAGAAATGGTTTGGAGCGAAAAGTACGAAACAGGCAACAAGCAAGTAGATGACGAGCATAAGCAACTTTTTTCACTGGTGCAAAAAGTCATCGACCAGAGCTTTAACACACGCATCGAAAAAATCGAAACCGCCATAAACTTTTTGGCGGAATACACCGTCGCGCATTTTAAGCACGAAGAAGAACTTATGGACGAAAGCGGGTATCCCGGCACGGTCGTCCACAAAAAACAGCATTCGGACTTCCTCACGGAAGTGGTTAAAATGAAAGACAAAATCCTCAGGGAAGGCGATTGCCTCGACAACAGCCTTCTCATCAACAAAACCGTTTCAAAGTGGCTTACAGGCCATGTAATCGGCAGCGACTTGGCTATGGCGGCGCATTATCGGCAATGGAGCGTTGAACATAAAAAATAGCGGCTTTTTATGCTTCGGTTCGCATTGAATAATAACAAGCACGAAAAAGCAACCCCGGCCGGGGTTGCTTTTTTATTACGCAGTTTTGCGCAGCTTTGCGAAACTCTGTAGCAACTTGGTTTTGCGTAGCCTCAAACTTCGTCCGGAATCGGGCTGAAGCCTCCATTCCCCGCCTCGTTTTCGGACAATGCAAAACCAAGTTGCTCTGTTTGCTCGCTTGACATTTTATTTTTTCGCTCGTATAATTAACCACGTGTTCAGTTAATTATACGGGGGCGTTTCCATGAAAAAATTATTCGCACCAAAAACCCGCATGGCACTTGACCCGGTTGGTCTGTATTACGCTTCAACTATCAGCAAAGCCAACCCGGGAAATTTTAATATTTCGGCGTATTTGCATGAAAAAATTGACCCGCATGTTTTGCAAACAGCGGTAAATGACCTGATGCGTCGTTTGCCGTTTTTGAGTGGCCGCTTATACGGCGGCGTTTTTCAGTATTACCATGAAATCCTCGAAGTCCCGCCGCAAATCGTTAAGGCGGATACTGTTCCTCTGTTCAGTGAGTATTACAAGGAAGGAAGCGGCTATGTGTTGCGGGTACTTTACGGCGAAAGACATTTCACGGTTGAAGCCATACACAGCATTGTTGACGGGCGCGGGCTTGCAAAAATTGTATGTGCGTTGCTTGCGCGGTATTTTGAGCTTTTGGGTGTGAATGTTTCCAAACGCGACATCGCGGATTGTACCGACAGCGTTGTCGCGGAAGAAGCGGAGGATGCCTATCTTCGCTATGCAAACTCCGCGAAATATCCCGTTACAAAAGTTGACAATTTCAACGCCTACCACCATGAAGGCATAAAAAAAGCTCCCGCTCGAGTAATCAGCAAGACCTTTGAACTTGAAAATATCAAAGCCGCCGCAAAATCGAACGGCGCGACAATCAGCGAATATCTTTTGGCATGTGTTTTCACAGAGCTTGCCGCCGAACGCGATGCGCAGGGCTTGAAAAATCCCGTTACATCCATGTTGCCCGTTGACTGTCGAAGCTACTTCCCGAGCCGAACATTCCGCACATTCGTTTGCAACAGAACAATTACAATGCCGGAGACATCGGATTTTTTCGAAATGCTGAAGCAAATTCGGGCGCAGTTTGCGGACATAACCCCGGATTTTGTGCAAAAAAGCATAAACGAAGTCCACACTTTGCGAAAAAAATCAAATTTCGTACCGCTCGCACTTAAAAAGAAGCTCATTGACAGAACAGGCATTTTGGAAGAAAGTAAATTAACAACTACGTTTTCAAATTTGGGACTTGTTCCGCTTCCCCCGGAGATTCGGGCGCGCGTTAAAAACTTGGAATTTGTAATCAGTACGCCGGAATATATGACGTATTCGTTTTCCTGCATAACAATCGGCGAGACTCTGACACTTACGGTCACGTCATGTGCGGAAAGCAATGTCGTTCCCGATGGAATTTTCGAAAAAATCTAAGGGGCTAAAGTACATTATGGCGAGAAAAATTATTCCCGAAAAAGTTGAAGAAGCCAAGGAAAAAATCATTTCCGCAACAATGGACGTGATTATCGAGGATGGCTTTTTTAAGCTGACCCTCGCGAATGCAGCGCGAAAAGCAGGCATTACAAAAGCCGCAATCTACTGGTATTTTCCCGGCAAAGATGAACTAATCGGCGCGATGGCTTTTTCGCTCAGGGAGACATTTATCGGTGGCGTAAAGCAACTGGTTGCTCTGCCGATTCCGCCGAAGCAAAAAATTGAAATGCTTTTTGATGAGTTGGAAAAAAACGATGTAATAAAAAAATGCTATCTGCTGACCAAACTTTTTATTGAACTGAACGCGGCAGGCGATGAAGCAACAGCCATTTTGCAGGCAGGTCAAACGGAATATATCGGGCTTATTCAAAAAATTTTCGATGAGGCGATTGCGGCAGGACAAATAAAATCAACGCTTTCAAGCGAATCATTGGCAAAAATCCTTGTGGCAATGACAAACGGTTGCATCATTTATAATCAAACATTGCCCGACCAATGCGTTGATTTCAAGGATGTTAAAGTATTTTTAATGTCGATTATCGAGTAGGTTTCACGCTTACATGTATAGTGAATCAATTTGATTTGCGTCCCGTCGGCGTTAAATGCATTGTGATGAGCGACCGGTGGTTTTCCCGAAAACGACAACAATTGCGAACGGCATTGAGAACCGAGAAGGCGAGGCGGGAAACGCGGGTTTCTGCGCGTTTTCCGACGAAGCCTGAGCGGGCTTCTCAAGTGCGTTCGCGACAATGCATAGCCGACGGGACGCTTCTTAATTTGATTCACTATACTTCATTGACTATTTCAAAACCGTCGCCGAGTTCCGTTTTCAACTTTTCATATACAACAGTTCCGCGCCGCACAAAATCACACATGTGTTCTTTTGTCCACAGAGGAGGGTTGCTCGGTTCTTGCCAATCAAGATACGTGCTGTATTCAGACTCCAACGCACCTATCTCTTTTTTTAATTCAGCAGATATGGGCAACTCTTCAAAATCAATTGCATATCCGTATTTTTTTTTCGCTTTATCATTTTTTCCCCAAACACAAAATCCTCCATGTTCAAACCAAAAGCTCAAACGGTATTTATTCATAGCCATACTCCTTCTGAGAGAGATTGGTAAGTGTCAAACATGCTCTCCGGTAATAAGATAATCCACTGATATGTCGAGAATTTTACTCATCAACAAGATTCGGTAGTTCGCAAAACCTCGATGCCCGCGCTCAACCATCCCCAAAAAGCCTGCGGTAACGCCCATTTGCTCCGCAAGTTCTTTTATTGTCATGTTTTTGCTTTTACGCAATTCCCTTATACGCGCCCCTATTTTGCGGCGAAGTTCTGCTCCTTCTTCCTCGCGCACCTTTC
Source organism: Defluviitaleaceae bacterium (assembly GCA_009781765.1). Classification (GTDB taxonomy): domain Bacteria; phylum Bacillota; class Clostridia; order Lachnospirales; family WQUN01; genus WQVC01. Next base: position 1,313 of record WQVC01000015.1, on the reverse strand, counting down.
GTCGGATTGACGTTGATTTTTTCACAAATCATCACCTCAAAAAAATTATGTTCCAAAAAAAATTGCGCATGAGGCGGGCAAAAAACTCTAACGCGCCCCGCCTCACGCGGAAATAAAAAAGCCCAAAGGGACGGCAAAAAATCTGCCATCACCCGCGAGCTTGATATGTAAGGCTTAACATATACAAACTGAGACATGCCTCAAAGAAGGATAGAAAGCAAAGCAACACAAAGCACGAAAACTCTGCGCAAAAACCGCAAAAGAATCCGCAAACTCCGCACGAAATCCTACATTAAGAAAGAGTTCGAAAGCACAAAACTCCGCAAAAAAACCTGTGCGACCCGTGCGAAACGAAACCCCTGCATAAACGAGAGAGAGTCCGGAAGCGTCCGCAAGCATCCGAATTGAAGAAACCGGCGAGCCGTGTTAAACTTGTGCCTACCATAATGAGAGGCTTTTGCCTTGGGCGCAGGTGATGGAGTTGTGAAATCTCCTGCCGTCCGCTGTTGAGGTGTTTCCCGCACCGCAACAGCCGTTATGGTTTTTTATTTCTCCCGGATTCTAGATAGCATAACATTTTAGAAACTGCAAATTTTTGCGACACAGCAGTTTTGCAGTTTTTCCGCACCAAAACAAAAACTGCACCTCATTCGCCCCCTTTTTCGCAAATACAAAAAAGGCGACCGGCTCTCCCGAAAATTTCGGGTGAACCGGTCGCTTTCCTTAGCGGCATCTCATTACTGTTCCGCTTCTGCTCCTATCCGAGCGGGCTTGTTGTGGAAACAGTGTTAGCCGTAAGGCTTTGCAGGCGGTCTAACGAGCCGCGTTCTGCGCACATGATGTCATGCGCGAGAAGCATATCCACAGCGGCTTGCAAGCTCGCGGGTGATATTGCGGGGTTTACGTTGTTTACGCGAAAGCTCCTGCGCCCGCCGTTTGAGGTTGTAAATATAAGCTGATAATGGGCCATATGGTTTCTCCTTTCATCAAAAAATCATGCGAAGTCCGGTTGTAACGAACGTTCTTGAGAAGCCCGTTCGGGCTTCGCATCTGTTACATAATTCTCATAAAAAAGCGGCTTTCTTTACGCCGCGCCGTTGATAACAATGTCCGATACAACGTGAATACGCGTCGTAACTGCATCGCGGTTGTACATCGTTTGTATTGCCGCAACAAAAGCAGCCGCATCTGCGGCGGACATGTTGGGGTTTACTCCGCTTATTGTACATACCGAGCGGTTATTCGCGCTGCGAATACGAAGCGAAGCAGAGGCTGTGACTATGTTTGCCACTGTGCCACCTCCTTTCTTGTGG
>WQVC01000014.1 GCA_009781765.1 Defluviitaleaceae bacterium | reverse complement strand
TAAACGACTAAAAACTTTGAAGGGGATGACACCTTATCAATTCATTGTCAAATCTTGGGGCGATAATCCCGACGTTTTTTTAGATGAACCGTGCCACCTCAATCTGGGACTTTACACCTAGCTGAGTTTGAGTTCGCTAGACCATATGTCGCTGCGCTTGCTAAGCAGGGAGTGCCTTTTGAAGCTCCGGGTGTACAATCCGTCTTATCCGCTTCCAGTTTTAATCGATTTAAAATATTACATGACAACCTTGTCGAGGCTTTATCCGCTACGCTTTCAATGAGCAGAGAATTTTCCCCGAAGGATGAAGAAAATCAAATAAATATCAAGATGCCCGACAATGTAAGTCTGGCGGAGCTGTCTGAATATATATCTGAGCTTGACTGCATTTTTAATAAAATGCAAGCCATGAGAAAAATAAATGAAAACAACGATTTTACTTTAAAGCGTGTCGATTCGGGTTCTGTTTGGCTTATAATTGCTGTTTCAGTGGCGGCAGCAGTCGCGACAATCGGGAAAATTGTAACGTTGTCAATATACGTAAAAAAACAGCGAATCGAAAATGATATTATGCTACAAAAATTGCGCGCATTGAAATCAGGGGCTGATGTAATTGAAAATATTGCGCGTGAACTTTCTGAAAAATTGAAAGAGGACTGCACACAAAAAGCACGAAATATTAGCGATGAAGATGGTTTATCTCTTAATCACGAGGAAGTTTCATCATTAGTTATCGGCACTGAAAAACTTGCAAATTTACTTTTTAAGGGCGTAGAAATCTACGCATCGTTGGAGGCATCAAAAATCACAACAGATGCGTTTCCGAAACAGGAAGCAAGCCCACTGCTAAAGGCAGCAAAGCTCTTGTTGCCTCCTGTTGGGGATTCTGAATAACCCCGGAGAGTATTGAAAAATACCGTGAGCTGCGACGAGTTCGCAAAAACCGGCGGCAAAGGTGGGCTTTCTTTGCCTACACCCTTTAAGCCGGTTTTCGAGAACGAGCGTATGCGAGCGGACAATTTTTCATCACTCTCCCTCTGCGCTTGCAAACATTTGCAGTTTTCAAAATGTTAGACGAAAACCCGGGAGAAATAAAAAACCATAACAGCCGCTGAGGTGTCTCAACAGCGGAAGCAGGGATTCGCTATACCAACCATCACCTGCGCCCAAGGCAAAAGCCTCTTATTATGGTAAACAGAATTTTAACACGGCTCGCCGATTTCTTCAATCGAATGTGGCGGATGCTTGCGGATATGCGCGTACGCTTGCGGACTCTTGTTTGTGTTTCGTTGGGGCTTCGTGCGGAGTTTTGTTCTGTTTGCTTGCCGGAGGTGTGTCCGGTTTGCATATGTAACTGTACATATCACGCTCGCGGGTGATGGCAGATTTTTTGCCGTCCCTTCGGGTTTTTTTATTTCCGCGAAGCGCGGGGCGTTTTGCAGAGCAACTTGAGGAGAGTGTTGAAAAATTGTCCGTTCGCATACGCTCGTTCTCGAAAACCGGTCCGCCGGTTTTCTGCGAACTCGTCGCAGCTCACGGCATTTTTCAACGCTCTCCTGAGTTGTCCGAAAACGAGGCGGAAAATCGCGGGATTCAGCGCGTTTTCCGACGAAAACCGAACAGACTTCTCAAGCCCGTTCGCGATAATTTTTCAACAGTTAAAACATTTTAACGCGCTGAGTCGTATTACTTATGAACGGACGAAATAAGGAGGTGAGAAAATGAATACTTCGTTGCGGACGGACGAAGAAATAACGTCAGTTTATAATCGCTACGTCGATACGGTTTATCGCATCGCACTTATGATATTAAAGTGTCGTGCCGAAGCAGAAGATGCAACATCGGCGGTTTTCATTAAACTGATAACTGCCGAAAAAAATTTCGAGAGCGATGAACACTTAAAGGCTTGGCTTATAGTAACAACACAAAATACCTGTCGGGATGTATTGAAAAGCAGGTGGTTTTCAAGGCGAATTGATTACGACAGCATTGAGGAGCCGTCTTACTTGCCCGACACATCGGAAATATGGGAAGAAATTGTCGCGTTGGATGAAAAATACAAATTACCCATATATCTTCACTACTATGAAGGATACAAAACAGAAGAAATTGCCCGAATGCTGAAAATCAACCATGCGACTGTACGAACACGATTGAGAACTGCAAAAAAGAAACTGAAACTCTTGCTTGAACTCGGAGAGGAGGAAGTCCCGTATGGCCCCAAAACATCCGAAAGATATTGTTGATTGTTTCGACAATATTAAGGCCACGGAAATTCAAAAACAAAAAATGCTCACTACTGTTTTAGCGAGCAAAAAAGGAGATATAACCATGAATCGAAAAGCGCGATTTTCAGCCGTTGCGTCGCTTGCCGCAGCGTTAATTCTCGGTACGACAACAGTGCTTGCCACGACTTTCGGTTGGCACGAGGCATTATTGTCACATTTTAACGCAACCCCCGAGCAAATTGAAATGCTTGATGAAACCGTAGGTGCGCCCAATGTTTCCGCTACCCAAAACGGATTGACAATCACAGTGGTGCAAACCATTGCCGACAGTTTCGGGGTTTACGTTTTGTACGACGTAACAGCGGAGGACGAATCATTTGCATTTCCCGACGAAACATGGATTTGGGCGAGATTATTTACCGCAAATGATTCCGATGCCGGGGTTACTGCAGGAAGCGGCAGGGCTGTCATTTTGGAGAATCACGGAAACAGATTACTGGTTCTTCAACATTTCCACTCAACTGCACCTACAACCGGCGGAAGCGTTGAGTTGTTTATATCGGAATTGCAATACATGTCCGATGAACGAAGCTACGACGGCAGAATCTTGGAAACCCTTTTTGCGGGCGAATGGAGTTTGAGATGGGAACTTGATTTCGCTGATACGGGAAAAACCCTCTTGCCGAACACAGAAATAATTGCATCCGGGGCGACCGCCACAGTTACGAAAATTGTAATTTCGCCGTTGTCTGCAATGATATTCTTTGAGGGCGACAGCTTCCTGCCGAATCCTGTAAGCATACGCAAAAGTGACGGGACTGCAATTACATTCGGCGCAGACAGCGAAAACGCATTATTCACAAGGGTGGCAAGCGAGAGTTACGCAGGCACAGAGCATGACGGCACAGAGGAATCTTTCAGTCAAACTTTGCTCTACGGTTTTGACGGAATCATCAATGTCAACGACATCGAATCAATTACAATCGGAAATGTTACGATTCCGATGGGTTATAGCAGTTTTTAATTCGGTACGGTTTACAAAACTGCTGTATATAGCGAACGACCTTGAGAACCGTGAAGGCGAGGCGGAAAATCGCGGGCTTCAACGCGTTTTCCGACGAAACCTGAACGGGCTTCTCAAGTACGTTCGCTATAATTGATTCCATGACCGAACAGCACTGACTTATATGTAAACCCCTGCCGAGTTTGGCAGGGGTTATTTTTTCGCAATGGGGAACGCGCCCTGAATCATTAAAAATTGTATCGGTACAGCAACTTGGTTTCGCGCAGCCTCAAACTTCGTCGGGAACCGGGCTGAAGACCCCGTTCCCCGCCTCGTTTTCGGATAATGCAAAATCAAATTGCTGTATTGGTTTTTTCGTTTTTAACATCAACAGATGTAAAGTAACCCCAACCCCGATTATACCCAAAATAACATAAGCCCAAAGGGTGTGTATGAAAAACACACAGCCGCCAGCAGCACAAAAGGCGTTGTCGGCAATAACGGCACGAACAAACCAACAGCACCAATCCCCAAAAGTAAAAACCCTAAAGCATTTATCAGCAAGTGTTTAACTTTCATTTTTCGCACGTTTACCAATCCCGATGTATGACTTTATTTGCGGTATATGTTGGATAATGTGAATAACAATAAGACCCAATCCGATTCTTGCCGTAATGCCGTGTAATCGACCTGTTCCGGAGTCGCTCATCTCATTAAAAAACGGGGACAGTGCAAAGAAACCTGTGATAATTGAAATGCCCCAAACCACTAACAAGAGCATATTTATTATATATTTTCCTCTCAGTGTTTTGTTCAGCTTTCCTGCAAAACAAGATTTGGTTGCGGCTTTAATCCATTTTCTGTGTATGAAAATGTGAACGGCAAAAAACAGAGCGCAAGCACTCCCCACAGCGATGTGATAGACAGCCCCGTCTGTACCGTCCCATCTGATAAACGACAGGATAAGAAAAATCGTCATTAAAATATCAACCATTATTTTAGTACGCTTGCTGTTCATAGTGACAACTCCTTCTGTAATTTGTGACCGCGCTCGCAATCCGCATCACCGCAAAAAAATTTCGCGCCGAAAACCGCAGACAACAGTGCGTTTCCGGCGCGAAATTTACTTACAACGCGAATCAAGGGCGGGTAATAACACCTCGCCACAAGGCATTTACGGCGAGTTGTTATTTTGAACTATTGATTCGCGTTTACATCAAACGGAATTACTATATCACATACTTATCACTTTTCGCGGGGGCGGCGTCAAGTTCTGCCTTCTTGGCCTCGTAGCCGGGGCGACCGAACATTGCATACGTAGCATTTTTGCCCTCTTCAACGCCGGGTTGGTCGAAAGCATCAATGTTAAGAAGCTCGCCGGCATAAGCAGTCGCAACTTCAAAAAAGTACAGCAACTGCCCCAACGTATGCGCGGTAACTTTCGGCAACGTAATGGTCATATTTTGGCGATTCGCCTTTGTTAATGCGTACTCGGTGGCGGCCTGCTCGGTTTTAATCAGCTCATTGTGCGTTACGCCGCCGAGAAATCCGAGCGAAGGCATGTCGCCGTAGGTTTTCGGAATGGTGATTGTTTCGCGATATTCGTCCACGCCGAGGAACACGATAATTTTATCGAACGGCCCTTCGGCATAAAGCTGAACCTGACTGTGCTGGTCGGTTACGCCCAACGCTTTAACCGGCGTTTGCCCCACGTTCACGATTTTGCCGTTGTTGTCAACAGCCTTGCCGAGCGACTCCGCCCACAATTGCGCGTACCAGTCGGAAATAAATTTCAGCGAATCCGCATAGGGCATCACAACGGAAATATTTTTCCCCTCCGTCATGCCGATATAATGAAGCAACGCATACATATGTGCCGGATTTTTATAAATATCCGCTTCCTTGCACCTTTCGTCCATCTGCGCCGCGCCGACAAGCAGCCCCTTAATATCAATGCCGCAGAACGCCGCCGGCAACAGCCCCACCGGCGTAAGCTCGGAAAACCGTCCGCCAACCGCCGACGGAATTATAAAATACTTGTAGCCCTCCGCCTTTGCAATCGTAATCAAATTTCCGTTTACGGCGTCGGTTGTGCAAACAATGCGGCTTTTCGCGCCTTCTTTGCCCATTTTTTCCTCAAGAATTTGCTGAATTATCATAAACTGGCTCATGGTTTCCGACGTGCTGCCCGATTTCGAAACAACATTGAACAGGCACTTCGTTACATCAACGGTGTCGAAAAAATACACGAGCCGTTCGGGGTCAACATTATCAAGAACATACAGCTTGGGATAATCCTTGCGCTTTTCGCGGGGAAGTTCGTTCCAGAAGGGATGGTTCAACGCTTGCTGCACCGCAAGCGGTCCCAACGCGCTTCCGCCGATTCCCAACACAACAAAGGCGTCGATATGACCCTTCATTTCGTTCACATAGTCAGACATTTCTTTTACGACGCGCTCTTGGTTATAGGGCAAATCGCGCCACGCCATTTTTTCACGCTTTGTTACCATGGCTTCGTTCGCGGCTTTTATTTGCGGCGCGAGTTTTGCGATTTTCGCCTCCATACCGTTTTGCATCATGTTGTTGAAATCCAGTTTCATATCATTGCCCCTTTCGAGAATTTTATTAACTTTAACATATTTGCTATAATATAACAAAGACGACGGATTTTTATTAAAATCGCGGGGCTCCGCCCCACACCCCGGAAACTTTTGAAAAAGTTTCATCAAAACTTTAATTAAAATCGCGCGTCGCGCGATTTTGAAAATTTTTGTCGAACTTTTTTAAAAAGTTCGTGGGGTTCGGGCTGTCCCCCGGCGAAGCCGGGTCGCGTCAGCGAGGCCGCCCGGCCAACGCGCGCAGCGCGTGAGAGGGATGAAGCCCCGAAAAGGAACATACACGGCACGGAAACAAAACCTATCGGTAACCAACCGGCTACTGATAGGATTCTGCAAACTGAGGAGTTCATCATGGCAAAACCGATTGTAGCAATTGTAGGACGCCCTAACGTGGGGAAATCCACGCTTTTTAATCGCATCGTGGGGCAGCGCGTCGCCATTGTAGACGACAAGCCCGGCATTACGCGGGACAGGCTTTACGCCGACGCCGAATGGCTCGGGCGAAATTTCACTCTTATCGACACGGGCGGACTCGACCCGGACACCGACGATTTAATTACGCGGCATATCTTTCGGCAGGCGGAAGCGGCAATTGAAAGCGCGGACGTTGTGCTGTTTTTAACGGACATTAAATCGGGAATAATGGACGCAGATGCGCAAGTTGCCGATATGTTGCGCCGCGCAAACAAGCCGGTGGTTCTTGTTGTAAACAAGGTGGACGTTCCGTCGCGCGAGAACAACGAGCTGTATGAATTTTACGAACTCGGCATAGGCGACCCTGTTCCGATTTCTGCCGGGCAGGCCTTGGGACTCGGCGATATGCTCGACGAAATCGCGGCGTTTTTCCCGCCCGTCGAGGACGACGACGAAGACGACGACCGCATCAAAGTTGCCATAGTCGGTCGCCCGAACGTCGGCAAATCGTCGTTAATCAATAAAATTCTCGGCGAGGAACGCTTAATCGTGAGCAATATTCCGGGCACAACCCGCGACGCCGTTGACACATTTTTAACCCGCGACGGGCGCGATTTCCTTTTCATCGACACCGCCGGGCTTCGCCGCAAGTCGAAAATCAAGGAGAACATCGAAAAATACAGCATCATTCGCACACTTTCCGCTGTCGAACGCTGCGACGTTTGCGTGCTTCTCATCGACGCCGAAGAGGGCATCACCGAGCAAGATGTAAAGGTCGCCGGCATCGCCCACGAGCGCGGTCGCGCGGCAATCATCGCGGTAAACAAGTGGGATAAAATCGAAAAAAACGACAAAACCATGCGCGAATTTACAAAAAATCTCGAAACCGAACTCGCCTACATGCCCTACGCGCCCAAGCTGTTTATCAGCGCGCTGACCGGCCAACGCACGAATAAATTGTTCGAGTTGATTCACACTGTTTATCAAAATCACGCGATGCGCGTACAAACCGGCGTGTTGAACGAAGTCGTTCTCGAAGCAACGGCAATGCACGCGCCGCCTTCCGATAAAGGCCGCCCGCTTCGCGTTTATTACGCAACGCAGGTTTCCGTAAAGCCGCCGACGTTCGTGCTTTTCGTAAACGATTCGCGCCTGATGCATTTTTCCTACACGCGCTACCTTGAGAATAAAATTCGCGAGGCGTTCGGATTTGCGGGAACTCCGGTGCATTTTATAACGCGCGATAAGAAGGAATAGCGCGCAGGGGCTTCGCCCCCGCACCCCCACGAGGGGACAATGTCCCCTCGACCCCTTCACGAAATCGCGCTTCGCACGATTTCCGGCGGATTTTTTTCGGAGAGAGTGTTAAAAAATTACGCTTTCGCATATGCCGCATCTCGGAAAATGGCCTAAAGCCGCCATTTTCCTGCGATGCCGGCACAACTCAAGCTATTTTTCAACACTCTCTCGGAGAGTTTCCCGTACTCAAAAATCGCGCGAAGCGCGATTTTTAATAAAGTTTTGATGAAACTTTAGTTTCCGGGGGTTCGGGGCAGAGCCCCGCGAACTCAAAAAAGGAGAACACATATGTACAGACTAATCGCACTACTGCTCGGCTACGCAATCGGATGCGTACAAACGGCGTACATCGTCGGGCGAATTAACGGCATGGATATTCGCGACCACGGAAGCAAAAACGCCGGCATGACAAACGTAACACGAACGCTCGGGAAGCGAGCGGGCGCGTTTGTTTTCGCGGCGGATATTTTGAAAAGTGTGGCGGCGTTTTTGCTTGCCGCGTGGATTTTTCGTTGCGGCGGAATTTTTTGCGAAATTCGCGACTGCGAATGGGCGTACGAGCATGAGCATGTTTGCGGCTGCGTGTCGCGCGGGCTTGCCGGTTTGTACGGCGCAATCGGCGCGGTTTTGGGGCATTGTTTCCCGTTCTTTTTGAAATTTCGCGGCGGCAAGGGCGTTTCGTGCGCAATCGGGCTGATACTTGTTTTTGATTGGCGCGTCGCGATTTTTGCGTATGTGTTGGGCTTTATCGCGGTTTGCATCACGCGATATATTTCGCTTGCGTCGTTGGTTATTACGCTTTCGGCGGCTGTTGCGACGGTGATTTTTCGTCATTCCGCCGAAGCGATTGCGCTGATGTTCGGGCTTGCCGCACTGATTTGGTTTTTGCATCGCGAAAATATCAAACGAATTTTATCCGGCAACGAGCGAAAATTTTTAAAAAAATAGGCAATCACGTGATTCTCCGGGGGCGTCGCCCCCGAACCCTTGCCCGCTTTTTAAAAAAAGCGGGGCAAAAATTTTAATAAAAACCGCGCTTTCGCGCGGTTTTTGATTTTCTGTCCATAGCTTTGTTTCGATAGTTTCGAAGTGCAAAAAACAAAATCGCGCGAAAGCGCGATTTTAATTAAAGTTTTTTGTCGAACTTTTTTTCAAAAAAGTTCGTGGGGTTCGGGGCGAAGCCCCGAAAATCGACTTCATATTATCTTTCCGTGCAATACACTACCCCGACCGCGCCGGGGCCTACGTGCAGGCCGATAACCGGTCCGATGGGGAAAATCGGTGCATCAATATTGTAGCGTTGCTTGATAATTTCCGCGATTTCGCGGGCTTTTTCGGGGAAATTGATATGATGCACAATTACCTGCGTTAAGCCGAGTTCCTTGAAATCGCTGTCCAATGTCGCCAAAATTTCGCCGATGGCTTTGCCGGTACCGCGAGCTTTTTTGAACACGCCGGTTTTTCCTTTATCCACGAATAAAACCGGTCGTATTTTCAATACTTTTCCGAGCAGCGCGGCCGCACCGCCGATACGACCGCCTTTTTTTAAGTATTCCAAGGTGGCGGGGGTGAAGTAGAATTTCATGCGCTCAATAATTGAGGAGGCGAAGTCGGTGACTTGGCCTAAAGTTTGGCCTTGTGCGGCGGCTCGCGCAGATTCCACTACAGGATACCCCAGTGCCATGCAATTGGTTTTCGAGTCGAGAATAGTTATTTGCGCTTGGGGCGATTCTTCAATAATTTGCTCGCGCGCAAGCATGGCGGATTGATACGTTCCGCTCATAAGCGACGAGATGAATATTGCCAGAATTCCGTGACCTTCTTTGATTATTTTGCTGAAACATTGGTACATATCGCCCACCGACGGCAGCGATGACGTTGGTATTATCCCGCTTGTTTCGATTTTGCGATAAAAATAGTCGTGCTCCACTTTTGTTTCCAAAAACGACTCGTCGGGAAAATTTACGCTTAACGGGACGATTGTAATATCAAGCTCCCGCTGCAATTCCTCCGAAATGTAGGATGTGCTGTCTGTAACCAATTTTACCGGCATTTTTATTCCTCCCTGTTTCTCTCTGAAATTTATTTTACACTGCCATTATACACAGAATTTTTTATGTTTTGTTGTATATATAAGAAAATATTTCCGAAAAACGGCACCGGAGAGTGTTGAAAAAGTTACGGAGAATATTTCGGAGCGCATTTCGGAGTAATTTCCGTGCCGTCCCTGAATGTGAATCGAATATTCGTTTCGCTGTAAACGGTAACGACGCTCAGCAAATTGCACCAAAGCGCGGCATCAAATTCTGTGATTAAGTGATAATAAGTCGCGTCTGAAATCATCTCGCACTTCGCCGAGAACCGGCCTGAAGCCGCCGGTTCTCGGCTCGCGCTCAATTGTTTCAGACTGCGATTATTATGAGTTGTTTCGAACAGGAATTCACGGGAAATATTTGCGATGATTTCTTTTTCGTCGGCAAGCAGCGCGTTTACTGCGCTTACATAGAGTTCCTTAATTTTTGTTTGCGAAAAATGCGGCGTTCGGCATATTGTGTCGCCGGAGAATTTTCCGTTGCACTGCAAAACTCTGCGGCGATACTTGCTGTTGCTGTGCCATAATTTCGCGCCGTACCAACAGCCGCATTCGCCGCATTTTATTTTTCCGGCAAATATTCCGACTCCGCTGTGACGATTTTTTCCTTGTTTGCGTCTGCCGATTTCTTGCTGAACCATTTCGAAAATTTCCGGCCGAATTATTGCGGGATGTGAATTTTCTATGTAATACTGCGGAACTTCACCGTTATTTTTTCGTTTTTCCTTGGTGAGAAAGTTGACGGTGAAGTTTTTTTGCAAAAGCGCGTCGCCGCGATATTTTTCGTTTGTAAGCACGCTTCGGACGGTTGACGGATTCCAGTTTTGCTTCCCGCCGGGCGTCGGAATGCCCTGCGCTGTGAGTTGCCGCGCAATAACGTGCGGCGTCGCTCCGTCGAGAAATGTTTTGTAAATCAGGCGCACTGTTTCCGCTTCTTTTTCGTTTAAAACGAGAGTGCCGTTTTCTCCTTTGTCATAGCCGAGAAAGCGGCTGTACGCAAGACTTATTTTTCCGTCTTGCATACGTTTCCGCTGACCCCACGTTACGTTTTCAGAAATAGAACGGCTTTCCTCTTGCGCAAGCGAACTCATAATTGTGATTAGCAGCTCGCCCTTGCTGTCAAAAGTCCAAATCGACTCCTTTTCGAAAAAAACTTCTGTGCCGTGTTCTTTTAATTTTCGAATTGTGCAAAGGCTGTCCACTGTATTGCGCGCGAATCGCGATACGCTTTTTGTTATGATGAGGTCGATTTTTCCGGCTAAAGCGTCCTCTGTCATTTGCTTAAATCCGTTTCGCTTGGCGGTGGATGTTGCGGAAATTCCTTCATCGGTATATACGGCGATGAATTCCCAGTTTTCGTTTGCTCGGATATATTTTGTGTAATAATCAACCTGCGCCGCATAGGATGTGAGTTGTTCCTCCGTGTCGGTTGAAACGCGGGCATACGCCGCAACACGCCTTTTTTCTCCGGCCGGCGCAGATGTAAATTGGCTTATTGTAGCCGGAATCACCCTGACTTCACGCTTCATTTTTACCATCCTTCCCGAAGTGTTCAAAGTGCTGTATTTAAGATATGACGCGCAACCGCGAAAATTCGTCACGCGCTAATTCATAGTGAATCAAATTAAGAAGCGTCCCGTCGGCTATGCATTGTAAGCGGTTCGCTCGTTGTCGTTTTCGGGAAAAACACCCGAAAACAACCGGTCGCTCACCACAATGCATTTAACGCCGACGGTACGCAAATCAAATTGATTCACTATATATAACGCCCGACATCTTCCGCCGTGATGCCCGGGTGAAGCGAGATATTCAGCGTATTTGCCAAAATATTTGCAAGACGCGAGATTACTGCGTCAACATCTTTCGGGGTGACGAACATGTTTTCGTCGGTCAAGATTTGCGTAATGAGCGAATATCGCTCTTCGTCGCCGAGCGAGTGCAGCACTTCATAAAAATTGCTCCCGCCGCCGGTGTCGTCGGATTCGGCGGCTTCGAGTATTGCGGCAATCATTTTATCCAGTGCGTCATTCGCCAAAGTTGCCGCGTCAACAACCGTCGGCACACCGATTGCAATTACCGGCACGCCCATTGTTTCGCGGTTAATCGGCATTCGACGATTTCCCAAGCCCGCGCCGGGATTCACGCCGGCGTCAGACATTTGAATCGTCGCGTTGATGCGGCTTGTTTTTCGCGCCGCAAGAGCGTCGATTGCGATAATCAAATCGGGCGCGGTTTTTTCTGCCACGCCTTTGATTATTTCCGCCGTTTCGATGCCGGTTATTCCCATAACCCCCGGCGATAACGCGCTTACGCCGCGTAATTTTCCGCGCAAATCCTCCGGAACGTCGTCGCCCAGATGCCGCGTTACAAGCAATTTTTCGCACACTTTCGGGCCGAGCGCGTCGGGCGTTACAAAACGATTGCCCAAGCCTACAACAAGAACGCTCGCATCTTTGGGCAAATCGTGCAAGCGCGCCAGTTTTCGTGCCAAAATTTTTGCGATTTCATCGTGAGTATCGGGGTCGCCGTCCTTCATTGCGCCCGATTCGAGCGTTACATAATTTCCGACAGGCTTGCCCATTCGCGCCGCGCCGTCTTCATTTTGAATTTCGACCCACGTTACACGAACGCCGAGTTCGTCGTCCTCTTCTGTTGAAATTTCCACGCCGGAAAACTCGTCCGGCGAATCCTCACACACTTCAAGTGCGAGGTCTGTGCGGAAGTTCATAATCATCACCGAGCATAGTATGCGCTTTTTTTTCATATTTTATTTTTATGGGAAGGTTTTTGGGGCTTCGCCCCAAGCCCCGCCGGACGGAGGTAAACATGAAAAAAACATCCTTAACAATCAGAAAAAAAGCGTTTTACGTGATGCTTATTATGCAAGCGATGTTTGCGCTGTACATGGGGCGAATATTTTATATACAAACGGTTAAAGGCGAGGAATTGCGCGGGATGGCGTTTGAACAGCAAACGCGCGACCGGCTTATTCGTCCGGAAAGGGGGACGATTTACGACAGAAACATGGTTGGGCTTGCGGTAACGGAAACGACGGCGAGCGTCAGCACGGTGTATGTGCAAATGCGCGACAGGCGAATGACCGCGCGAATTTTGGCGCAGGAGCTTGGGCTTGACGAAGAAGAGGTATTTGAAAAAATTTCGCAACGGGTCGCGCTTGTTCGGGTGGCGCAGCAGGTTGACAAAGAAGTTGCGGACCGGATTCGTGCGCATGATTTGCCCGGCGTTGCCGTTGACGAAGATGTTCTGCGGGTGTATCCGTTCGGCTCGCTTGCGTCGCACATGATTGGTTTTGTCGGGCGGGATAATCAGGGGATTATCGGGCTTGAGGCGCGATATGATTCGTATTTGGCGGGCAGCCCGGGCAGAATTTTAACGGAAACGGACATCGCCGGGCGGCATTTCGAAGGGGCGCGAGCGTATCGGATTCCGCCGACGCCGGGGCATGACTTGGTTCTCACGATTGATGCGGTTTTGCAAAGTTATGCGGAACAGGCGATTGAGATGATTGTTGAGCAAAAAGATGCTCTGCGCGGCGTAATAATTTTGATGAATCCGATGAACGGGCAGATTTACGCATTGGCAAACAAGCCGGATTTCGATTTAAACGAACCGTTTACAATCAACGACCCCGCGCTTGCGGAAATTTGGCACACGTTTTCGCAAGAACAACAAATGACCGAGCTGAACCGCATGTGGCGAAATTTTGCCATCAACGATACATATGAACCGGGTTCGACATTTAAAATTGTGACGAGCGCGGCGGGCCTGGCGGAAGGCGTTGTTACGCTTGATTCGTCGTTTTCGTGCGGGGGGAGCTTAACCGTGGGCGGTCGCCCGATTAAATGTTGGCGGTCGCCGCGGTCGCACGGCGGGCAAACTTTTGTGCAGGGCGTGCAAAATTCGTGCAACCCGGTGTTTATGATTATCGGCGAGCGGCTCGGGGCGGAATTGTTTCACGATTATTTGCTGCGATTCGGGTTCGACGAAAAAACCGGTATTGATTTGCCGGGTGAGGCTGTCGGCATAATGTATTCGGCGGAGAAGATGGGGCCGGTTGAACTCGCAACGATGTCTTTCGGGCAGAGTCTTACCATTACCCCGCTTCAACTTGTTTCGTCGGCGGCAACGGTTATTAACGGCGGGTATCGCGTGACGCCGCACGTGGGCTTGCGGCTTCTGGACGAAAACGGCAACGTTGTTCAGGAATTCGCGCCCGAACGCGGCGAACAAATTCTTCCGACGGACGTGAGCGATTCCATGCGCTTCGTGCTTGAATCCGTTGTCAGCGAAGGCACCGGGCGGCGCACGTTTATTCCGGGATATCGCGTCGGCGCGAAAACCGCAACAAGCCAAAAACTTCCGCGCGGAAGCGGGCGTTATATTTCCTCAATTATGGCGTTCGCGCCGGCGGATGCTCCTGCGGTTGTTGCGTTGGTTCTCATTGACGAGCCGAAAGGCGTGTATTACGGCGGGCAGGTTGCCGGTCCGGTTATGCAGGTTTTGTTGGAAAACGTGCTGCCGTATTTGGGCGTCACGCCGATGTATGTAAGCAACGAAGAACTTGAAGTCGCGCCGGTTGTTATGCCGAACGTGCGCGGGCTTGCAAAAGAAGAAGCCCTGCGCATTTTGTCGGACGCAGGGCTTGAATACGATTTAATCGGTTCGGGCGGGGATATTTTGGAGCAGTTCCCCATCCCGGGGGAAATGGTTAATCGCGGAGAACGAGTGCTGCTGCGGATTATCTAGCGTACTCTTTCATACCTGAACGTTCCCGCATCGCCGGTCATTGTTAAAACATCGTCGACCACGCTGTATGAGGAAGTCGCGGAACTTCCGTCGGCGAAAAAGTAGGTGATTAAGCCGTTTTGAGCTGCCCATGTAAATTCAGCCGACAAATAAATTTCGCCGTCTTCAACCCAAACGTATTCTTCCGAGCCGAGGCCGTCGGCGCGAAGGACTGTGAAAACGAGATACTCAAATTCGCCGAAACCGATGTCGGCTACTGTTGTTACAGCCCAAACGCCCACTGCGTCCGAGAATGTTGTTGAAATAAAGAGTTCGAGTTCGTCTTCATGCACACGTTGGTAAATGAAAGTTCCCGCGTCGCCCGCCATTGTTAAAATGTCGCCGGTTACGTTGTACTCGGATGAAATGTCGCCAACGTCGGGGATGTGATACGTAATAATGCCGTCAGCGGCACTCCATGTGAACTCGCGGGTAAGATAGATTCCGCCGTCTTCAACCCAAACGTACTCTTCAAAACCTTCGCCGGTTGCGTGCAGAGTTGTGAATACAAGATACTCGCCGAGACCGTATCCGATATCAACTACGGATGTTGCTACCCAAATACCTGCTGCGCGTGAGCCGGCGTCCTGTTGCGCGGGAGGCGCGGGGGGCGCGGTGTCGGCCGGGGGAGAGGGTTGGGGTGCTACTGCGTTGGGGGTATCTGTCTGCGGGTTGTCGTTGTTTCCGCCGCCGCAAGCCGTGAGCGATAACGCTCCTGCGGCCAATGCAAGCACCGCAATTACTGTGATAAATTTGTTTTTCATTCTGAAAAACCTCCTGAAATTTTTTTCGGGCGTCTGTGCACCCGTTTTTTTACGGCTGTTTAAACAGCCGGCTTATATAGAACCTTGAAACCGCCGGAAATATTACCACGACTTTAAAATTTTGTAAAACACCGCAAATAATAAGAACGGAGAGTGTTGGAAAATTACACTTTCCAACGGAGGCTGCAAATGGAAAAAAATAAAATTCTCTACAGTGAATCGCAGAATACAATTTCATGCGCCGCTGAAAAACGCATTCGAAAAAATGTCGGGGAGCGCATTGAAGCACCGAAATTTTTCGGTTTGCTTCGAAGTTGCCGCGCACACAAACCCTATCGGTCGCTCCTCAGCTACCGATTGATTTTTGCATCTGTCCTGTTGGCGGCGTTTGTTTTTTTTGCCGCCTGCTCTGCCGAGGAAGCGGGCGAGCCGCCGTATGTCCCGCTTTCCGACGCATACGGAAATATTCGCGTAATTTTGGGAACAACAAATTTCGAGGGGCTTATTCACGAAAATGTTGAAATTACAAGCGACAGCACGTTTTATGTACAAAGCGCGGGAATAATGCGCTTCGAAGCGGGAGAAATTTTCGTGCCGGATTCGCTCGCGTCACCGCCGAACAGCACGGCAACAATCCGGTCGGCGGAAAAAAACGGTCGGCTGCAAATTCTTACAATAAATCGCAATCATCCCGACGGGTTAGCACCGAGTTATCGCGGAACATTGGAAGTCACAAATACAATTTGCGGCGGATTCACAATCATAAACGAGTTGCCGCTCGAGCAGTATTTGTACGCCGTTGTTCCGAGCGAGATGCCGTCGTCGTTCGGGGTGGAGGCGTCGAAAGTTCAGGCGGTTACGGCACGAACTTTTGCGTTGCATCAAATTCGCCGAAGCGCGTTTCGTTATATGGGGGCGCATGTTGACGATTCTGTCATCAGCCAAGTTTACAACAATTTGCCCGAAAACGACATTTCGATTCGGGCGGTTCGCGCCACGCGGGGTCACGTTTTGACATACAACGGCGAAATCATTTTGGCAAATTATTTTTCAACCTCCGGCGGAACAACGGCAAATTTCGGCGAAGTTTGGGCAACCGGCGCAGAATTTCCGTCAAACACACCGTCGTTTTTGCGCGCGCGCGGGCAGGTTTTCGAGCCGATTTCCGGCGATTTGCGAACGGAATATGCCGCATCGCGATTTTTTCGCAGTACGGAAATCAGTGCGGTTGACCGGGATTTCCCGTGGTTTCGATGGCAGGTTACAATGACAACGGAAGAACTTACGCAGCAAATCAACGCAAATTTGGCGGCGCGACAAGCCGCAAACCCCGCAATGATTCACATCCTCGACGAAAACGGCAACCCGACAAATCTTCCCGCCGAAACAATCGGAACGCTTACGCATCTTGCCGTTACGCGGCGCGGGCAGGGCGGTAACATTATGGAGATGATTTTTTACGGAACGGATGCCGACGTTCGCGTGCAAACGGAATTTAACATTCGCACGTTTTTAAATCCCGGAACAATTCCGGTGCAGCGTCACGACGGCACGTTTTCGCAAAATTTAACGCTTCTTCCGAGCGCGTTTTTCACCATGGAGCTTGACGTGTATGAATTTTCCGGCGAAGAAGGTTGGGAACACGCGCCGGCCGCCGGCACCCGAATGCTGCGAGCCGTTACTTTTTACGGCGGCGGAAACGGTCACGGCGTCGGCATGAGCCAAAACGGCGTTCGCGTACTTCTGGGCATGGGGCTTGATTACGCGCAAATTTTGCAGCATTACTATCCCGGCACCGAAATTTTGTATATTCCGCAGGGGATGTGGTAATATGTAAAGAAAAGACAGGATTCGGCGGGGGTATAGCGAAATGAATTCGAAAGATGTAAAGAAACTTGTGGTGGCACTCATAGGTGCGGTTGTCGCGATGACTACGTTTATTTTGATTGTCTTCGCGGTAGTTTTTGTCGGGATTACGAACCGGATTCAAAGCAGTCCGCCGTATTTGCTTGCGATTGAATACATCGAAGCAAGTCCGCAAATCGCCGAGATTGTGGGCGAAATCGAAAGTTTCGGAAGATTCCTGAACGGAGGCGTAACCACACACGGCAACGGCGGACGCGGTAACGCGGAATTTACCATTCGCGTAAACGGAACGGACGGCAGGGCGCGTGTTTTCGTTCAGCTTGAGCGAGAGCCTCTGCTTGATTGGGAAATTATTGCGTTTCGTTACCAAGTAATAAACTAACTGAACTAACGAAAAAGGAGGCTTTTAAATGTTTGACCCGTTATTTATGATGCTTGTTTTGCCCGCAATCGGGCTTACGCTTATTGCGCAGTTTATGGTAAAGAGTCGGTTCAGCCGATATTCGAAAGTTCGTACGCAAAACGGGCTGACCGGTGCGCAGGCCGCCGCGCAAATTTTGCGTGAAGCGGGCATAAGCAACGTGCGCATCGAGCAAACGCACGGTCATCTCACCGACCATTTCGACCCGCGCGGAAACGTAATTCGGCTGTCGGAAAGCGTGTACAATGCCGCGACAGTCGCGGCTGTGGGCGTTGCCGCGCACGAAGCCGGCCACGCGGTTCAATACGCGCGCGGATATTTCCCCATGAAAATACGCGCCGCAATCATTCCTGTTACGAATGTCGGGTCGCGCATTGCCGTTCCGATGATTTTTGTGGGATTTTTGCTCGGAGCGGCATCGGAAGCTGCCGGTCCGAATTTGGGCGGAATGCTTGTAAACGCCGGAATACTCTTGTTCTCGACGGTGGTTGTGTTCCAGTTGGTAACACTGCCGGTGGAATTTAACGCATCGCGACGCGCTCTTTCCGCAATAAATAACAGCTCCATGCTTACCCCGCAGGAACGCGCAGGGTCGCGAAAAGTTCTTACTGCCGCCGCATTAACATATGTAGCCGCGCTTGCGTTGTCGGTTGCGCAACTTTTGCGCTTCCTCGCAATGGCGCGGAGAAGATAAAGCCCGGTCTAGCGAAAACTCATCCATCCCAGTTCGGCGGCAACGTAAAACAGGATGAAAAATATAATCACCGTTACAATCGCAAGCATTACCTTGCCGACTTTAACCTGTCGGCGGACGCGCTCGACGCGGGCTTTTTCCCGCTTGACCGTATCCGCCGCTTTTTTATGTTCATTTAAATCAAAACCATCTTCATCAAAGCGCATGGTCGTTGTTGGTTTCAGCATGTTCACAACTCCTTCGCATTCCGGCACATCTTGATGTGTTCACTGTGAGAGTGTTGAAAAATTGCGCTTTCGCATATGCCGCATCTCGGAAAATGACTTGAAGGGTGCGGGCAAAGAACGCCCGCCTTTGCCGTCATTTTCCTGCGATGCAGGCGCAGCTTATTTTTCAACGCTCTCACTATACAGTTAAACGGCTGTTTTTTGCAACGACGCATAATCAATTTTTATATAAATGTCGTAACCGCTTTCGGTTTGCTGCATGTCAAAATGCGTGTCGAGCCCCGAACGGCGCACAATTTCAAGGTTTTCGCGAATCGTGTTTGTTAAAATTCGAATGTCGCGAATATACGCCTTGAAGGGGATTGGCTTTTTGGTTTCCGGCGCGGTTACGGTTTTTTCAACAAGCTCTTCCGTTTTGCTTACGGTCATGTTTTCTTCGATGATTGCGGCAAGCGCGCTCAACTGCTCTGCTTCGGTTTCGAGGCGCAAAAGCGCGCGCGCATGACGCTCGGTTAAATCGTTTTCGATAATCGCCCGCCGAACCGGGTTCGACAACCTCAAAAGTCGCAACTTGTTTGCAACGGTGGATTGATTTTTGCCCACACGTTTCGCCAACGCTTCCTGCGTAAATGCGTAATCGCCGAGCAAATTTGAAAATCCTTCGGCTTCTTCAAAAAAATGCAAATCGCGACGTTGCAGGTTTTCAATCATCGCCAAAACCGCGCTGTCTAAGTCGGTGGTTTCAACCAAAATCGCCGGAATTGTTGCCATGCCGGCAATTCGGCCGGCGCGAAGCCTCCTTTCGCCGGCAATCAGTTCGTACGACACGCCGTTTATAAGCCGTACGCTTATCGGCTGCAAAACGCCGTACACTTTAATTGAATCGGCAAGCTCGTCCAATGCATTGGGGTCGAAAATTCGACGCGGTTGGTACGGGTTGGGCGTTACGCTTTCAATCGGCAGGTGCAAAATTTCAGCCATGTGTATTTCTCCTTCTTTTGCGGAATTTTTCGCTGATACTTTTTCCGTTTAAACAGTGCGATATTTTGCGTTCACAATTCATAGCAAAATATCGTATCTGACGACGGAAATAGTTATGACGCAACTATATCACGCGGAAAATTGCGGATAATGAATTTGCGAAAAATTGTGAATATTTTAATTACGCCAAAATGCTCTTATTTTTTGTGTCGGATTTCCGCGTCCGATTGCTTATAAGAGAATTTTCCGGTGCGCCGTGACGTGCAGTGTGATAAAACGGCGGAATTTTTTACGAAAACGAAAAAGAAGAGTGTTTTTGGATTTATTTCCGCCTGCTGCTCACGCGAAGCTCTTGATTCGCGTTACTCCTCAAAAATCACACGAAGTTCGTAAAAATATTGCTCGGCGTCGCCGCGAATGCGCCCGGGCCGTACATATGTAAAAAAGCGCGTCATGTTGACGCGATGCTGTTCGATTATGTTTATGTCGGCGGTATAAGCTGAAATCAGCAATTCGTTTCGATTGTAATCAATGCGCGAAAGCACCGCGCTTTGGGGAATTGCAAACAGGATATCGTCGAGCCGGTCGCCTTCAAATATAATCGGCATCGCATCCGCAAACATTTCTCGCGCCGCCGATTCGCCGGCCGCGTCGTCGGCAGCGGACGCAATCGCAGATACTTTTTCGCTCAGTACACGCGAATTGTGCCAAACCTCGCGTTCTGCGTTGTTCAAATAAAAAATAACAGCGGCGAGAATCAAAAAAATGCCGCACTGCGCAAGCAACAAAATTTTTATTCGCGTACGAAATTTTTGTGCGTTTTTTGCAGACGGCGGAAGGAGGTTGATTTTCATTTCGGCGACCCCTTTCGTACAGCGGTTTGCAAAAACTGCAAAAACCGCAATAATGTGAAAAAGTTATATGTCCTTGCAATGTGATTGTCAACCTCTGTCCCTTTACAGGATTAACTGATGGTGTTAAAGTTTGCCGGTAAAAAATCGGGTCGAAATTATAGTGAATCAAATTTAAGAAGCGTCCCGTCGCCTATGCATCGTCACGAACGCACTTGAGAAGCCCGCTCAGGCTTCGGCGGAAAACGCGCAGAAACCCGCGTTTCCCGCCTTGCCTTCACGGTTCTCAATGGCGTTCGCTATCGTAAGCGGCTCGCTCGTTGTCGTTTTCGGGAAAAACACCCGAAAACAACCGGTCGCTCACCACAATGCACTTAACGCCGACGGCACGCAAATCAAATTGATTCACTATATGCGAAGTGAGTGTTGGAAATTGAATGATATTTTGCAAATTATCCGCGAAAACAACAGTTTTGTTCTGGCGGGGCATGTCGGCCCCGACGGCGACGCAATCGGTTCGTGTTTCGCGCTCGCGCTCGCGCTTGAAAAAGCGGGCAAAACCGTGCGCGTACTTTTAGAGCCGTATGCGCAAAAGTATCAAAACATCCCCGGAAAGCATTTTCTGGTGTCGCCGGCGGAAAACGCAGGGCTTGAAATTGAAGTTTTTATCGCGATTGACTGCGCCGCACCCGAGCGTTTGGGCGAAGCATTGGCGATTTTTAATCGTGCCGAAATCACCGTTTGCATCGACCATCACGAAACAAACGACGGCTTTGCTTCGTTTAACTACATAGAACCCGCCGCATCGTCCGCAAGCGAAATGACGTTGCGCGTTATCGAGCAATTTACCGACCTTAACGAAGACATCGCGGCGGCAATTTACGCCGGAATGCTGTGCGATACCGGTGGTTTTCGCTATAACGCGACGTCTGTATCAACCCTGAAAACCGCCGCGCTGCTTATGGAAACGGGCATTCCCTTCACGCGAATTTATAACGAGCTTATGCACATGCATCGCTTTGCCGCCGGAAAAATTCTCGGAGTCGCCCTTGAAAACAGCAAGCGCACACGAAGCAAAAAAATCGTGTACACGTACATCACGCGCGAAATGTTAAAAAGCGTCAAGGCAAATTTGTCCGACCTCGACGGCATTGTCGAATATTTGATGGGAACGCGCAATGCACTTGCGGCAATTTTCGTGTACGAAAAAAGTGCCGCCGAAGTAAAAGTAAGCCTGCGCTCGCAAGGCCCGAACATGGCAAACGTTGCGGCAAAATTAGGTGGCGGCGGTCATGCGCTTGCGGCGGGCGCATCTGTATCCGGCACGGTTATCGGCGTTATGAAAAAAACAATCGCGCTTGTTATAAAGGAAGTTGCGGCATATGAATAAAGACGGCGTAATAAACGTTCGCAAGGAAAAGGGCTACACCTCCCACGACGTTGTTGCAATTATTCGCAGAATTTTTCGCGCAAAAGTCGGGCACACCGGAACTCTCGACCCCAACGCCACCGGCGTTTTGCCCGTATGCATCGGTCGCGCAACAAAGCTCGCCGACTGCTTCGCCGCCGAGGACAAATCCTACACCGCAGAAATTATTTTCGGAATCACCACGGACACGGATGATATAACCGGCCGTGTTTTAAATAAATATCTCGGGGGCTTCGCCCCCTCTCGCGAACTTCGTTCGCCGGGCGGGCGGCCCGTCGCTTCGCGACGCCCTGCTTCGCAGGGAGTCATGCCCGAACCCCCAACAGGGGGGATGATATCCCCCCTGCACCCCCAACAGGAAACCGCGCGAAGCGCGGTTTCCCGGAAAAGTTTTGATGGGGGTTCGGGGGAAACTTTTTCAAAAGTTTCCCCCGAGATAGATTATAAAAAATTAAAAGTCGTCGCAAAAAAATTTACCGGCGAAATTTTGCAAACTCCGCCGATGTATTCGGCGATTAAAGTCGGCGGAAAAAAATTGTATGAGCTTGCGCGAAAAGGTCAAACGATTGAACGCGCACCGCGCCGCGTTGTGATACACGACTTGAATGTTCGCCGTGAGGGCGAAAAAATTTTTTTGGATGTACGCTGCTCGAAGGGGACGTATATTCGAAGCCTGTGTGCGGACATTGGCAGGGAAATGGGTTGCGGCGCGGTTATGGGCGACTTGGTGCGTACGCAAAGCGGACAGTTTTCGTTAGACGATGCGGTTACGATTGATGAAATTCGGGCAGCGGCCGAGAACGGCACGGCAGAAACGCTGATTCTTCCGCCGAATCAACTGCTCCGCTTCCCGGCCGCGACCGTGCTTCCGGAAGGGCTGCTTCGAGCGCGAAACGGAAATCCGTTGCCGGCGGAGCTTGTTCGCGGCGGCGCGGGCGAAAAAATCTGGCTGCACGAACCGGCCGGCGGCTTGCTCGGCTTGTTCTGCCGCAAAGGCGAAAATTTTCGCGCCGAGGTTATGATGGCGACGCCTGTTGCGGATTCGCGCGTGATTGCTGTCGGAAAATTTGAGGGGATTCATCGCGGACATCGGGAGCTGATTGCGCATGTTGTGCGACGCGCAAAGGCTGCGGGCGGCGCGGCGATGATTGCGGTTTTTGAGCCGCATCCGTGCAAATATTTGCGAGATGCCGCCTACAAGCCGCTTTTTTCGCCCCGCGAACGCGACGAAATGATTCGCGCGCTCGGCGTTGATGCGATTGTTACCCTTGATTTCAACGAAATTTGCCGCCTGTCGGCGCGGGAGTTTTGCGAAAAATTTTTCGGCGAAATGCAGGAAGTTGTTGCCGGGGAAAATTTCCGCTTCGGGCGCGGGCGCGAGGGAACAATTGAAACTCTGCGCGAGGCCGGCACGGTTTTTGTTGCTCCGCCGGAAAATTTCGAGGGAGAAATTATAAGCACGTCGCGGATTCGCGAATTGCTTGAGGCAGGGGATTTTTGCGGGGCGGAAAAACTTTTGGGATTTCCGTTTTTTATTGCGGGCGAAGTTACCGAAGGGCGGCAACTCGGGCGCACGCTGGGCTTTCCGACGCTTAATATTTATCCGCCGGACGATAAATTTCTGCCGCAATACGGAGTTTACGCAACGCGAACGATAATAACGAACGCCGCTGAGAATCGTGAATGCGAGGCGTTTGCGAGCATCACGAATGTCGGCGTACGCCCCACGGTTCGTGAGGTCAGAGAGCCTGAAATCCCTGCTTCACTCCCGAAGCTCCGCAAAAAAATGCCGGCACCGGGGCATTTTTTGAGGAGCAAGGAATGTGAAGCGGAGGATTTCAACCTCTCTGCGGCCGGAGAGCCATGCGTTTCCGTTGAAACGCACGTTCCCGACATCTCATTTCCCGGCGAAATGTACGGTCGGCAAATTAAAGTTGAATTTTTGCGGTTTATTCGTCCGGAAAAAAAATTTGCGTCGCCGGAAGAGCTGCGAAAACAGGTAATGCAGGATATTTCAACACTCTCTTGAGAAGCCCGGGAGCAACTATACACGAACGGAGAATTTTTTATGAACACGCATGATTTCAATTTTTATCACGGTCACGACCCGCGTGAACTTGTGAAAACTTTCGGAAGCCCGCTGTATGTGTACAACGAGCGCATTTTGCGCGAGCGTTGCGCCGAAATGGTCGGTTTCAGTTCGTATCCGAAATTTGTTGTGAATTACGCGGTTAAAACAAATTCGAATTTGAGCTTGCTGAAAATTATTCGCGAGGAAGGCTTGCACACGGATATTTCAAGCGAGGGCGAGGCTGTTGCGGCAATGGCGGCGGGGTTTTTGCCCAAAGAAATGCTGTTTACGCTTAACGGCGTTGGCGCGGCGGAGCTTGAATTTGCCGCAAAAATCGGTGCGACAATCAGCGTTGATTCGCTTTCGCAGCTTGAAACATTGGGAAAAGTTGCGGCGGGCGGACGAATTTTTTTGCGTTTTAATTCCGGCGTCGGCGGCGGGCATCACGAAAAAGTTATAACCGGCGGCGACGGTACGAAATTCGGCATTATGCCGCAATATATTCCGCAGGTTAAGGAACTTTTGGCGAAGTATGACTTGAAACTTATCGGCATAAATCATCATATCGGTTCGCAAAATCCGGGCGAAGCATATCTTGCCGGGGTGCGCGCGCTGCTTGAGCTTGCGCGGCAGTTCGACGACCTCGAATACATCGACTTCGGCGGCGGATTCGCCACGCCGTATCACAAGCAAAGCGGCGAAAAGCCGCTTGATTTACGCGCAATCGGCGCGGCGGCGGACGAGCTGTTTTTCGATTTCGCAAAAAGTTACGGCAAGGAGCTTACGTATGTAATTGAGCCGGGACGATACGTTGTTGCCGAAAGTGCCGTGCTTCTCGGCACGGTTCATTCGATTAAAAATTGCGGTTCGCAAAAATATGCCGGAACGGATTTGGGCTTTTCCGTTTTCAAACGCCCCACCGTTTACGACGCGCACCATGATATTGAAATTTATCGCGGCGGCGCACGACCGTTGCATTTAACGGAAACCGCGCCCCCGGAGAGAATTAACATCGTGGGAAATCAGTGCGAAACCGGCGATTATATCGCCCGCGACCGCGATTTGCCGCCCCTTCGCGAAGGCGATATTTTGGGAGTGACGGATGCCGGAGCGTACGGATATTCCATGGCGTGCCGATATAATCATCGCGCTCGCCCCGCAGAAGTGCTGATTACAATCGCCGGCGATGCAAAGCTGATTCGTCGCCGCGATACGTACGAGGAAATGTTGGAAAATATGCAGGGGCTGTGAGGGCGTTATTATTTGTAAACATCACCGCGGCTGCCGATTGATTTAATAAAGATTATTGTTTTGCCGTCATTGTCCGGTTCGCTTGTGATGTCGTACAAAATGCGAAAAGCTCCGACCGCGAGCCGGAAACCTTCGCGTCCTGTCAATTTTTTCACATTACCGGCAGGCAATTTGTCAACCGCATCCATAATTCGTTTTCGGACAGCCGAGGTTTGGCTGTCCAAAAATTTGACTGCCGCTTTTCGATACCTCGCGCTATATTCCATATTTTTTCCTCAAATCTGCCGCCGAAATAAACCATTCATCTTCTTCGGCAGTTGCTGCATCATATGCCGCAATATCGTCGGAATCGTTCGTTTCGGCAACAACTGCGGGCGGCGCAATCAATTTTTGCAAAAAATCAAGTACGCTCTCAAGGGCGTGTTCGGGCAAAATATCAATTTGAGTTTTAATCTGCTCGCGGGTTGACATGCGAATCCCTCCTTTTTGAAAAATTTTGAAAAGTATAACACGAATTCGCAAAAAATTTTGTGCTGTACTTTTCGCAAAAACCAAAAAAATCGCGCTTTGCGCGATTTTTTTTAAGTTTTTGTCGAACTTTTTTCAAAAAGTTCGCGGGGTGCGGGGGCTGGTCGTTCGCTTCGCGAACTGCTCGCCCATGCATCCCGGGCGAAGCCCTGCGGTTTTAATGCGAATCCATGGTTGAAACAACAGCTCGCCAATGCCTTGTAAGCGGTTCGCTCAATGTCTTTTTTCGGAAAAAAGCATCCGAAAAAAGACCGGTCGCTCACCACAAGGCATTTTCGGCGGGCTGTTATTCTGAACTGTGGATTCGCATTTTTAATATTCATACAATTTCCGTGCTTCGCCTCTTGTGCATATTGAAACTTCGCGGTATAATACCCCTACGCATAAGAAGAAGGGGTTTTGCTCGTCATGTTTTCCATAGGAACGGACATCGGAATTGACCTCGGAACAGCGTCCATCTTGGTGTATATCAAGGGGCAGGGCACGGTGCTTAAAGAGCCTTCCGTTGTTGCCATCGACAAAAACACGGATAAAATCCTTGCCGTGGGCGAAGAAGCGCGGAGTATGCTCGGGCGTACCCCCGGTAATATTATTGCAATTCGCCCCATGCGAGAGGGAGTAATTTCCGATTACCATATCACCGAAAAGATGTTAAAATACTTTATAAACAAAGCCGTGGGGCGTCCCCTTATGCGCAAACCGCGAATCGCAATTTGCGTACCTTCAAATGTGACCGAGGTTGAACGTCGCGCCGTTGAAGACGCCGCGATTCAAGCCGGCGCACGGCAGGTTTATATAATAGAAGAGCCTATCGCCGCCGCAATCGGTGCGGGTATTGACATCGCTCGCGCCTGTGGTAGTATGGTGGTCGATATAGGCGGCGGAACAACTGACGTTGCCGTCATTTCATTGGGCGGAACGGTTGTTTGCCGCTCAATTAAAACGGCCGGCGACCATTTCGACGAGGCCATAATTCGCTACATGCGCAGAACGCACAATATTTTAATCGGCGAACGCTCCGCCGAGGATTTGAAAGTTAATATCGGAACGGCTTTTCCGCGCCAATCCTCCGTAAGCATGGAGGTTCGCGGGCGAAATCTTGTGTCGGGCTTGCCGAAAAATATTACGGTAACTTCCGAAGAGATGCACGAAGCCTTGGCCGAATCGGTTGCCGCAGTAGTTGACGCGGTTCACACCGTTTTGGAAAAAACTCCGCCGGAGCTTGCTTCCGACATAGCCGACCGCGGCATTGTTATGACGGGCGGCGGCAGCCTGTTACACGGCTTGGACAAACTTTTGCGCGACAAAACAGGAATAAACACCATCGTTGCCGAAGAAGCGGTTTCATGCGTAGCAATCGGCACCGGCAAGTATATTGAGTACCTTTCGGCAGGCAAAATTAACACCGAACACAGGGCACAATACTAGTGCGCCAAGTGCGCTTTGAACGCCGGAGACACATGTAAGGGGCGGCGCGTTCTCTCGAAGCCGTATATCGTGTCTCGGAGCGTCAAAAAAATCAGCGAGTCAAAAAATTTTCCTTGGGGGGAAGAACAATGCTCAGAGGTCTTTACTCGTCCGCAATGGGTATGATTACCAACATGCAGCGGATGGATGTTGTAACGCAAAATATGTCAAACGTGAACACAACCGCGTACAAACGCGACCACGTTGTTTCGCACGAATTTTCCGACGTTTTAATGTCGCGGTTAAACGACCCCGGCATGAGAATGTTTCACAGTTTGCCGATTGGGCATGTGAATCCCGGTGTGTTTGTGGACGACGTATTTACGGCGTTTACGCAGGGCGCGTTTCAGGAAACCGGCAACACGCTTGATTTAGCAATTGCCGGGCAGGGCTTCTTTGTTGTTAATCTTGACGGCGAAGAGCTTTTCACGCGCGACGGCACGTTTTCAATCGCCAACGGCATGTTGGCAACGCAAAGCGGTGCTCTTCTGCAAGGGCAAAACGGTAACATTTCGCTCCCCGACGGCTACATAACCATCAACGACCAAGGGCGCGTTTATGTAAACGGAGAATTTATCGATACATTACGCTTCGCAAATTTCAACCGCGACGGCTTGCACAGTTTACGCAAAATGCAGGACAATTTCTTCCGCGTATCCGACCACACCGCCGGCACGGAAATTCCCTTCGAGGGCAGAGTTTTGCAGGGGTATCTCGAAATGTCAAACGTAAACATCGTGCAGGAAATGGTGCAAATGATAACAAATCAGCGCGCATACGACACAAACGCCCGAATGATAACGGTTCAGGACCAAACGCTCCAACGCGCCGTAAACGATATTGCAAGACGGAACTAAATTTCAACCAACTAAAATTGAAGGAAGTGGCTTAAAATGATGCGTTCACTTTGGACATCAGCATCCGGTATGACGGCACAAATGCTGAAAATTGACACGGTTACAAATAACATTGCAAACGTAAACACAACGGGTTTCAAACGCGAGCGTTTGGAGTTTCAAACCTTGCTTTACGAAACCATGCAACGCGCGGATTTAGACCCCGTAAACATGACCGGTCGCCCGGTAAACCTGCAAGTCGGGCACGGCGTTCGCCCCGCAGCGACAACGCGAATTTTTACGCAAGGCTCGCTTCAAATGACGGGTCGCCCGCTCGACGTTGCAATCGAAGGGCCCGGCTTCTTTGAGGTTCGCATGGATTTTGACGAGTACCGCTTCACCCGCGACGGCTCGTTTCACCTGATGCCCGTTGGCGACGGCGAGCTGATTCTTGCCACTTCAAACGGCTTTCCCGTTATGAGCGTTGACGGCGACGTCATTACCATCACCGACGACCTCACAATGAACGACCTGATTATCACGCTGGAAGGCATGATTTTCGCATCTGCCGGCGGTCCGGAAGAAGACGCAGGTTTTCAGGACTTGGGCTTCCAACTTCGCGTAGTTCAATTCCCGAACACAAACGGGCTTGAAGCAATCGGAAACAACCTGCTTATGGAAACAATTGCATCCGGCGCACCGCTTTCGGAAGCTGACGGCGAAACCGGTCGCGTAAGCCGCTTGGTTCAGAATTATTTAGAGATGTCGAACGTGTCGATTGCGGAAGAAATGATTGGGCTTATTACCGCGCAACGCGCCTTTGACACAAATTCACGCGGAATTACAACATCTAATGAGATGCTGCAAACCGCCACTCAGCTTGTAAGATAACGGAGGGCTGACATATGGAAATCGGAGGACTGCTTTCCTCATCGGTTGAATCCCGCGCGGCAATAATGCAAGTACAAAGCCGCGAAAATGAGTTTGCGCAGTTTCAACATGTACTTGAGCGTTTTTGGGAAAGCGGCGAAGCCTTGACCGAGGCTATCGAAGCGCAGGAGCGCGCCCAAATTCGCCAAGCAGCAGAAATGTTTGAGGCATACTTTTTAAATTTGATGTTTCGCAACATGCGCAGCGTAAATTTTGACGAAGACGGCTTTGTTCCTCGCGGAAACGCCGACCGCATTTTTACCGAAATGCTTGACGAAACAATTGCCGACAAGGCAGCCGCACAAGGCGGCTTTGGTCTTGCTGACATGCTTTACGCCCAAATGACCCAACAATTCAACAGCACTCTCAGGTAGTGCGCTGATACGTTAAACACCGAAACGCGCCACGCGCGTCATAGGTCGTCGCAGAATATGTCATTTTCGACATATTCTGCGACGGTCGCTACGGTTTTGCGGCTCGGCGCACTTTTTATTACACACCGGTTTTGCGCATCGGATATATGTAAAGGAAGTGACACCTTGGCACAAACAAATTTGGAAATACGGGTAGCCCAAAAGGATAAGCTG
This sequence comes from Defluviitaleaceae bacterium, assembly GCA_009781765.1. Classification (GTDB taxonomy): domain Bacteria; phylum Bacillota; class Clostridia; order Lachnospirales; family WQUN01; genus WQVC01. The sequence goes on along the minus strand of WQVC01000014.1, from coordinate 12,911 downwards.
TTTACCTTGCACCGCCTTAAAAAGCGTAATGCGGGCATAACAATCGTTGGGCTTGATGATGATATTGTTGAGATGGAAGCAAAAATGGAACAAGAAGACGTTGCTCTTGTGAAGGAAAAAATCACAGAATTATCCGTTTAGGCGTGTAAAGGGGTGAAAAACTTGGCAACCAATACGGAATTGAAAATTATACTCAACAAAAAACTTTACGACCTCAAAAAGTTGAAAAAACGTAATCCCGACAAAGAAATTGCCGAACTTGAAGATATGATTCTTGAAACCGAGGCAATAATGGAGCAAGAAGACGTGGCTTGGGTAGATAAAAAAATTGCGCAATTAAAATAGCGGATACCGAAGGAACATGCCGGCATCGACACATTCCTTCGAAGGGTGCGAGCGCGTTTCATGTGCCTTTGCCGGATGCAGTTTCCTGCGTAATAAAAAAATGCGTCAACAGAACGGTATACGGCCATACCGCCTTTTGTTGACGCAAAATTTCATTTTATTCGTTTCCGGGATGTTCAAAAAACACGTCAGCTGACAAGGGAATCGCATATTTTTTGAACCTATCGAAAGCAGTTGCCCCATGCGCCGCCGCGCGTATAATATGCGGCACACGATAGCGAGCTTTTGCTCCGACTTGCACATATTATATGCGAACATATTTTTGCTGTCAAGTGTCGGAGGGAGATATAGTGAGATTTGATTGGAATCCCGATAAAAACAAAAGCAATATAAAAAAGCACGGTGTAGACTTCAAGGAAGCTGAAACAGTATTTCAAGATGAAATGGCTCTCGAAATGTTCGATGAGGAACATTCCGAGGTCGAGGACAGATATATAATCATTGGAATAAGCAGCAAAACAAGGGAACTTACGGTGTGCCACTGCTACAGAAACAGCGGAGACATAATCCGAATAATTTCCGCAAGGCGTGCAACAAAGAACGAAGCCGCGCTTTATGAAAAGAGGTATGGCAATTGATTAGAGAGTTGACCGAAAAAGATTTTGAGCGTTCTGTTAAGAATCCTCATTTTAACAAGTTGATGACAAAGGTGGAAATTTCCGTCACAAAGGATGATTGGGCGACTTTTTGTGAATATGCAAAAATAAATAACGTAACGCCTGAGCTTATTATGCGAAACGGTTTGTCGGATTGGGCTAAAGAATTACGTGAAGTTGAGTAACAAACCCGTCATGCGCGACAACCCCGCTTTAGGGCGTGTTGTATAGTTTCAGAGGGAGGCATGAATATGAAACAATTCAAAACAGTTTTTGAATATATCGATAAAATGTGGATTGCAAGCTGTGAGGAACTGAAAATTACACTTGAGGAAGGCTCTTTTGACGCGCTGGTTGTACGGGTGAAAATAGCCGTACAAGACATTGCCGAAACGGAACACGGGCATAAAGCTGATATTAAATTAGTAATCACTGTGCCGGACAGAATTGAAGAAATTAAAGCGGTGGGATAGTATAGTGGCTGATTACAACATGAAAAATCTTCTGCCGAAAGCCGACAACGCCGTTATACCTATAGAAAAATTTACGCTCTATGCCTTAAATTAAGGCAACAGGAGAAATGCGCTTAACGTCTGTTTACGTTGATAAATAGGAGAGCTGAATATGGTTAAAGACGGCGACAAAATAAAATTAAACACGGGCGAAATCGCTTTAATTTCCGAGGTTTTGGAAAGCGGAGTGGCTTATATCGCGGAAATATTCAGGAAAAGCGACGAATTTGCCGTGACAATTGATACAATTTTGCATAGTGAAATATTCTCTGTTTTTGAGGAACACGAGCGACCGCTTTTAAACAGGCACTAAACCGTTATGCGCGGCAGCCCCGCTTCAAAAATCGCATTTTTACCGGAAAGGAGGATAAACGCCCGATGCTCGGGCGCAGCGCGGTTAAAGGGGGGGGTAAAATCGCCGAAGGGCGATGAGTTTGCGAATGCACGGTTTCGGCATATTGAAACATAAAACAAGGAAGAAGAGAGGAGATTCAAACAATGTCAATAAGAAACAAACGTATTTTGGCATGGTTGCTTGCGGCGGTTATGGTGGTTTCCGTAATACCCGTAACAGCCTTCGCCTACGACGACGCAAACGACAACGGTTACGCCTCTGCAAACTATGATGCTCCCGGCTCCGATGATGCAATCGTTGATGCCGGCGGCGGCGACTATGCCGATGCAAATGGTTATGCCAACGGCGATGCCGGCGGTTATGACTATGCCAACGGCAACGATGGCAACGGTTACGACTATGCCAACGGCGACGATAGCGGTTATGACTACGCTAACGGTGACGATAGCGGTTATGACTATGCTAACGGCGACGATAGCGGTTATGACTATGCTAACGGCGACGATAGCGGTTATGACTACGCTAACGGCGACGATAGCGGTTATGACTACGCTAACGGCGACCCGGACGGCGACGACTACGCTAACGACGACGACTACGGTTATGACGACGATTACGTACCCGACTTCACTTTCGACGACATACTTCCCCTTCTCAGCAACTTTGTGGGGATTGCGCCCGCGTCGGCAGTGACTCACATCCTTTCTACCGGCAGAAATGCGAATGACAACGGTTTCGACATCTCACCCGCATTGTTGGAAGAAACGCACCAAATATTTATCCACGGCTCCATCGTTGTTGATACTCAAACGTTGGCCGGCGGAAGCCAAGTAATATTGAATGAACAGCCCGGCGGGTGGCAAATAACCGACCCCGGTCAAGCTCAAAGCCACGGAATGGATAACGATGGTTGGCACAACCACGCCTTCATGTTCCATACAGCCGGCTTCCCGTTTGCCGCGCATGATGTAGCAACGGCAGGTTGGGCGCGTTCCGGCTACGTCATAAGCCCCGTAGCGGCTGCCAACGGCATTCGGATTCAAGGCAACGGACCGGGAATGGACACCGTAGATTTCCGTGTGTACCAAATCATCATCCTTACAGATGCCGGAGTACCTGTGTTTGACCTGCAAGCAGAACTCGCTACAGCAGCAAACTTTGGCGATTTAGCTCCGGCTGTAGTTGGTTCGGGAGCTACGCCGAGCGTTGTTCTCGCTACCCCGCCGTCGCTTGAAGGCGCGCACTCTTTAATCGACAGAACCGGTCGGGATGTACAATTCTCCCTTGCCGCTGCAACTCACCCGTTTACCGCAGTCGGAACGGCGGCGTTAAACGTAGTAACAACTACGCATGTAACCGCTAACGTATCGGCTACAGGCGGCAACGGTATTATGATTCCCGCTTCTGTTTTCACCGGTATACAAGCCGGCGATGTTTTAATGTTGAGAGGTCGTATTGTAAGTGACCGCTTAACCGGAGGTCGGCTTGCATTATTCCAAGCAACAGGCGCAACGGCGGACGCAAATATTCGCGCTTCAGCAGACCTTGTATCTCCGTTCACCATAACCCACACTTTAACTGCTGCCGATTTAGACGGAATGCGTTTGCTTCCGAACAGATGGGGCGGCGCACAAACCGATTTCCTTTTCAGCATAGATGACATGATAATTTACCGTCCGCCCGTAGGGCCGCAGGAAATATCATTCAACTTAGCAGGAAATACAGCGTTTCAAGCTCTTGCCGCAAACGCAACAACTTTAGCGGGCGGTCTTAACTTAACCGGCGCAAGCTCGGTTGTTCATACCGCAACCTACGGAACACACACAGACCGTAACTTTATTTATGTTCACGGCAGAGGTCTGAACTGGCACGGCTTAAACGTTACCGGCGTACAAGCCGGAGATACTGTCAGAATCACCGGCAGAAGGGGCGCAAACTGGATACAAGACGCCTCGCTTGACGGTGCTATAAATCTCTCGGATGGCGGTACCGGAGCGACGGCAATAGCCGGCACACCGGGCAGCACATTCACAATCGAAGGCGTAGCCACGGGCACGTCATTCCGGATAGCGGTAAATGCTTTTGCCGGTCCCGGAACGGAAGCCACACGCGCCGCAGATTTGAGCTTCTACATCTACAGCATAATTGTGGGAAGCAATCTTGACCAAGATGCCGTAGTTGTTGCAGATACCGTCAACATCACGGCAACCGAAAACTTTTGGCCGCCGGCAATACCGGCGATTGTCCCCATCACTGAAACAGCAATCACAATAACCGCACCCGTTGTGAACGCCGTTGCCGCAACAGCAGCACCCACAGGCGGCTTAACGCAATGGACTGCCGGCACTGTTACATGGTATCCCGGCGCGACCGGCGGTACTGCACTTGCCGCAGGCGCAGCATTCACCGGCGGACAAATTTACAGAGCCGAATTTACAATTACACCGGCAGCAGGTTTTGAACATCCGACGGCGTATACCGTAGCAGGCGCAACTTCCGTGGCTCGCGGAACAGGCGCAAACGCCGACGTAATTACCGTAGTATTCCCCGCAACCGCAGCCGCACCGATTACCGCTTTGGCAATCGGCGTAACCGTACCCGCCTATAACGAACCTCCGTCAACAACCGTAACGGGCGACCTCGGACAATGGACTGCATCAATAGCATGGTTTAACGATGCAACAAATGCACCCGCCGGCGCGACATTCTCTGCGTTTACGACTTACCGCGCGGAAATTACAATAACCCCTGAACCCGGTTGGACATTAACCGGCGTTGCCGCCAATGCCTTTACCATAGTGAACGCATGGACAGCAAATGCAGCAAACTCCGGCGTGGTAACGGCAGAATTTACGGCGACTCTCGGTGTTGCTTCCGTTCCGGTTACACTTCTCGCAATCGACGGCATAACAGCTCCCGCAACCGGTGCAGCTCCCGTTGTAACCGCTCCCACAGGCGGCGGCACTCAATGGACGGCATCTGCAATTCAGTGGTTTAACGATGATACCGGCCTTGCCGCCGGCGCGACCTTCACCGCAGGTACGGTTTACAGAGCAGTTACTACAATAGCCACCGGAACAGGCGTGACTCTTACCGGCGTTGCAAACCCCGGCTTTACCGTAGCCGGCGCAACAACAGTAACCCGCACAGGCGGCGAAGTAACAGCGGTATTCCCCGCAACAGCCGCCGCACCCGTAACCGCATTTGCAATCACGGGCGTAACCGCTCCCGTAACCGGCGCAGCCCCCGCAACAGCAGCAGCAGGCGGCGGTGTTGCTCCTAACGTACAATGGACGGCAGCAATTCAGTGGTTCCCCGGCGCAACCGGCGGAACGGCACTTGCCGCCGGCGCGACCTTCTCGTCCGACTCTGTTTACAGAGCAGTTATTACAATTACTCCCGCAGCAGGTTATACGCTTGACGGCGTTGCCGCAAATGCATTCACCGTAGCGGGCGCAACCGCAACAAATGCCGCAAACGCCGGCGTTGTTACGGCAGTATTCCCCGCAACCGCAGCCGGACCGTCCGTCATATTCTGCTTAACAGACCTCGCGGCGTTCCAAGCGATGGCAGAAGGAGATACGTTTACAACCTCCGCACCGTTGCAGGGAAGCGGCGGCGCAATTCTTACCGTTCGCACGTACAGCGGCTACAATTATATTCGCGTAACAAATCGCCCCAACGACTGGGACGGCGTGGATGTAATGTTTGCCGGCCTTATGTCTGCTACCGGCGTCTACGATGTTCGTGTAACCGGACGCATTGCCGGTAACGCCCCCGCCGGTGCAACACTTATGCTTCAAAGTATGCCCGGCTTCGGTTGGGGTACACCCGTATCCGTTTCAACCGACGGCGAATTTACCATAACACGCACTGTAAACCGTGCAACGGACATGGGCGGAACGCCTCCCGCACTTTGGGACAGATTCCGCATTACGTCAAACGGCGCAGGCACAAATATGAACTTCGACATTTTCTCAATCGAAGTTGCGGAACAAGGCGGCTTGCCCGCAGTATTGCCTCCGCCGCGTCCGGGTGCAACTCTGGTGCCGCCGACAGGTACGGTTCAAACCACGAATCGCAGATGGCGCGAAAACGGTTGGGACTTTGAACTGTGGTTCCAAGATAATATCGGCTCTGCAACGATGACAACCTACCCGAACGGTTCTTTCTCCGGCGTATGGACTAACACATTTAACGTGCTTTTCCGCGCAGGCAGAGATTTCCCGGGGCGCGGCACACGTATTGCCGACATCGGCGATATGTCCGTTCGTTACACGGTTGATGAATTTACAACCAATAACGGTCCGTCGTACCTCGGTCTTTACGGTTGGGCAAGAACAGCAACAGCCGGTACTGACCATTTAATTGAGTGGTACATTGTAGATTACTGGCGCAACTGGATTGTCGGCGGAATAACCGACGTCGCAGGAGTAAATCGCGGACAATATGTCTATCGCGGCTCAGTAACCGCAAACGGCTCAACCTACGACATCTTTACCGCATGGAGAGAAGATATGCCCTCTATCGAAGGCACACGTACTTTCCTGCAAATTTTCAGCGTTCGTCGCGGCGGCAGACTTACCGGACCGGTAACAACCCCGCTTGCAAGAACGATTGACGTATCAGCTCACTTTGACGCATGGAACGACATCGGCTTGGTAACTCACGCCGGAACAGGCACGGTGGCTGACTGGTCAAGCAACTTAGTGCTTCACGAATTAACCATGCTTGTTGAAAACTTTGCAGGCGCGGCAAACAGCACCGGTGAAGGCCACGTAACCGCACTTTGCGTTGTGTACGGCAACAATTGGATTTGCACAACAGGCGCAACCCGCTGTGCGCATTGCCAAAATGCCGGCACAGGCACAGGTACACCCGGCGACATTATTTGGGAACTTGAAGTTACCCCCGGGCTTGTTTCCGACCTGAATGACCCTGCCGGCGGAGTATTCGGCGGCGTACAAGCGGCAGCACCCGGCAGCACTCAAGCAGGATTCGCAACCTTCGGCTTCGACTATGCAGGCGGCGCGCTTCTTATTCGCGGACGCGGAGAGTCTTGGAACTCGCTTGACATTCGCCTTGACGACAAAGGTCTCACGGCGGACGGCAACTATCGCATAACCGTTGTCGGTAACGCTCCCGACGGATTCCAATTTTCTTGGCCGTTGTCAAGCGCACCGTGGGAAACAGGAAACGTAGCCGGTACTGTTACGGGCATTTCCATGGACTTCTCACTCTCCGATATTCCCGACACTCTCGGCGGCGGCGTTAGTCCTCCGAGAATAAGGCTTCGTACTGCTCCCCCGTCAATCGGCAACATGACAATTACGAGCATCGTAATCGAACGCCTCGGCGCAGCAGGTCCCCCGCCCCTCCCGCCGGTGGTTTGCACAAACCCCACCGATTTTGATTTCCAAGCATGGCTTGCCGCTCACGGCGAAGGCTTGTTGAATTTTGCGGACAACAGCGGACGGTGGCCTTTCTGGAATACGGGCAACCAAAACATCAGAATCGTAAATGCCGGCAACGAGTGGCAAATGCTTGTTCCGGGTTCAGGCACGGGCAACGCAACCGGTTACGGTACGCACGGCGTTCTTATGCGCCTTACCGGAGCAAACAGCCTTAATGTTCAGCAGGGTTATCGCATTGCAGCCGAAGGATATATTCGCGGAACAATGACGGCAGCTCACTCAGGCGGCCCCGGCGTCGGTTTCCGTCCCGGCGTTGGCGGCAACACCCCCGGCGACAATTTAGTAACCGTTAACCTTCAAGTCGGCGGAACAGACCAACCCTTCCAAATTTCTCACGACATAACAGCGGCTGATTTAGGCGCGGCGCAAACAGCTCACTGGAGCGGATTCCCCACAGTGCAGCTTGTACGTCAACCCAGTCAGCTCGGGCTTTACCTGGTTCTTACCGACCTCGTAATTTTCCCGATTTGCACATGCGGCCCGGCAACAGTTCCCGTTACGGGAATAACCGTTTCCCCCGCAAACGCAAGCATTCGTGTTGGCGCAACAACAACTCTTACCGCAACAGTTGCTCCCGCTAACGCAACAAACCCGGCGATTCAATGGCACACAAACGACTATACGGTTGCAATCGTTTCAGCAACCGGTGTTGTTACAGGCGTATCGCCCGGTACGGCAACAATTTCCGTAAGAACTGACGAAGGCGGATTTTACGCAACCACCACAGTAACCGTTACAGCGGCTCCGGCCGGCGGCGGCACTACCGGTCGTCCTCCCGCAGGCGGCGGCGCAAACCGTCCCTCCGGCGGATTCATCGGTTGGGTAACGGCTCGTCCGGTTCAACCGCCCGTTCGCCCCGATGTTCCCGGCGATGTTCCTGTTGTTCCTCCCGTTGATACAACCGTCAACGTTGAGGTTCGCGCAGGCGACTACGGCGTAACGATTGTTACCGTTTCTTCCGCTGTTTCCGGCCCGTTTGTTGTAACCGCAACTCTCGACAGCGCGGCAGTTGAAGGCTTTAACCTGTATCGCTTCGTTGCTTTCGATGTCGACGGAAATATTCTCGGCGGAGCAATCAACCCCCTTACAGGCGAATTTACCTTCACCGCACCGGTTACAGGCGAATTTACAATCGAATATGTAGAAACCCTTAACCGCTTGGCTGTGTCAATCGGGTCGAACGTAATCACCGACCTTGCCGACAACCTTGACTTAATCATCATGGACGTTGAGCCGGCAGTTATCGGCGGCAGAACCCTTCTTCCCGTTCGCTTTGTTGCTTACGCACTCGGCGCAGAGGTTGATTGGAACGACGCCACACACGAAGTAACACTCACCACTGCCGACAGAACGCTGACTTTCGCAATCGGCGCATTTACTCCCGGCATGGACGTTCCCGCACAAATTATCGACTCACGCACGATGGTACCGCTTCGCTTCATCAGCGAGTTCTTCGGCGCAATTGTTGACTGGAACGACGCAACACGCACAGCTCACATCATCGTCGGCTAGTGCGCCAAGCGCACGGTGAGAACCGGGGGCAAATCACAGCGGCGAAGGCATTCTCTCGAAGCCGTTCAGTGCATCCGCGCCCGGTGAGCCGGGGAAGCATGTCAGCAACGACACATTCAACGCCGAAGTCATATTGTAAGCAACGACACGTTCCCTCGAAGCCGTAACGCATGAATGAAACTTAAAAAACCTATCGGTGGCCGCAAGCTGACGATAGGTTTTTTGTTTGCGCGGAAAATGAACATCAAAGCTGACTTGCAAACCATGTGCATATTACGTAAAATTGCTGACATAATGAAACAAGACAAAAACAGAAGGAGAGCTGAAAATGGCTACTACAAACTATACTCTGCGCATAGATGACGACGACAAACAAAAAGCCGAGCAAGTTTTCAGGGAGTTGGGAATGACTTTTGCCACGGGATTAAACATTTACATTAAAATGGTAAGCCGCCGACAAAAAATTCCCTTTGAACTGGCTTTAAACCAACAGGAATATACGTCAAATTCTTCAGCAGAAGAAAAGAAAAACGCATTTGTTTCACTTAACGGTATACTTGCAGGGTTCGAGGTTGATTCGGATAAAGAGAGAGAGGAAAGGATTTTATCAAAATGAAAATAATGGTCGATACGAATGTCATTTTGGATTTTTTCCTTCTCAGGCAACCTGGTGCAGATTCAGCAAGGCGCATCTTCGAGATGATTTATCAGGAAAAGATTGAAGCCTTTACCACAGCAAGCAGCATTACAGACATTTATTATGTAACGGCTAAAAAGTTGGGTGACAGCACGGGCAGGAAAGCCATAAGTCAGCTGTTGCATCTGCTCGGAATTATAGCTGTTGACGGCAATGACTGTACTAATGCCCTAATTTTGCCCGTAACAGACTTTGAAGATGCCTTAGTAACCGTCTGTTCCAAAAAAGAAGATATAGATTGCATCGTTACTAACGATAATTCATATTTGCAAATCCATCCGCAACTTGCGAAGGTGGTCAGCCCGCAAGTTTTTCTTGACATGATAAACACATAGTATATCGGAGGCTTTCATGGCAATCAGAAACCTTACAAATTGGAACGACCCGCTTTTTCGCAAAATTTCCAAACCGGTCACAAAATTCGACAGCCGCCTGCACACGCTTCTGGACGACATGCGCGACACCCTCGCGCGCGCGAAGGGCTACGGTTGCGCCGCCGTTCATGTCGGCGTTTTGCGGCGTGCGGTGATTGTGCTTGAAAACGACGGCGTTCGCTGCATCGAACTCATCAATCCGACTGTTTCGGAGGCAAGCACCGAAACACAGCGCGTTTTGGAAGGGTCAATCGCGCCGGACGCGCCGCGCGGATATGCGGAACGCCCCGCAAGGGTAACCGTTTCCGCGCTCGACCGAAACGGCGAACCCGTCACCGTAACGGGCGAAGGGTTTCTTGCGGCAACGCTTTGCCACGAAATTGACCATCTCAACGGCATTTTATTTACGGATAACGCGGCCCGATGAGCAACGTGTCGGAAATTTACGAAAAACTGAACGCGCACTACGGCGATTTGCAATGGTGGCCGGCAAAGTCGCCGTATGAAATGATTGTCGGCGCGGTTTTGACGCAAAACACGGCGTGGAGCAATGTGGAAAAAGCACTCGCAAATTTCGGGGAAAATCTCACGCCCCGATTTGTACTTGACGCCTCGCCTTCCGAACTTGCAAACGTCATTCGCCCTGCCGGATTTTTCAACCAAAAGGCGACGTATTTGAAATCGGTAACCGAATGGTTCGCGCGATATAATTTCGATGTCGCCGCGCCGCGCGCTCTTGAAATTTTACGCCCGGAACTTCTCGCCGTAAAAGGCGTCGGAAAAGAAACCGCCGATTCGATTTTGCTGTACGCCTTCGGTCTGCCGACATTTGTAATTGATGCGTACACCATGCGGATTTGTGCGCGGCATCCGATTGATGCGGGCAAGGGTTACGATGCGGTTAAGGCGCATTTTGAGGCGAATTTGCCGCGTGACGTGCAACTCTACAATAATTATCACGCCGCAATTGTTTACACATGCAAGGATTTCTGCCGCAAACGCAATCCGCTTTGCGAAAAATGTCCGCTCGGCGACACTTGCCGGCGACAAACGCATGAATAAGATTTTGGGGGCTTCGCCCCGAACCCCCACGAAAACTTCACAATTTTGCGTACGCCGAATTTTTGTGATAACCTTGCATAAATTATTCCACAGCGGTTTGCGCTTCGGCAAACCGCAATATAAGGAGGATTCACGAATGAAATTTTCAGGTATCGCAAAAAAAATCACTGCATTTGCCGCCGCATTTTTGATGGCGGGTGCGGTGATTTTTTCATTGCCGGCAGAGGCAAATCAGGCTCGCGTGCTTACGCGCAACGCTACAAGCACCAACGCAACCCGCATGAATGGCTTCGACTGGGAAGCCTGGACCGACCATCGCGGCGCGGAAGGCATCGAAATGACAATCAACCCCGACGGCTCTTTCGCCGGCGAATGGACGCAAACGTACAACACGCTTTTCCGCGTAGGGCGGCGTTTTCCGCGCAACACGCGTATTTCGAGCATAGGTGATATTTCATTGGCCTACGAGGCATCCGCGTTCCAAACAACTCGCGGCGCGACGTACTTCGGTATTTACGGTTGGACGCGCGGCCCGTATATCGAATGGTATATCATCGACAGTTGGATTGACTGGCATCCGGGTCGTGCCGCCGGGCAGGGAAATATCATCAATCACGGCACGGTTGAAGCAAACGGTCACACGTACGACATCATTACAAACTGGCGCATCCAACAGCCGTTTATCGGCGGCGGCGGAATGTACACGTTCCTGCAAATTTACAGTGTGCGCCAAGGCCCCGCGCGCGGACGCGGCTCAACCGCTCCCCTCAGCGGCACGATTGACGTTTCCGCCCACTTCGAAGCATGGGCAGACCTGATTCCGCCCCAAACAATTCAAGCCGCCGGCAGAACTCACACGGCGAGTTTCTCCCTCAACGCGGAACTGCACGAGGTTCAGCTTGTAATAGAAGGCTTCGGCGGCTCGGAGTTCAGCACCGGTCGCGGCGTTGTTGACGCGCTGTGCCTTCGCTACGGCAGTAATATAATTTGTTCGCAAAGCGGTTGCGCAAATTGCGGCGCGGAACCGGTCGCAACACCGACACCGACGCCCTCGCCTACACCGACGCCCGAGCCGCCGTTACCGCCGTCGCCCACCCCTACGACTCCTCCGACGCCGCCGCCGCCTTCGCCCGCACCCGAACCCACCCTCTCTCCGCCTACGCAGACTCCTCCGCCGACAGCAACGCCCGCACCGACCGTTCCGCCGATACAACCCACCCCCGAATCCGCGCCCATGCGCTTTCAGGTAGGCTCGTTGAACTTTACAAGCAGCGGCGTTGCGGAAACCCTCGAAGCCGCACCTTTTATTGAGGACGGCCGCACGATGGTTCCGTTCCGGGCAATTGCAACGGGACTCGGCGCGGAAATCGACTGGATTGAAGCAACAAGCACCGTCGTATTCGAGCGCGGCGCACTTTCCGCCGCATTGCCGGTAGGCGTACCCCTCTACGATGCCGACGGCGATTATATGGGAACTCCCGTTATCGAAGCAGGACGCACTTTTGTGCCGTTGCGTTATGTATCGCAGGTTTTCGGCATGAACGTCCGTTGGGACGGAGATAACCAAGCGATTTATATTTATTAGCGGACGCCGGGGACACATGTCGGCGGCGACACATTCCCTCGAAGCCGGAACAATATTCGATTTCATTGTAGTGAATCAAAAACCCCGACTCAAAAATCGGGGTTTTTTAGTACCCTTTAATATAGCGGCTTGCGCTTCGGTACGGCAAACCGGCATCATCGAGGCTTTTCGGTGTGTTTTTATGAAAATAACGACACGATTCCAAGAAGAATTCCGGGAAAAATTCTCAGAACCGTTCCGGATATTTACGTAAAAAACCTCGTGTAAGATAAGGGCAAGTAACGAGGCCACACCTTTTCATGCGTCTTTTCATCCCGGCTCTGACGACAAACAAATGTC
>WQVC01000013.1 GCA_009781765.1 Defluviitaleaceae bacterium | reverse complement strand
TTACGTCCCTTGTTTATTTGGTTTTCGACTTTCCCGCATTTTGGGCATTTGCGGTTTTCGTCTATCGTTTGTTTTCTCATAGGGAGATTATATCATTAAGTGCGCCTAGGCGACACTCCCAAACCTATCGGTAGCTGTACAGCTACCGATAGGTTTTTTTGTTGGGCAGGAAACTGCTCCGGCTTCGAGGGAATGTGTGGCAAATCACATGTGTCCTCGGTGTTCAAAGTGCGCAGTGCGCGCTGTCCAATTTTTCTCACTTTACACAGAACCTCAATATACGTATAATCTTTCGGAGGGGGTGGGAGCGTTGCGAATTGAAAGGATTTCCGAAAAGCAAATCAAGTTTGTGCTTATGATTGACGACCTCGAAGAACGCGATATAAAAATCTCCGAGCTTTCGTATGCGTCTGACAAAACACAACGGCTTTTCCGCGAAATAATGACTTTGGTGCAAGATGAAGACGAATTTGTTGAAGGCGAAACCGCACTTATGTTCGAGGCCATGCGCGTAGGCATCGACAGCCTTGTTGTTGTTGTTACAAAAATGGACGAAGACGCCGAAAATCAGGGTTTGAACCTTGTTCCTGCGGCGCGTCGCGAGTGCAGGTTTAAAAAGCGCGACATAATCAAGCAAGAAGAAAGCCCCGACGCGGACAGCCATTGCATATTTTCGTTTAACGACATCGACACGCTTGCGAACGCTGTTTCGCGGCTTCCGTTAAATTTCAGCGGCGAAAGTCGTGTATATAAAATGGACGGAAAGTTTTATCTTTCCCTCACGAACGAAACCGAAGATACAAAAACAACCGACGTGCTTGAGTCCGTTTTGCACGAGTACGGGCAAAAGCATGTGTCAAACGAAATGAGTCGCCAATATCTTGCCGAACGCGGAGAATCCGTTATTTTGCAAAATGCGGTAGATAAATTAAAAATATACTTGCAAAGTTCAAAAATATAGTGTATGCTTCCTGCTGTTGAATTTTGGGCCGTCGCCAAGCGGTAAGGCACAGGACTTTGACTCCTGCACTCGAAGGTTCAAATCCTTCCGGCTCAGTAAAAAACCCCGTAGTTCCAATGTTTTTGGGATGCGGGGTTTTTAAACAAAGGAGGTCGTTTCAAATGGAAAAGGGAAATCTCAGTATCCATAGCGAGAATATTTTGCCCATTATCAAAAAATGGCTGTATTCCGATATGGATATTTTTGTGCGCGAATTAGTTTCAAACGCTTCGGACGCAATAACTAAGCTGAAAAAGTTGGCGGATTTCGGCGAAACCACTCTCGACGAAGGCGAAGAATTTTTTATTCGCGTTGCCGTGGATAAAGCGAACAAGCAAATCATTTTTGAGGATAACGGCATAGGCATGACCGCCGAGGAAATCAAACAGTACATCAATCAAATCGCATTTTCCGGCGCGAATGCGTTTATGGAAAAATACAAAGAAAAAACCGACGCTTCCGGCGAAATCATCGGGCATTTCGGGCTCGGATTTTATTCTGCGTTTATGGTCGCCGACAAAGTGCAAATCGACAGCCATTCATATAAGCCGGATTCCGAGCCGGTATGGTGGGAGTCCGACGGAAGCATCGAGTATTCGATGGACGACGGCGGAAAAAACACTCGCGGCACAACAATTACGCTTTTTGTCGGCGAAGGCGGCGAAGAATTTTTAGAAATTTGGAAGCTGCGAAGCATCCTGACAAAGTATTGCAGCTTTGTTCCCGTGCCGATATTCGTTGAGGAAATAAAAGATGCGTCGGAAGAAATTAAAGAATCCGACGACACCGAAAAATCCGACGACAAGCCCGCCCCCATTAACGACGTCGCGCCGTTGTGGATTAAGCCCGCAAACGAATGCACCGACGAGGAATACAAGGCGTTTTATCACAAGGTTTTCACCGATTTTAACGAGCCGCTTTTTTGGATTCATTTGAACATGGATTATCCTTTCCGTCTCAAAGGAATTTTGTATTTCCCCAAAATGAAACACGACCTCGAATACATCGAAGGGCAAGTCAAGCTGTACAACAATCAGGTTTTTGTTGCCGACAATATCAAGGAAGTAATTCCGGAATATTTGTTGCTTCTCAAGGGCGTGATGGATTGCCCCGACCTGCCGCTTAACGTATCGCGCAGCTTTTTGCAAAACGACGCGACGGTGAAAAAAATGAGCGGCTATATCTCGCGCAAAGTCGCCGACAAATTAAACGGGCTTTTCAAAAAAGACCGCGACGAATATAACGGATATTGGGACGACATCGCGCCGTTCATCAAGTACGGATGCATCAAGGAGCGCGATTTTTATGACAAAATCAAGGGAAGCGTGCTGTATAAAACAATCGACGGCAAGCATGTTACCCTCGACGAATTTATCATTGATGCACCGATTGCGGAAGATAAAAAAATCGTCCACTACGTAACGAACGAGCAGCTTCAGTCGCAGTACATTCAAATGTTCAAAGAGCAAAATTTATCGGCGGTGCTTTTGGCAACGAATCTCGACGCGCCGTTTGTCAACTATTTGGAAACATACGAAGCGGGCGTTAAATTTACGCGAATCGACTCCGACATTGCCGGCGCGTTAAAATCCGACGATATTTCCGAAGATGACGCGCAACCGACAGGGCTTGAAGCACGTTTTCGCGAAATTTTGAGCAACGATAAACTCTCCGTTCGTACCGAATCGCTTAAATCCACCGACGTTTCATCGGTAATGTTGCTTTCCGAGCAATCGCGCCGTATGCAGGAGATGTCAAAAATGTTCGGCGGCGGGTCGCTTCCTCCGGGAATGTTCGATGAAGAGCTTACGCTTGTGCTGAATCGTAATCATTCGCTTGTGAAAAGATTCACGGAAATCGCCGAAAATTCCGACCGCAACGCCGATACCGAACTTGTCGCCCAACATCTTTACGACCTCGCCATGCTTTCGCACAAACCTCTCGGGCCTGAGCAAATGTCGGCATTTATCAAGCGAAGCAACAAAATTCTCGAAATGACGATTTCGTAAAATCGTTAAAAAAAATCAAAAAGAATAAGAATTTGTGTTGCAATTTTTCGGCGCATGATATAAAGTAGCCGAAAAGTTGTTAAAAATGCAGGAATCGGACGCGAGGCGAGTGGCTAACCCCTCCCAAGTTGACCCGCTTACGTAAACCCGTTTCATACCCCTCTTATTGTGGCTGAGGTGTCGCTCCGCCACAATAAATCGCCGTTCATACCTATGTATTTGCGGCGATTTTTTTGTTATAATGCCCAATACTATTTCGCAAAAACGTACAGAAGCTGCGTTTTTTGCTCATCAGAGTTCTTCTGAAATTAAAATTTCAGAAGAATCAAGAGCTCTAAACGGTAACTTTTTCGGAATCAATGAATTTGATTTCGAAAAAAGTCTATTGACCGAGGTGATTCAAATGCAACTTACATCTGCATGGGACGGTTTTAACAAGGGAATTTGGACGGAAGAGGTAAATTTGCGCGACTTTATTCAACGAAATGTTACGCCGTATGAGGGCGATGCGTCGTTTCTTGCGGCGGCAACCGAGCGCACCCAAGCACTTTGGGCGGAAGTTTGCGAGTTGACAAAAAAAGAAGGCGAAAAGGGCATTCTTGAGGCGGAAACGCGAATTCCGTCGGGAATCACGTCGCACGGCCCCGGGTATATCAATGCGCAACTCGAGCAAATTGTCGGAGTGCAAACGGACAAACCGCTCAAGCGCGGAATTATGCCCAAGGGCGGTATTCGCGTGATTCAAAGCGCATTAAAATCCTACGGGTACGAACTGCATCCCGAAGTCGAGTACATCTACACAAAGCACCGCAAAGCCCACAACGACGGTGTTTTCGACGCATACACCGACGAAATGCGCGCCGCGCGTAAGTCCGGCATAATAACCGGCTTGCCCGACGCATACGGTCGCGGGCGGATAATCGGCGATTATCGCCGCGTCGCGCTGTACGGAACAGCATTTTTGATTCAGGACAAAGAGCATCAACTCAGCGTCGAGGATGTGCCGTGGATTGCCGAGCCTCAAATAATTTTGCGCGAGGAACTTTCCGAGCAAATTCGCGCGCTGCATCAGCTTGAAGAAATGGCGCAATCATACGGCTGCGACATTCGGCATCCCGCGCAAAATACAAAAGAAGCGATTCAGTGGACGTATTTTGCATTTCTTGCCGCCGCGAAGCAGCAGGACGGCGCGGCAACATCGCTCGGGCGCGTTTCTTCCTTCATAGATATTTACGCCGAGCGCGATTTAAAAAACGAAGTGTACACAGAATCCGAAATTCAGGAGTTAATGGACGATTTTTCGATGAAGTTGCGCATGATTCGCTTCCTGCGCACACCCGAGTACAACGCGCTTTTTTCCGGCGACCCCACGTGGGTAACGGAAGCAATCGGCGGCATGGGCGAAGACGGACGAACACTCGTCACGAAAAATTCGTTCCGCATGATTCATACGCTGTCGAATCTCGGGCCGGCCCCCGAGCCGAATTTGACAATTTTGTGGAGCAATCATCTGCCGGAAAATTTCAAAAAATATTGCGCGAAAATTTCCATCGAAACAAGCTCGTTGCAATACGAAAACGACGATTTAATGCGCGGCTACTGGGGCGACGATTATTCGATTGCATGTTGCGTTTCCGCAATGAAAACCGGCAAGCAGATGCAATTTTTCGGTGCGCGGGCGAATTTGGCAAAAGCCCTTACTTATGCCATAAACGGCGGCAAGGACGAAAAAAGCGGCGCGCAGGTCGGGCCGGAGTTCGCGCCGATATTGTCGGAATATCTCGATTACGACGAGGTTTATCGCAAGCTGAACCTCGTGTTTGACTGGCTTTCGCAGCTTTATATCAGCACGCTGAACATCATTCACTACATGCACGACAAATATAATTATGAAAGCCTGCAAATGGCGTTGCACGACAAAGAAATTTTGCGCACCCACGCCTGCGGAATTGCGGGGCTTTCCGTTGTTGCAGACTCGCTTTCGGCAATAAAATACGCCAAAGTTAAGGCGATTCGCAACGAAAGCGGTCTTGTCACCGACTATGAAATTACCGGCGATTATCCCGCGTTTGGCAATAACGACGATAGGGTTGACCGCATTGCAAACGATTTGGTCAAACTTTTCATGGAGAAATTGCAAAAGCAGCGCGCGTATCGGCAAGCCGTTCCCACGTTGTCCATTTTGACGATTACGTCGAACGTCGTTTACGGCAAAGCAACCGGCTCAACTCCCGACGGGCGCAAAGCCGGCGAACCTTTCGCACCCGGCGCGAACCCCATGCACGGTCGTGAAAGCAAGGGCGCGATTGCCTCGATGTGTTCCGTGGCAAAATTGCCGTATGAATCCTCACTTGACGGAATTTCCTATACATTTTCCGTAATTCCCAAAGCACTCGGGCGCGACGAATCCGAACGCGAAGCGAATCTTGCAAACATGCTTGACGGCTTTTTCCACGACGGCGGGCATCATATCAATATAAATGTTTTCGACAAGGAAACGCTTCTTGATGCAATGGAAAAACCCGAAAAATATCCGCAATTAACCGTGCGCGTAAGCGGATACGCCGTAAATTTTGTCAAACTCACCCCCGAGCAACAGCTTGAGGTTATTCACCGAACTTTCCACGAGAGTATATAGATTCGAGGTGGGGTTTATGTTTAACAGCTTAAAGAGCAAATTGTGTGTTCCGACGGTTGCGGTGTTGGTTTTGTTGGTTTTGGTTATAAACGGCTTTGTGAGGGTGTCAACAACGAGCCTTGTTGACGGCTTGACGTATGAGCGGGTGCAACGCGCCGCAAGAATGGTTGACGCGCGGACGGAAGATACCGAAAGCCGCTTCGGAATCATTGCCGAAACTACCGCTGCCGACCATGTTGTGGGAACTATGGTGTCGCGTTGGAACAATTATTGGGCTGCTAACCCCGCCGCCGAAGGCGAACTGCTTGTGCGAAATATCGAATTTCGTTTGGGCTTGTTGCCGTATTTAACCAACCTTGCAGCGCGATACGAAGTTTGCGGATTCATTGTGCGCGACGAGAATAACAATGTTTTTTTGCGTACGCACATGCCGGGTTTTTACGGCGACAGGGATGATTGCCCGTCTGCTGTTGCTGCGCTCGAACGCAATCGGGTTTCGACGTTCTTTGACTCGACAGACGAACATCCGCTTGTTATGGGCGTAACTGCGCCGACTCGGCAAGGCGGACGAACAATCGGTTCGATTACGGCACTTCACTTTCTCTATACAGATGATTTTGTGGACGAATTCGGCGATATTATGGGTGCCGAAGTTATGATTTTCGGCGGAGCGGGCGGATATACAAGCGTTGCCTCAACCATCAAAGACCGCGACGGCACAAGAATGCTCGGCTTCGTTGTTGATGACGCCGATGTTTTGCAGCGCGTTTTGTACGACGGGCAAAGCCGATTGACAACCACCCGAATAAACGGCGAGCCTTTTTATGCATATTACACGCCGTTCCGAAATTTCGACGGGCAAGTTATAGGCATGATGTCCGTCGGGTTTTCTAACGCGGATACCGTTGCCGCAACAAATCGCCTCACGCTTATTACTGCGGGCATAGGTTTTTTCGGGCTTGCAATTGCCGCAGTAATAATGCTTATGCTGATTATTCGCTCGCTTAAACCCTTGGGGCATCTCACCGACACCGTTCGGGATGTTGCGGCGGGAAATCTCAACGTAACGATGAGTTCAAATTTCAGTCGCGACGAAATAGGCGCGATGACTTTGGACGTTTACAGCCTTGTTAATATTGTGCGCGACATGGTTGACGATATTGAACATTTTGCGCACGAATCCGGCGTAAACGGCGATATTGAATATCGAATTGACCCCGTTAAATATGAGGGCAAGTATCGGGAAATAATTGAACTCCTGAATACTTATACCGACGGAGTTGTAAACGATATGCAGGCTCTGTCGGACGTTTTGAACAGAGTTAATCGCGGCGATTTTAATGCGCGGCTCAACAAAATGCCGGGCAAAAAAATTGTTTGGAACAACACCGTTGACGAACTTATGGCGCATCTTAACGCCGTAAATTCCGAAATAAATTCCATGATTGACGCCGCCGCCAACAAAGGCGACCTTGCGTTTAAAATTGATTCGGAAAAATACGAAGGCGACTGGCGCAAACTTATGGACGGGCTTAACGATATAGCCGTTGCCGTTGACGCGCCGCTCAGCGAAATTGTTGCTGTTATGAGCAATTTGTCGCGCGGCGATTTCAGCCGAAAAGTTACCGGCACTTACGCCGGCGATTTCTTGGCAATGAAAAATTCCATCAACAGCACAATCGAAATTTTGCAAAGTTACATCCGGGAAATTACAAGCGATTTGGAAGCTATGTCGAGCGGCGATTTGACAATAAAAATCACGCGCGAGTACGTTGGCAGTTTCGACGCAATTAAGAATTCGCTGAATAATATTTCCGCGACGCTTAACAAAACCATGTCAGAAATTTTTGCCGCGTCCGAGCAGGTTCTTTTGAACGCGAAGCAAATTTCCGACAGCTCTACCGAACTTGCGGGCGGCGCGCAAGACCAAGCCGTTGCCGTTGAAGAGCTGAACGGCACAATCGAAATTTTGAGCGGGCAGACGCATCAAAACGCGAAAAATGCAAGCGAAGCAAACGAACTTTCGTCAAAATCCGGTCAAAACGCTTTGGAAGGCAACGAAACCATGAAGCAGATGCTTGACGCAATGTTACACATTAAAAAATCCTCGTCGAATATTTCAAAAATAATCAAGGTTATTGAGGACATTGCGTTTCAGACGAATTTGCTCGCGCTTAATGCCGCCGTTGAGGCGGCGCGGGCCGGCGAACAGGGCAAAGGCTTTGCGGTTGTTGCCGACGAAGTGCGCTCTCTTGCCGTGCGAAGCCAGTCATCGGCATCCGAAACAACAACGCTCATCGGCGAATCAATCAGCCGCGTTGACGCCGGCGCAAGCATTGCCGAAGCCACGTCGGATTCTCTCGACACAATCGTGAAAAATGCCGCCGAGGTAAGCGCGATTATCGGCGGAATATCCGTCGCGTCGGTTGAGCAGGCAGATGCAATCGCCGTTGCAAGCGAAGGAATCCAAAAAATCTTCCAAGTCACCGAAGGTAACGCCGCCGTTGCGGAAGAGACTGCCTCGTCTGCGCAGGAGCTTAACTTGCAGGCCGAGATGATGCAGCGGTTGGTTGCGTATTTTAAATTGTGATGATGATTGAAGTTCGCGGGACTCTGTCCCGCACCCCTCTCGCGTGCTTCGCACGCTGGCCGGGCGGCCGGGTCTGCCTGCGAACTTTTAGAAAAAAGTTTGACAAAAACTTTATTAAAAATCGCGCTACGCGCGATTTTTTGATAATTTTTGCCCCGCTTTTTTTAAAAAGCGGGTGGGGGTCCGGGGGCAAAGCCCCGAAAATTATTTATTCAGCACATCGCGCAACACGCGCACGGTTTTTGCAGCGTCGTCGTATTCGAGTGCTTCGACTTGCCGAACAAGCACCGCCGCTTCGGGAATCGAACGAAGTTTTTCAACAATAACGAGGCTGCCGATGTCGTAACGTTTGATGCTTGCGTCGAGTTCGTCCAAAACTTCCGCAATTTCGCTTCGCATTTTTTTTGAATATAACGAACCCTCCGGTTCGCCGATTTCGTCGAGTACGCGCCGAAGTTCGTTTTCCAGTTCGGAAACGACATCAGGCTCAATCGAACCGCTTTTTGCAAGCCCAAACTCTGCCGCTTCGGCAAGCCTCACAAGAGCGGTTTCGTTAATCAATCCCGCAAGCCCTTTTAACGAATGCGCCAAAAACTGCGCCGATTCCGTATTGCCTTCGTTGAGTGCGATTTTCAAACTTTCGCCGGTATTTTTTTGCGTTCGGAAAAATTCGCGGCGCAATTTTTCTGTAATATTATCGCCGGTTGAGGCGGTTTCATCCGACTTTCCGCCCCCGGGAATATGTTTCATCAAAACGGCGTCAAGTTCTTTTGATTTAATCGGCTTCGAAAGAAAATCATCGAAGCCGGCTTCAATATAACTTTCCGCCGTGCCGGCAACGGCATTTGCCGTCAACATAACAATCGGCAGCGTGTAGCCGAACTCCCGCAAAATTTTCATCACTTCCGAGCCGGTCATGCCCGGCATTGTGTGGTCTAAAAAAATAATATCGTATGTATCGCCCTGTTTAATTTTTTTTACAGCCTCATATCCGCTGTCGCAGGTGTCAACGAACAAGCCGTATCGTGCCATAAAACCCTTGGCAACATACAAATTTGCATCAAGGTCGTCAACAACAAGAACTTTTCCGTGGGACGGTTCCGGCACGAATTTCAAATACTCGCCCGATTGCGGAAGAATATCGCCCAAAAGTTCCGAGCCGGAAACTTTTTGCGGAATACAAATGCGAATCGTCGCACCTTTACCGGGCTCGTTTTCAATATCAATGCTTCCGTTCATCAGCTTAACAAGGCTGAACACAACGGACATCCCGATGCCGGCGGATTCTTCGGGCATTCCGGTGTTACTTACGGTAAAGCACAAGCCCTCCTCGCTGCTGCCGGTTACATTCATTTCGATGCTGCCGGTAGATTTAAATGCCAAAAGGTTGTCCAAAATTTGCTTAATTCGAGGGGCGTCACCGATAAAATTTGCCGGTAAATCCTCATCAACATTCAATTTCAACTCGCCGAGATATTGCAAATGCGAAGCGTCACTGATTAAATCCGTAACAGAATATTTTTTGCAAACAAGCCTTGCTTTGCCGGCGGCCGTGTCCGAAAGATAAGTAATATTGCCGGCGATTGTTTCAAGATGCCGAGCAGCATGATTTATTTGCGCAAATGTTTTTTCCGCCTCAACTGTGAGAAACGTCTTTTGCAATTGCAGCTCCGAAATACCTAAAACAGTGGTTATCGGCGAGCGAATTTCACCTGAAATTTTTGCCAAAATTTGCGAAAGACGGGAATCCATACGAATCAGCTCCTAAGCACGTCAATCTAATTTGGCAAAACCCGCAGGGCTTCGCCCCGCACCCCACAAACTTTTTGAAAAAAACCTCATTAAAAATCGCGCTTTGCGCGATTTTTTGATAATTTTTGCCCCGCTTTTTTTAAAAAGCGGGTGGGGGTTCGGGGGCGAAGCCCCTGATATGATGAGAATTAGATTCACGTCATCTTCAAGCATTAAATTTCACCACGCCGTAACCCACGCCGAGCGGACATTCATACGAAAGCTGTTTTGCGGCAACTTCGCGCCCCGCCAAACATCCCGCCAACATTGCAAACGAACTGTGACCGCATTCGACGGCGGCTTCGAGCAGGTCGTCGGGCATGGCAAGAAGCGCGCTGAAATCCGCTTCGCGCAAAAATTTCATTATATCGCGGTCGAAAGTTTCGCCTTCCGGCGCGAACCCGTATGAGCCGCCGAGTTTGTGCGACAAATCCCCGGACGCAACAACGCAGTAACGTCGCCCCAAATTCTCCGCCGCAGCAGCAACCATCGCACCCATTTCGAAATGTGCCGCCGTACTCAGCCCTGATTGCGAAACGCGCACAATTTTATAATTCGTGAAAAATTTATTCAGATAATACACGGGAACGAGAACGCCGTGGTCAAGAGCGGGGTCGCGCTCGCCGAAAGTCCCGGCGGGAAAGTTTTGTTGCTCGGAGATGCGCGCGATTTCTTCCGTAAGCTCGATGTCATATTCTAATGAAAAAGTCGGCTCGCTTGCACCGAACCGCGAGAGGTCGCCCGTCGCGCCCGCCCCCGGCGAAACATGAAAAAAATCACCGTACATAGTTCCGTGCGGCGTAAAAAAAATAATCGTTTCAGGGGAAAAGTCGGCAATTTCGCGCGAAATTTCGTCCATTGCTCGAACAGTTTCGGAAATTTTTGAAATTTCGCCGCCAACCTCCGGCACTGCAAGCGCGGGATGCGGCATTACTGCTAATATCATTATGAATCACCTCATAAGATTGCGCAGTGCCTCGCGTGCGCCGTTGTGATTAAAGTCCTCGATATGCTGAGCAAGTTCTGACGCTTCGGGTATTTCTCGCAAGGCATCTGTAAAATTAAGAGCCGCCGCGCTTTGCTTCTCAAGCAACGGTTCAAGTTTTTCATAAAGCTCGGCGGCGGAAATTTTTGAGCCGGTCGGGGCGATAATTTCTGCCGGGACAATGGAATCAAGCGTGCGAAGCAATTCGGTTTTGAAGGTGGTCACTTGCGCGTCGGTCGGCGATTCGCCCTTGAGAAGTGCGTATTCAATTCTGTATGCCGCGTCGGAAAGCGCGTATTCGTGAATCAGACTTGCCGAAGTTTTAAGCGTGTGCGCAATGCGCCGTGCGGTTTCAATGTCTCCGGAGCTTAAACTTTGCGTAAATTCATCCGACGTGTTCCTGTAGCTTCGCGCAAAACGCGGTCGCAACGACTCCGAAATTTCACGTTGCCAACGTTCCATGTCGCGTCCGGCATCTTCATTTTGACTGTAAGCCTCCAAAACCTCGGGAGGCTGCTTGTCACGAATAAATTTCACCAAAATCGCGTTCAAATTTTTTGTTTGAATCGGTTTTGAAATAAAACTGTCAAAACCCGCGCGATAATACTCCTCGGCTTGCCCGATAAGCGCGTTTGCCGTAAGCGCGACAATCGTACCGGTATAGCCGATTTCGCGCAAAGCACGTAACGTTTCCGTGCCGCTCATGCCGGGCATCATCTCGTCGAGAAATATTATATCATAAACTTTGCCGCTTTTGACTTTTTCAATCGCATCTTTGCCGCCGGTACACGTTTCGATGCTAAGCTCGTAAAATTCCATAAGCCCTCTCGATACGTATAAATTCGCGTCAACGTCGTCAACAACAAGCACACTGCCGTAAGGCATAGGCTCGGGAGCAACGTCGAAGCAACGCTCGGCGGACGACAAAATAACTTCTTCAAATTGCTGCAAACGCTCGGCGAATTCTTTGCCGATTGGCGTTGCGTCGGCGATTTGCTGCGGAATCGAAACAGTAACCGTTGTGCCGACTCCGGGTGAACTCTCATATTTTATATCGGCATCCATAAGCGCGAGCAGGCTGTATACAATCGGAATTCCCAACCCTGTGCCGCCGATAAATCGACTTTCGTGTTCGTGGAAGCGAATGTAGTCGCTGTTGCGCAAAATTGCGAGCTGTTCTTCCGTCATGCCGAACCCTGTATCGCGAATAGAAATTTCAAGCCAAACATATCCGTCATCGGCAGGGAGACATTTCACGTGAAGGTCAACCATGCCGCTGTCGGTATATTTGAACGCATTTGACAGCAAATTATTTACAACCTGCATTATTCGCAACGAATCGCCGAGCAAGCCGGTCGGCAAATTTTCATCAACTGTTAAGTTAAACGTGATGTCGCGGCTGTTTAAAAAAACTATATGCAAATACGCAATGTCAACGATGAGGCTTGAAACAAGATATTCCGTGCGCATTAAATCCATTTTGCCGGCTTCAATTTTAGAGAGGTCTAAAATATCGTTCACAATCCCGAGAAGAATATTCGCGGCACCGTGTATTTTCGAAAAAGATTCCTCTATGTGAGGCGAAAGCCCGCCGCTTTTTAACTCGATTTCGGCAATTCCCATAACGGCGGAAATCGGTGTGCGAATTTCGTGAGACATTCGCGCCAAAAATTGACTTTTTGCACGATTAGATTCATCCGCGGCAACACGTTCGCGCTCGTTAAGTTCGCGCTCTTTTTTTTCCGCAGCCTTTATTTCGGTGAGGTCGCGCGTGTATTCAACCAAAACATCGTCGCCTTTGTATTTAACGCGCGTCCATGTAACTTCGGAGGGGAATATCGTTCCGTCTTTATGCCGGCAAAGAAGCTCTTCAGTGTGAATGCCGTTTTTCATTGCGGCGTCGGTGGCATTCTTGAAAACATCCATGGACGCCCTGCCGTCCGGCTGAAACTCGGGCATGGATTTTTTAATGTCTCCGTTTTGCATCGCGAAAGCCGTGCCGTACATTTCTTCGACTTCTTTGTTATGGGTAATTGTATCAAAATTTTTGTCGTAAAGCGTGGTTGCAAGAGGCGCGGTTTCGAATATAACCATAAATTGCTCGGCGGCGTCACGCTCGCGCAACATGATTGCTTCAACCTCGCAAATAATCGTGCCGAGTTCATCTTTGGGCAATTTTGAACCCATGCCCGAGGTAACGCCGTTTTTCATGTTGTCGCGCAGAGTTTTAAGCGGGCGCAAGAACCCCGAAAGCAACACAAACATTATGGCAACGGCAACAACCATCCCGATTGCGCCGACCCCAATAATTATGCGCTGCAAATTGCTTCTCGCAATCACGGCTTCGCTGTTGGAAAACGCCACGATAAACGCTCCGAGAACGCTGCCGTCCACGCCTTTGAGCGGAAGTTTGTACGCGATAAAATGTTCTGCTTCATCATGTTCGTTCGGTATATTTATTTCCTGCCGAAACGATTCGCCCCGCATAAGTACATATTCATACGCTTCGTCGCTTAACGGAACGCCGATTATGCGCGTGCCGTCGCTGTAACGCGCCGACGACATTATGCTCATATTGCCCTGAAAAACCGATACCCGTGCGTTAAAAATTTCTGCGAAAGTATCAACGAATTCCTCGGTATTAAGCATGTAAATCGCGCTTAACGTGCCGATGATTTCGCCGTTTGAATAAGTAATTGAAATCGGAGTTGTTGTTGCAAGCCCCATCGGCATTGTTGCGGTTGAAATAAAGCCCGCTTGCGTTCCGCCTTCGAAGGCGACAAGGTTAGGCGTCACTTCGCCGACGCCGAAATCGCCGTATATATCAAGCTCGTGCAACCTCAGAACCAATCGCCCTTCGCGGTCGCGAATCACAAAGCTGTCGATTCCGAGTTCGCCGGACAAAAAAGCGGCGCGTTCGATAATTGCCGCCCTTGCAGCATCTCTGCTGTCCTCATCAGTATTCCACAACTGAATATTAGACACAATGGCGTAATCTGCGGCAACAGACAAGGCAACAAGGCGCGTTTTTTCTTCCAAATCGTCCATTCGCGCCCCGACGGCTGCCGCCGTTACGTCTACGCGATGGTTGATAAAGCTGTCGGCAAGCTCGCCGGTACTGCGGCTTACCACCAACAAAACAGCGGTAATTGTAACAAAAATGGTAAGTACAATGGGAAGCATCATTTTATTTTTCAAACTTCGAAATTTCTCAAATATACGCGACATACTACCCCTCGCCTTCCCGCACACGTTCAAATTATCCCACGAAAACCATAATATTTCAAGAACTTTTTCGCTCGAACGCCGGTTTAATGAATTGCGGGGCTTCGCCCCGAACCCCACGAACTTTTTGAAAAAAGTTCGACAAAAACTTTAATAAAATCGCGCGTACGCGCGATTTTTAAATTTTTTTTTCAAACTTTTTTTCAAAAAAAGTTCGACAAAAACGTTAAAAACCGCGCTTTCGCGCGGTTTTTTTTGTGGGCAGCGGGAGCGTTCGCCATAACGCACAATTGAAGGCGAATGGGGGAGGGAAGCCGTATTCTGTTTCGCGGGAGCGGGCGGCGGTACAAAAAAATCAATAGGTAGCCGGTTGGTTACCGATTGATTTTTGATGCCCCGAACACCGAAGACGTATTATCCGTGCAACAAAAAACCGCGCGAAAGCGCGGTTTTTTCGTGTTTTTGTCGAACTTTTTTCAAAAAGTTCGTGGGGGTGCGGGGGTGAAACCCCCGTAAGCATTATTCGTTCAAGAGCGCGTGAACTTGATTTTGAAGGGATTGCGCGACGCTTCCGGGCGTTGCCGAGCCGTTGAAAACGTTTGCTACGGATGCAAAAATTACTTCATCCAGAAGCGGGTCGGTTATCTGAAAAGTGTCCAGAAGGCGCGTAAAATATGCGACGGTCGCGCTGTATGCCTGAAGTGCGGCTTCCTGTTCGGGGGTGAAGGTTGCGGTTGCGAGGTCGATTTCGGGCGTTTCGGGGCGTCCGAAGGGGCTTGCGTCGTCTTCGCCTTCGGTGGTGCGCCCGACAATCATCATTCCGCCGCCGCGCATAAGATTGCCGCCCAGTACGGATACTCGGGCGCGTTCGTCAAAAGCGCGAATGTAAGTCGGCAGGCCGGTTATGAGCATCGAATCAACCATGGCGTAGCTTGACACAAATTTGATAAATTCCCACGCGAGTTGTTGATTTTGCGAATTTGAGTTGATGCCCAGTGCGTGTCCTGCGGTGAACGGGATTTCGCCTTGGTTGTTTGCCAACAGCCCGGCGATTTCGTGTTGCGCAGAGTCGCCGATTCCGATGATTCCGGCAGGGCCTTCAAGGTTGTAAAATTCCGAGAGAAGTTGGCTGCTGTCGCTGAAATTGTAGACGGATTGCGGAATTGTGGGCATAACCATTTGTCGTCCGCCGCCGGCAATCAGTTCTTGCGGCGAACCGAAGCCGAGCGGAATGAGAAAGCCGCGTTCCTCGAAGTCAATCATTGTTTCGATGAGATTTTCAAATGTGCCGTCGGTAAAATTTGCGCGGCGAGTGTCGGGGTTTACGAAGTGGTTGTAATTATGAAGGAACTGCGAACGAAACAGCATGGGGATGTTCATTGCGCCCATAATTCTCATGCCGCCGCCGGTCATGCTTATTGTGGGGAACATGGCGATGGGTTCGTCGCTTGTTTGGTTTGCAACATGGAACGCCGCTTCGGCGAGTTCTGCGAGTTGCGCGTATGTGAAAACATCGCCGCGCCGAAGTTCCGCCGCTTCCGTTTCGAAGAGTTCGAAAAATTCGGGGTTGAATGAAGCGTATTCAAAGGAATAGCTGAGCGGAAACATATAAAGTCCGCCGGCGATTTCAAGGGCATTAACGATATTTGCGCGATATGCGTTGATGTCAAAAAACGGGTCGGCGGCCATGAAATTATGCAAGTTTGCAAGCCTGCCGTCGCGAGCGTACTGATGAAACGGCAGTACGTCCATCGCCAAAATATCGGGTCCGCCGCCGGTTGCGAGCTGAGCGTTAATTAAACTTACATAGTCGCGGCGTTCCTGCGCCGGGTCGCCGGTCGTTCGCGCCGTTATCATGCCGCGGCTGCCTTGCGTTTGCGTGTCTTCCTCAAGGCGGATTTCCGGCATTGACGAAAATGTTTCAACGGTGATATTCACGTACGGGTGAATATCCGAGAATCTCCGCGCGGCATCTTCCAAAAACGGCCCTGCAAGCATCGAGTCGAACGCCGAAACAACAAGTTCGCCGCGCAAAATGCCGCTTTCGGAATGCTCCGTGTCTGCCCCGACGACGCCGGTGTCGCCGCAAGCGACAAGAAATACCATACATACCGTCGTTGCAATAAGTAAAAATTTTCGCATAAAAAAATACCTCCGTATACCAAGTTCAGCTTGGTGTGATTTATACCGGTTGGCTTGCAATCCGGTACGGGAGATATTCTACGCTACGAGTGTGAAGCCTTAATGAAACCGATGTGAAGATTTTATGAAGAAGGCGCGGGGCGAAAGGAGATTTTGCGCTGTGCAGCGAAACGACTCCCCGAACGATTCCAGGAAAATTTCCAGGAAAAATTCCCGGAACGGTTCTTAAGACATTGTATTCAGCTTTCGATATACTTGCCTTGCAATCAAGCAGTCGCTTCCATGCCAAGGACGTGTTTGCCACCTCAGGAAGGGGTTCGCCCTGAAACTGACCGCACCGAGCCGTGCCGAAGCTGCTGTACAAAGGTTGCAAGCAACACCATGTTTCACTGTACCATCGTACCACCGCATCACCTGCCGCACTTATATGAAAGCGGGCAGACACCTTCGGATTCGGCCGACCGAATGTTGACGCCCACGTGTACACCTTTCATATATCGCGGCAACGCAGAGTGAAAACTCTGCACCGCCGAAGCTCCCGGGACTTCGGATGATTTACAAAAACGAATCGAATGAAAACGAAGAAAACAAAATTGAATAAACTTCGCAAGAGAGGAGGAAATGCAGTGGCAAACATAGTCATAGCAGCCGCCGCGCTTCGCATTCGCAGTGCGCAAAACCAAGCTGTTTGCAGTATCAGCGGCGTCAACCCGAACATGTCCGCCGCCGATGCGACCGGTTTTGTTTCGGCAATACAAGCGATGTATAACCGCGACAACGTTACGGCGCGTATTCATGTTATATCGGATATTGAGATTGACAATTACTCAGCATAGTTCCGTTTTTATGAAACGGGGACGAATCCTGTGTAAAACGGGCTTCGTATAATTTTTAAGAAAGGAGAATTTTCGTGACACATTATCAGCTCACAATTACAACAGAAAACGGCGGGCGCAGAGCATTTCGCGTAAACAACGTAAACCCCGCAATATCACCCGCCAACCTGCAAGCCGCCGTAGATATGCTTCTCGCGCACGATATTATGTGCGCCGAACGCGGCGCATTATCGCGCTTGCAAAGCCTTACGGCAAATACTGTTACCGCAACAAGCCCGCTCGGATAAGAAGCGGAAAATGAAAAACATAAAAAGCGACCGGTTTACCCGAAATTTTCGGGAGAGCCGGTCGCTTTTTTGTTGTTTTGCATACACTGAGTCTTTAGAAGACCTTGCTTTGTCGAATTATCACAGAAAATGGAAAGCTAAATAAGAGCGGCTATTGATTTTTGGCGTTTTATGTGATACAGTTCCACAAATAGGTTGTTGGTCTTGCGTTGTTCATTGCATAGCACTCTCAATCAATACTTCGTAGGTCTGGAGGAGGAAGATGGTATCATAATGGATGATAAATTTTTTGTTCACGAAAGCAGTTATGTCGACGACAATGTTGTAATAGGAGATGGCTCAAAAATATGGCACTTCTGCCATGTCCAAAGCGGTGCGGTTATCGGCAAAAATTGTATATTAGGTCAAAACGTTTATGTAGGGAGCAATGTCGTTATTGGCGATGGGTGTAAAATCCAAAATAATGTTTCCATATATTCAGGTGTTGTGTTGGAAAACTATGTGTTTTGCGGACCTTCCTGTGTATTTACGAATGATTTGACTCCCCGCAGCAGGTATCCGAAAGGTAGTGAAAATTTTATACGAACCCTCGTTAAACAAGGCGCGACTATTGGAGCGAATGCAACTGTTATATGTGGGAACACCGTAGGAGGGCATTCGCTTATTGGTGCGGGCGGGTTAGTGTCGCGTGATGTTTCGGATTACGCACTCATGTTGGGTGTTCCGGCAAGGCAAGTGGGTTGGGTCTGCGGATGCGGTGAGGTATTGTCAGAAAAATTTCACTGCAGTGCTTGCAAACGTGTTTATGTGTTATCAGAAACAGGGATTTTAACCATGATAAACGACAATGGAGATGATGATGGGTTATGAAGCAGGAGATTCTAAATAAAATTGCAAAAAAGAAACTTACAATGGGTGTAATTGGCTTGGGGTATGTGGGGTTGCCATTGGCTGTTGAAAAGGCCAATGCGGGATTCAAAACAGTTGGGTTTGATATTCAATCAGCAAAGGTAGACATGGTAAACAACGGTGAAAACTATATTGGTGATGTTGTCGATTCGGAATTGCTTAGACTTGTTCAAACTGGATTGCTTACGGCGACTACGGATTTTTCGTTCATAAAAAATATGGATTTTATTGCTATATGTGTGCCTACCCCTTTGGATATGTACCAACAGCCGGACATCAGCTATGTGAAATCCAGCGTCACGGAGGTAGCTAAATATATAAAAAGGGGTGCGGTGGTCGTTTTGGAATCGACTACCTACCCCGGCACTACAGAAGAGCTGCTTAAACCGATTTTAGAGCAAGGTAGCGGACTGTCATGCGGGACGGACTTTTTTTTGGGATTTTCCCCTGAAAGAGTTGACCCGGGTAATTTGCACTATAATGTGAAAAATACCCCGAAGGTTGTTGGGGCTATTGGTGAGGATGCTTTAGAGATTATTGCTTGTGTGTATCGTTCTGTTCTTGATGGTGATGTTTTTGAGGTTTCCAACCCCACCGTGGCAGAAATGGAAAAAATACTGGAAAACACTTATCGTAACGTAAATATCGCATTGGCTAATGAGATGGCGATGTTGTGTGAAAAAATGGGAATAAATGTGTGGGAGGTTATTGATGCTGCCAAAACGAAGCCGTACGGTTTTCAGGCTTTTTACCCCGGTCCCGGTCCCGGTGGACATTGTATACCGCTCGACCCTTTCTATTTGAGTTGGAAAGCTCGTGAATATGGTTTTCACACATCTTTAATTGAAGCCTCTGCTATGATAAATGACCGTATGCCGGAGTATGTGGTTGAGCGTGCATCTAAAATTTTAAATAAATACAAAAAGCCGCTGAATGGCTCTAAAATTATGGTTTTGGGTGTAGCATATAAGCAGGATGTTAATGATTGTCGTGAAAGCAGGGCTTTAGATGTGATACATTTGTTGGAGCAATCGGGTGCATTTGTGGCATTTCACGACCCTTGTATTAGTCAGTACAAATATAAAGGTGTAGTTAAAAAGGGTGTTTTTTTGGAAGTATTAGAGTATGATTTAGTGGTCATTACTACTCCTCATACCAATGTTGATTATGAATTTGTGGTTGCTTCCGGTATCCCTATACTGGACACAAAAAATGCAACAAAGCATGTACGCAACAAGTGTAATGTAGAGTTACTCTAATCTAAAAACTAAAGTGGGGTTGTACTCCTGTGCCAAAAGTGCTGATGCTTCTTACTAATGGGTTTGAGCCCGACGTAAGAATTTACAAACAAGCGATTCACTTTGTACGCAGGGGGTGCAGTGTAACGATTTTTTGTTGGGATAGAAGCGGCGATTTGCCGATGCGGGAAACAATTGACGGCATAAATGTTTACAGATGCCAAATTGCATCGGAGTACGGAACCGGCTTTCGGCAACTTCCTGCATTTTTTCGTTTTATGGTGACCTGTATAAATTATGTGAACACAAACAGTTGGGATATTTTGCATTGTTCGGATATGGATACAATGCTAATTGCCTTTTTTCGTAGGCAGGCGCAAAGAGGTATATGGATTTTTGACATGCATGAATTTTACGATAGCGGAACATTGTCAATGCTGAGGTTTGTTGTAAATCCACTTGTGAAATTTCTATGCAACAAAGCTGCTTATGTAATTTACTTAAATGAGTTGCAGCTTGCCTATGCCACTAAACGTACTTTAGCAAGGTTCATATATTTGCCCAACTATCCGGAATTGTCGAAGTTTGCAAGTATAAAGCAGCAATTGGATAATAAACTTAGAATTTCCTATATAGGTGCTGTACGTCAGTACAGCGTACTTGAAATATTACTTCGCGAGTGTTACAGTTTTAAAGATGATGTCGATGTTAATATTCATGGTAACGGAGTGGATGCACATGCAGTTCGTGAATTAACGATAAAAATGGAGTTCGGGACATCGACAGGAAAGTTCACACATGATGATATTGGTCGTCTGTATGCAAATACCGATTTGTTGTTTTGCGTATATGACTATAACGACCGCAATGCAAGGCGTGCATATGCAACGAAGCTGTATGAAGCTATTGTAGCTTGTTGTCCTGTGATTGTGCAGAGTGGTACTGTTATGGCTGATTTTGTACGGGAGCATAATATTGGTTTTTGTGTGAATACAAATATCCCGGGTGAAATAACGCAGATAGTATCCGATTGCTTGCAAGATTCCGGTATTTTGCCGAAATTGAGGGGAAATATAGATAGAATCAATCACAATTTTGCGTGGGAAAATGTAGTCTCGAATTTAGATGTCGTATTTCAAAAACATTTAATACATACAGGAGGATGATTTGATGAGCGCGTATTTGGCATTTTCAAACGATATTGATTCCACAACATGGGATGCGTTTAATGAATATCACAAGGTAATATATGATGAATTAGGTGTGGAAATAGATGATTCGTTTTGGCTTTTTGACCCGGACCCGTATAACGTAAGGCGGTCAGATATGGCACTTTTTAAAAGAGATTTGAGTCAAAAGGGCGATTTTCATGATGAAATATTATTGAAGATTAAACAAGGAAAATTAAGTGCTTTGCATGGAGTTGGCAACTTTAGTTACTATTTAGAAGAGAAGGGCAAACTGGAAAATTATTTGACAAGAAATTTGATAAAACAAGGATTAGAATTTCTTGCTGAGAACGATGCAATGCCAAAAATATGGACAAACCATGGCAATAATGCAAACATTCAAAATATTGCAGGTGCATACAAAAGAGAACACCACCAAGGAGATGCCTTTGGAGCTGATTGCTATATACTGGATTTGTTGGTGAAGTACGGTTTTAAATATTTTTGGACTGACAAAGACAAAGACAGGGTTCATTTTTCTTTAACGGACATGACCGGTAACAGACCTATACTCAGTAATGTTGTTACAGATGCCGGATATGTGATAAAAACTTTCAAGCGTTATCGTATTGACATGAAGCAATCTCCAACTGCTTTGACACTTGGTGATGAGCTTTCTGAAGAAAATTTAAGTAAACTTGCGAGAGAACAAGGTTGTTGCATACTGTATCAGCACTTGGGTTCGTTTCAAGAGGAAATGCGTCGTGCAAGTGGTACTCCGGTTTTTAACGACCACGCGATTGAGGGGTTACGGCGATTGCGAAAATATATAGATAGCGGCGATATAACTGTATTGCCCTTGTTGGAAATGTTGGAAAAAGTGAACAGCCTTCAATTACACAGCAATGTAAAAGGCAGTAAAAATGTAGCAGCTGATGAAATTACTGTTGCACTGGAAACAGGGATTCCTGAAGCAGAAATAGAAGCGACAGATGAAAAAACTGAGAAAATTCGGCGTTTCATAGAAAAAGAGTATGGGTTTTCCTTGGATTATCATTTAAGACAGCTTGACCGAATCGGATTTAGCGGGATTCGTGCATTAGATGCAGGGTGCGGAGCAGGGCAATGGTCTATAGCATTAGCCCATAGGTTTGAGCATGTTGAAGCGATAGATATGAATGCAGACCTTATAGCCGCGCTGTCACAGGCTAAAGTTTCCGCAAACGTTGACAATATAACTGAACAAATCGGCTCAATAGAAGAGTTGCCTTTTGACTCCAATGGTTTCGATGCTGTCTATTGCAATGGTGTTTTGATGTTTCCGGATGTAAGGAAAACACTTCGAGAGTATTATCGCACTTTAAAACCGGGTGGGCGTTTGTATGCCTGTTTAAACAGCGACGGTCAAGGTCATTATTTGACATCAAGGGTTGAAGATAAAAGAGGCCGCAAAAAGGGAATGAAAGCATTGTATCAAACATACTGGCGACGTTTTATTCAATCTGGCTGCAAAGATGAGGAATATCTTTTGGAGGAAGTTAAAGCAAATTTAAGCAAGGGGTTTGTTTCTGTGTGTCAACAAGACTTACTGTTAGGCGAAGAAGCTATCGAAAAATTTAGAGGAACGTACAGTTATTACAGGCCTGACGAAATAGAGCAGATTGCAAACTCGGTAGGCTTTGTAGGTTTTGAATGGGATGAAGAGGGCTTACTTTCAAAAGGTGCAGTTTTATCCGCACCCGAGCAAAGGTACTTGGGTAGATTTGGTGAGCATGTTGCTGTATGGGAATTTATGTGTGAAAAGCCAATGATTTGAAGTTTTTCGGATAAACCGGGGAGGAAAGATGATGCTTGCGTTTGTATGGAGGATATTAAAAAAAAT
Organism: Defluviitaleaceae bacterium; assembly: GCA_009781765.1. Classification (GTDB taxonomy): domain Bacteria; phylum Bacillota; class Clostridia; order Lachnospirales; family WQUN01; genus WQVC01. The sequence continues at coordinate 19,694 of WQVC01000013.1, read as the reverse complement.
CGTTCCCGCACCAATTAAGCGTCGGATAAAGAGTCTTATCAATAATGAATACTTCGCTGTATATAACAAAAAATTGTTCAAGAAGGACAAGAAAATAAAAGCACTTTTGGGGGAATTTGAAAAAGTTCCTGTGTACAGCTATGGAAGTTTGACACCGGGAAGGCAAGATTGGGAAGAAAAGTGGAATAAATCCAAGGGTAAGCGAATTTTAATGTATGCGTTGAAAGATTACGCAGGTTCTTTCTATAGGTGGGCAGAGGCTGTAAACAGGCATACAGACTTTGCAGTCAGAATGGTTGCCTTTTACAAACCTAACTTTTCGTCAGAGTATGACTTGCTGCTTCCGTTTCCTCATGTGTTGGAACGTTCAAATATGCAACAGCTTATCCAAGAAGCTGATTTAGTCCATATAAAAGATGAGACGGGATTTTATTTTAAAACAAACAACTTGCCGAAAGATATGTTTAGTAATTTTAGCGGACCTATGGTTTATTCTGCTTGTGGGGGTTATTTTAGGAATTATGCCGGCGATACTAATTTTCAGAAGTATGTACTGGGTTTTGACGCACGAGTTGCAATGACACCGGATTTAATACATCCTTGGTTTGATGGTGTGTATTTGCCTCAAGCCATAGATACTGAAAAATATCCGTATTGTTGGGAAGATGGCTCGATTTTGGCGCATTCACCATCAAGTCAAGCAAAGAAGGGTACTGCGGACTTGACGGAAGCAATTGAAGGACTTGATATACATTTTGACCTTATTCATGGAGTGTCTCATAGTGAATGCGTACAACGAAAGCAACAAGCAACATTATTTTTTGACCAAGCAGGTCGTGCAAAATTTTTGAAAAAGAGAATGGTGGTAGGTTATTACGGTAATTCAGCTTTGGAATCTGCTGTATTTGGTATCCCAACAATTGCCCACATTTCAGAACGTGCATTTGAAGGCGCAGTAATAGGGGGAAAGGATATTAGAGAAACCTCCGCCATCCTTAATACACAGCTTGGTGCAGATGAAATACGCAAAGTTGTAACAAATTTCTTTGAACTTTCTTCTGAAGAGCGGAAAGCGGTTTCGTTGCGAACCAGACGGTGGGTTGAGGATTTTCACAGCTATCAAGTCTGTGCCGGCGAGTTAGCTGAATTATATAATCGATTGCTTGGTTTAAGCAGAACGGAGAATGAATAAATGATAAATCTGGTTAAGCGGATAATCCCGTCCAAGCTCAAAGAAAGATTGAGCGATAAAATATTTGGGTCGTATAAGGTCAAATTAGCTAAAAAAGATAATAAAATAAATGAACTTTTATGTTTGTATTCTGAGGAAAGTGAGAAGTCAAATGCACTTTCGGCGTCGCTTGATAAGAGAACTGAAAAGATAAACGCTCTTTCCGCTTCACTTGCCAAGAGGGATGAAAAGATAAACGCGCTCTCGGCCTCTGTTGCCAAGAAAGATGAAAAGATAAATGCTTTCTCTGCTTCAGTTGCTAAAAAAGACGAAAAGATAAACGCTCTTTCCGCTTCACTTGCCAAGAGGGATGAAAAGATAAACGCGCTCTCGGCCTCTGTTGCTAAGAAAGACGAAAAGATAAATGCTTTCTCTGCTTCGGTTGCGAAGAAAGACGAAAAGATAAACGCTCTTTCCGCTTCGGTTGCTAAAAAAGATGAAAAGATAAACGTCCTCTCGGCTTCGCTTGCCAAGAAAGCCGAAGAGATAAACGCCCTCTCGGTTTTGGTTGCCAAGAAAGATGAAACAATAAACGCATTCTCGGCTTCAAATTCCAAACAGAACAATAAAATAGGTGCTTTTGTCGAGCTGTCATCCAAAAAAGACAATAAGATAAATGCGCTTATGGAGCAGTTGTCTAAGAAAGATGAGAAAATAAACTCGCTTGTAAAGCTGTCATCAAAAAAAGATAGTAAGATATATTCATTGTTGTCTGAATCGGACAAAAATTACGAAAAAATAAATGCTGCTTTGTCTGAAAGAGATGAAGTAATTGATGCTCTTTCTCAAAAAAGTTCACGATGATGCGATGGGAGTTTTTCTCGTAAAAACCTAAAGGGGAGTTAATAAATGTTACTTGCATATCACCAAAAGGTTAAAAAGAGTGAGTATTTTAAAAACTTAGAGATAAACCCTCAAAGTCTGTATATCAGCTTGTCAAACGCTTGTAACCTTAAATGTCAATACTGCCGATGGCATGGTGAGAATAGTCCTAATGGAAATAAAAATAAAAGTATAATGCAATGGGATGTGGTTAATGCCATAACTCACCAAGCCAGTCGAATTTCGACTCTTAATTGCTTGATTCTTTGCGGGGGGGGGAGCCTTTTTTAAATCCGTTGTGGTATGAGATGAGTTCTCATATTATTTGCGGCACGGATATAGGCAAGTTAATGATATATTCAAATGGAATGCTACTGACCCAAGATGTGGCTCACAAACTAAAAGAACTATCAAAGGATGTCACGATAGATTTACTAATTTCTGTAGACGGTCCTTCTCCTGAGGCTACTGAGCGTTGGAGAAAAAACTCAAACTATAAAACTATCAAAGATAATCTCACATACGCAATCAAATATATGGGTTCACAAAGGGATGTGAGGTTTACTCTTCGAGGTGCGTGTGTCTTACCATCAGACTTGAGGAATAAAAGTTTATCAACCATCAAACAGTATCTCAGCACAGCCGGTAATTACCTTAGGCAGGATTTTCCCGGTGCGAATGTGACAGTTAAATTTGCGTATCCCGACATTGAAGTGCAGGGAACGGAAGTGATGTCTGTAGAGTGTGAAAATTTGAGTTATTGCAGAAATATTTTTGAAATAATATTTGTTGAGGCTGATGGCGGCATCCTTGATTGTACTTGTTCAACGGTTTATAGAATCATTGGAAATGTACTTGAGGAGGATATGTATGATGTTTGGCGAAAATCCCCCCTCTTGTCAAAAAGCCGAAAAATGTTTCGTGGCGCAGAAATACCACACATGTGTGAATTATGTGTGGCAAACCCCTACTCGAGCCGGCAAAAATTCTTGATTAAGAGTATTAAGTGACTTTGAAACAGCTTTGTTGCATAATGATGCGGCTTTAATTGCAGTAGAAATGAGAAGTGTCTATTATGTCCAGGATAACAAAAGCAAGATATATTTTTTCGCGTCGTGTAAAAATTAAACTAATTTTCTTGTTTTTAGGTGTAATTGCCGGAGCGCAAATTGAAACACTGACGCTTTCAATAATGCAGCCATTTGTTATGATATTAGCAGACCCCTCGATAGTATATACCAATCAAATAATTGATTTTATTTTTCGGACTTTTGGATTTGGCAGCACTTCATTGTTTCTTGCATTTTTTGCCGCAGTAATTGCTTTGGTTTATGTTTTTAGGGGACTTTTCATTTATTTTTTTGCTCGTATTCAAAACTGGTTCACAGCAACAAATACGGCAAAACTTTCGAATAGCCTTCTTATGCAAACACTCGAACAACCGTATCTTTATCATGCAAATAATAACGCAGTTGCTTTACAGCGGGTTGTTATTAAAAATTCTGAACGTCTTTTTGGCTTAATAAGCAACATAATTCTTTTGCTTTCAGATGGATTTATGTCACTGTTTATTTTAATATTTCTTATGTTTTCATCTTTTTCGATGACGTTGGTTATTTTGTTTTTTGCTTTAATATGTATAATTGTGTATTTCAAAATTTACAAAGGGCGAATTACGCAAACCGGAGAAGATGAAGCTCGAGGGATAGTGCTAATCAATAAATCGGTTCTTCAATCACTACATGGCATTAAAGAGATAAAGGTAATGCAAAGTGCTCCATTTTTCATACAAAAATTTAGGGATGTAAATCAGAATACAATTAAAACGCGTGCACAGGTATTATCCTTGCTACAGTTGCCAAAGCTGTTTATTGAATCATTATGTTTTAGCGGGGCTTTTCTTGTTGTAGGCGGCATAATTCTGTATGGGGTTGACATGCAAACGTTGCTTCCTCAATTGGGCGTGTTTGTGTTGGCTGCTTTTAAATTATTGCCGGCTATTTCGAGAATTACAAATAATACTACAAGGGTAATGAGGTTGTTACCTTCAGTTGACCAAGTGTACAGCGGTCTTTTTGAACAAGATACAGAATTTGAGAGTCCGTTACCGGAACCAACAAAAGTAGGCAGCGCAAATTTAGATATTTTGATTTCGAAGGTTACGTTTATGTATCCGAAGGCTCGTAAACCGGTATTGAAAAAGGTATCGTTAAAAATTCCTCATAATAAATCTGTTGCAATTGTTGGTCCTTCCGGCGCAGGGAAATCTACACTTGTAGATATTATTATAGGAATACTGAATCCCCAACAAGGATATGTGATTTATAACGGACATTCAATACATCATAATTCAACGGAATGGTTGCAAAACGTAGGCTATATTCCCCAAGCAATTTATTTGTTAGATGAAACCATTTTGGAAAATATAGCTTTTGGGGTAGATAAGGACAATATTGATGAAGAAAGTGTTTGGTGTGCGTTGGAACAGGCTCAACTTAAAGAGTATGTAATGTCTTTGCCCGACGGATTGCAAACAATGGTGGGCGAGCGTGGGGTGCGTCTCTCCGGGGGGCAACGTCAGCGCATAGGAATTGCTCGTGCATTATACAGGAATCCTTCGGTTTTGGTTTTGGATGAAGCAACATCCTCTTTAGATAATGATACGGAATCTGCTGTTATGGATGCAATAAAGGGACTTAAAGGAAGCAAAACAGTAATTATTGTTGCACATCGTTTAAGTACGATAGAACATTGTGATATTGTTTTTGAAGTGAAGAAACGAACTGTGACGCAATTGAGATAGTACAAGAAAGAGGGGCTGTGTTTTGAAAATATTACACTTGCCTACTGTGACCGGGGGACATGCAATTAGCCTTTCACGAGCCGAAAGAGAGCTTGGTCTGTTTTCAGACACTCTTTATTTCGATAGAACTTTCATCAATTACCCGTCTGCCGACATTGCCTTACGAAAATCAAAGCATAGGTTTTTATATTTTTTAAAATGTGTAGAAACGGCTTTTAAATACCCAAAGAACTACGATATATTGCATTTTAATTTTGGTTCTACTTTAATTGATTTTCCTTCTTACGGTATCCATCATTGGGATTTGCCGCTCTATAAAAAGCAAAAGTTGTTTGTGACCTACAATGGAAGCGATGCCAGGCTCAGTTTTGACGCGATGTGTCCCGGGGCATCAATGCATCCTGATTACGCGAATATTTCTGATACGTTGTATCCAAATCATAAGCAAGAGTTCGTAATAAAAAAGCGTATAAAACAATTTGAAGATGCTGGTGCTTTTTTTTTCGCTCGTACCCCGGATTTATTACTGGCATTACCCGGAGGCGCAATGTTCTTGCCTCAGATTATTTACGATTTAAATGCTATTGAATCAAAAAAATACTTGCCGTCTGCAAATAAGCTCAAGGTTTTTCATGCACCTACAAGCTACGTGAAAAAAGGAACTCATACGCTTGTTAAAGCTGTTGAATCGCTTTTGAGAAAATACCCCGATAAAATTGAACTCCAACTTGTTACAGGGGCAGACATACAAACCGCAAGGACACTTTACAAAGAAGCTGATGTTGTTGTTGACCAACTCAGGATAGGGTGGTATGGTGGTCTGGCGGTTGAAGTTATGAAAATGGGGGTACCTGTTATTGTGCATATAAACCATAATTATTTGAATGCTTTACCTGCGCAAATGGGGAAAGATTGTTTGGATTCAGTTATAGAAGCTGATTCCTATAATATTGAGAATGTTCTTGAATTCTGCATACAAGACAGGGCAATGCTTCAAAGAAAAGCCTTGGCCGGCTCTGAGTATGTAAATATGTGGCACAACCCCACAGTAATTGCAACACGCGTAAAACAGGCTTACGAGCAGGCTTCATCAAGGTAGTCTTAAAACAAGTTCGCAGACATTTGGTGACGTTGTGACTTTTTCGTCACGGATTTTGGTAAAAGAAAGGGAAGTGATGTAAATTGAAATACGCATTAGTTGGCACGGGGCGAATCGCGCCACACCATGTTTCTGCCGCCAAGGCGAATAATTTGAGTTTTGATGCTTTATGTGATGCTGACTTAGCCAAGGCAAGAAATTTTGCATTTAAGCATGAAATAAATGTTCCTTGTTTCGATAATCATATTAAAATGTTAGATTCGGTGCGACCGGATGTGGTGGCGATAGCCACTTCCAGCGGAACTCATGCTGCTATAGCACTTGATTGCATAGATGCCGGGTGTCATGTTTTAATTGAGAAGCCTATTGCGCTTTCCGTAACAGATGCAAACGAAATCATCAAAAGGGCTGAAAAAAAGGGCGTAATTGCGTACAGTTGCCACCAAAATCGTTTTAATAAGTCTGTTCAAAAATTAAAAGATGCTGTAACGCAAGGGCGTTTTGGACGGATTTTTCACATAGCTGCACATGTGCGTTGGAATAGGACAAAAGAATACTACGACCAAGCAAAATGGAGAGGTACATGGGCAGAGGACGGCGGATGTCTTATGAATCAGTGTATACACAATATAGATTTGCTGAGATGGGTGATGAATAGTGACCCTGTTGAGGTTTTTGCTCAAACGTCTAACTTTGCACATCCTTATGTTGAAGCAGAGGATGTTGGGGTGTCTATTGTTAAATTTGCTTGCGGAGGCATTGGTTTGGTTGAAGGCACGGTTAACGTTTTCCCTAAAAACTTGGAGGAAACTCTGTATGTTTTTGGTGAGAGAGGTACAGCCAAACTTGGTGGTACATCGGTAAACAACATAGAAGAGTGGCTGTTTGATGATGGGCTTGATGATTCATCTGTTGTAAAACGTGAATTCAGTGAAAGTCCGCCAAGTGTGTATGGTTTTGGACATACGCCTCTGTATCGTGATTTCATAGAAGCAGTTATCGGCAATAGAGTCCCTGCAATTACTGCAATTGAAGGAAAGAAAAGTATGGAGTTGATTCTTGCAATGTATAAATCCTCACATGAAAATGTGCCTGTAAAGTTTCCGATAAATAGTGTTTCTACGTTAGATTTTTTTGACAGAAAATGGTGAATGGAGCGTTTAAAATGGAGTTTAGAGATTTGAAATCGCAATACAGAACTTTAAAGACAGAAATCGACAACGCAATAAGCCAGACATTGGTCAGTGGCACATTTATTCTTGGAAATACTGTTACAAGTTTGGAAGAAAAACTTGCAGAATATGTAGGTGTAAAACACTGTATTAGCTGTGCAAATGCTACAGATGCGTTAACAATGTCACTAATGGCGTTTGGCGTGGGCGAGCGTGACGCTGTTTTTGTTCCGGGTTTCACATACATTGCAACGGCTTCATCCGTAGCAATACTCAAAGCGACGCCTGTATTTGTAGATATAGACCCCACAACATTTAACATGTGTCCTTCTGCGTTGGAAGCGGCAATTCAAGGTGTGATAAATGAAGGAAAGGTTGTGCCAAAAGTAATAATCCCGGTTGATTTATATGGTCTTCCGGCAGACTATCCCGCCATTGAAACTATTGCTGAAAAATATAATCTCAAGGTGTTGGAAGATGGCGCACAAGGTTTTGGTGGCAAAATAGGGAGTAAACGTGCATGTTCTTTCGGTGATGTTGCCGTAACGTCCTTTTTTCCCGCAAAACCATTGGGGTGTTATGGCGATGGCGGTGCTGTATTTACGAACAATGATAATATTAGGGATTATTTGAAGATGCTAAGGGTTAATGGTGCATCTCCTACAGATAAATACAATAATCGTATAGTAGGTCTTAATTCGCGTTTAGATGCAATACAGGCTGCAATATTGCATGTTAAACTTAGTGCATTTGAATCTTATGAAGTTGAATCTGTAAATCGCATTGCAACATGGTATACAGAACGGCTTCACCATATTGTGCAGGTTCCTGAAATAAGGCAGGGTTGGTATTCTTCTTATGCTCAGTACAGCATACGCTTCGGAGATAGTGATAAAAGAGATTATGTTAGAAATGCACTTTCAAAAAACAACATTCCATCAATGATATACTACCCGATACCGTTGAATAAGCAACATGCATTTTCATATTTAAATCAATACTCCGGTTGCCCGGTATCTGAGTACACATCAGAACGGATTCTATCAATACCGATGCATCCCTATTTAACGTTAAAAGATGTAGAAGATGTTTGCAATTGTATTTGTGCAGCTGTGCAGCATAGCTCTGTTTGCTAGACGGAAAATTATAAATTTTCTGCGAGGCGTTTAAGTTTTTGGTGCGTCAATTTGTGCAAATCTTCACAACAAACACCTCCGCCCGTACCCCGCCCTCGACAGCCCTCAATTCGCATTTCATTTTGAGGGCGTCGAGGTTTTTTTTCACAAGATACAGCCCTAGCCCGGTGCCGCCGGTGGATTTGTCGCGGCTGTAGTCCGGTCGGTAGAAGGGTTCGAACCATCGTTGCATTGCGGAAGGGTCGGCGATTTCGCATTCGTTTTCGATGCGGAAAACGCCTTTTTCGGCTTCGATGGAAATTCTGCCGCCGGGCGGCGTGTACTTAACCGCGTTCGACATCAGGTTCGACAGCGCGGTGAAAAACATTTGCCTGTCGGTTTCAATTAAAATTTCGTCGGGAACGGCTACCGCTACGGTAAGCCGATTTTTTTCCGTGAGCGGAGCGTATCGGAGCGTTAATTCGTCTGCCAAAACGCGAAGGTCAACGATTTCTTTTCGGGGCTTGTACATAGTGTCTTCGGTGCGGGTGGCTTTTAAAATGTCGGCGGTGAGGCGCGAAAGACGTTCAACCTGCGTTTTGCATTCCGCCAAATATTTGTCCCGATTTTTGTACGCGCCCACTTCATCCATCATGCCGTCGAGCATTCCGCCCAAGGCCGCGATGGGCGTTTTGAGTTCGTGTCCGGCGGCGCGCAAAAAGTCGGTTTTCATGGCTTCTAATTTTTCTGTGCGTTTGGTTTCGCGTTTTACAAATAAAAATGCAAGCCCGAACGCCGTAACAAATCCCGCGCCCGCCAAATACGGCAACATGGATATAATCACGACCTGCGCTTCGTCGATGGGCTGAAGCGGCGCGATTATTGTAAGATGCGAAATCTCGGGGTGGGGGTCGTACATATTTAAAATGATGCTTGTAAAGCGCGGGCTTGTGAAGCTCACGGGCGCATTTTGGGTTATTCGCATAACCTGATGGCTTTCACCCGTTCCTTGCGCGGTAAACCATTCGGAAGCGTGATTCCCTCCGATGCGTATTACGGACGGTTCGTCAAACTCGGGCGTTCGCGTAAATATCATCAAATGACCGGGTACAAGATTTCCGTCGCGGTCGAAGGCGATTACGTTTGCATTATTGTACGCGGAAAATTCGTCGAGAAGCAGAGCAATTTCATCCGAAGAAAGCGACGGGTCAAGCCCTGCGCGAAGAGTTTCCGCGTTTCGATTCAATTGCCGATTTTTATGGCGATAGTAGTATCCGGGCAGAAAAAAATAAAGGATGCTCAAAATTACAACAAGCACCATCGTCATTAAAATCAGCGCGAACGCAAATGTGCGTACCGCCATATCGTTTTTTGTTTTCATATCGCGCCCCTGTATCCGACGCCGGTTACAGTTTCAATCACCGATGTGCGGAATTTTTTACGCAAATTTTTAATATGCACGTCAACAACGCGCTCGTCGCCGAAATAATCATGCCCCCAAACTGAGTCAAGCAAACTTTGCCGTGTGAGTACACGACCGGGATTTTCCGTCAGTAATTTAAGAAGCTCGAACTCGCGCAAGGTCAATTTCACGGGGCGACCGTCTTCGTATGCCATATAATTTGCGGCGTCAACGGAAACGCCGCCGGCTTGCGGCGCAGGCTGCTTTTCTCCGCGCCGAAGCAACGCCTCCGCCCGCTTCACCAAAATTTTCGGCGAAAACGGTTTCGTTACATAATCATCCGCAAGATTTTCAAAACTTTGAAGCTGCGTGTATTCGTCAGAAGCAGCGGTAAGCATCATAACGGGAACATCGCGATACCGGGCGTCCTCGCGCAAAATTTTAAGAAGCGCGAGTCCGTCGATGCCCGGCAGCATTATGTCCAAAATAAATAAATCGGAGGCTTGCCCCGATTGAATCATTTTTTGAGCTTCTGTGCCGCAGGTCGCGCTTACAACGTTAAAGCCGGCGTCTTTGAAATATTCCGTCACGACCTCGCGAATGTGTCGGTCGTCTTCCACCACGAAAATTGTTGGCATAGGTTGCTCCTTATTTTTTTGCCAAATTGTAAAGCAAGTTTTGCCGTTTTTCAAGGAAAAAACGAAAAAAGCACTGCGAGAGAGTGCTGAAAACGGCTCGCAGTGCCTTTTTTATGCGTTCGCTATAATGAATCATTCATCGCTTCGCTCCGGAACGGGACGGGTTGAATTGTCGGCGGGTGTGACGGATTCGGCATAGGCAACGGGCGCGGAGTCGGCATCGGATGCGGTGACGGGGGATGCGGCGGGCGCGGTGACGGGGGATGCGGCGGGCGCGGAGTAGGGGGCATCGGCGGATGCGGCGGGCGCGGTGACGGAGGATGCGGGGGATGCGGCGGACGCGGTGACGGCGGCATCGGGGGATGCTGCGGGTGAGGATGCGGGGGGTGCGGGTGCGGCGGCCACGGATGGGGCGGATGCGGATGAGGCGGCGGAGGGGGCGGTGCTAACCGCACGAAATGCGCCTGAATCCGGATGTGTCCGCGTACAACAAGTGTCATTGTCGGTCGTCTGTCGGTAAAGAAGCTGTTCGCGGAGGCGTTGAAAATTGTCCAGTGCGAAAATGCGAACCCGGGATTGGGCGTCGCGTGAATTTCGATTCTCGTTCCGAGCAAGTACCAATTTCCGCGTAAATCATTTCGACGAGCCGGGGTTAATATCTGCGCGTGACCCGCTGCGGGCTGCGCAGAAACTACCATTACTGAAAATTCTCTCATAACTGTTTCCTTCCGTTAGGGCGTGTTCGTTTTTGCAACCGGCTGTACAAGTGCCGACATTCCCCCGGCACGTGTTCCCGGCTTCAACAGCGCGCTTTGCGCACTACCAGCGGCGAGCTCCGCGCCATACAGGGGGGCGCGATTGGCAACAACCGTCGTCGTTGCCGCCGCAATAATTCGTCATATGCGACGAGCAATCGCTATGGCTTACAACTTCGCGCTCTCTTACAACGTCGCGCGTGGTGTATTCGTGTTCGTGAATTACGTCGTACTCGTTAATCGTGTCGTGTTGGTGTTTTACGATGTGCTCGTGTCTGATAACACGTTGGGTTCCGGGGCAGTTAAACACCTGCCGAATAACTTGCTCGCCGCCACATGCGTGGCATCCGTTTGTGCAATTGCAATTCATTTCCATCGCTCCTGTCAAAATTTCCGGTACATGGTCTATCGCAAACGCACTTGAGAAGCCCGTTCAGGCTTCGCCGGAAAACGCGTTGAATCCCGCGATTTTCCGCCTCGCCTTCACGGTTCTCAAAGGCGTTTGCTACATCTTATGGAAAAGCATTCGAAAGTGTGATATTCTCAAAACATGAAACTTTATGATGAAAAAACGCTCGGGTATATTCACTCGATTTATACAGGCGGAATGGTTGACGGGCCGGGTATCCGAACGGTGGTTTTTACGTCGGGCTGCTCATTGCGATGCCTTTACTGCCACAATCCGGATACGTGGATACGAACGCGCGGGTACAAAAAAAACGTCGCCGAGGTACTCGACGACGTTATGAAATATCGTTCGTATTACAAATATTCCGGCGGAGGAATCACGATTTCCGGCGGCGAACCCTCCGACCAACCCCGCTTTTTAAAGGAAATTCTCATCGCGTGCCGCGAAAACGGGGTTCATACCGCCCTTGATACGTCGGGTTTCGCCACCGCCGAAGCCGCCGAAGAAATTTTGCCCTATGTTGACCTTCTCATCCTTGATTTTAAAGCATACGACCCGCGCCTGTATTTTCGCCTTACGGGACAACGGCAGGAACGCCCGCTTCAAACGCTTCGCGAGGCGCAGTATTTGAAAATTCCGACATGGGTGCGATTTGTTCTCGTGCCGGGTTTAACCGACGATTTTGACGACTTGGCAAAAATGTCGGCATTTTTAAAGCAGCATGACAATATAGAAAAGGTAGAAGTTTTGCCGTTCCACAAGCACGGCGAACACAAATGGGACAGCGAAAAATATACTTTGCACAACACAGAGCCGCCTTCGCCGGAGTTGCTTGCGCAGGTGCAAAAAATTTTCGAATAACAAGGAGGCGTATGCATGAAAGAATTTTTTAACCCGACACTTCCGGAGGGCGAGGAAGGCGTTGTCGGTGACAGAAGCAGGGTACTTGCCGGTGTTCTGGGTTTTTTCTTCGGCACATGGGGCATACACATGTTTGTTTTGGGTTATTTCAAAAAAGGCATGGTGTATTTGATAACGACCCTTATTTGCTGGGGAGTGAATATGGTTTTTCTTACGCTTTTCATCGTCAGCACTGTGCTCACTGTCGGCGGCGGCAATGACAATTTGGTACTGCCCATTATTGCTTGGGCGGGCATGGCACTGTTTGTCATCCCCGTTAATGCATTGGGGATTTGCTCAATCGTTTCAAGTGCGTTCATTCTTACAAACAAGCGGTACATCGACGCAGACGGAAAACTGCTTAAATAACAGAGGTATCCGGTTCGCGATTTAACTCGTCGTAAAGTTTACGGCGAGTTTTTTTGTCGTCGGAAAGGATTTGCGCGGCGTATTTTGCAACGTCGCGGGCAACAGCGCGAGGCACGGAAATAACGCCGTCGCCGTCGGCAACGATAACATCCCCCGGAAAAACGGTTACGCCGCCGATTGCAACGGGAATATCTTTCGCGTCAAACTGAATTTTGCATTGCACCATCGACTGCGAAATAAAATGCGACCACACCGGAATTTTTTGCAGAATAACTTCGTCGGTGTCGCGGATTCCGCTGCCGTTTGTCACAAAGCCGCGCACACCTTTTTGCAGGGCGCGAAGCGTATTTTCCGAGCCGAGAAGCCCCACATTCATTCCGCTGACGTCGATTGCCATAAAATCGCCGTCCTCAATTTCATCCATCCACGGATACGTGCAAACATTGCCGTAATACCAACCCTGCCAAGGGGTGTAATCGTCGCCGCGCTTGTCCGGATACGGCCCGACAAAAGGCAAATATCTCGCCGTTCGCGCAATTCCGACCGCCCTCGTGCGAAAAAGCGGACGCACATCCGGCTCAACCGAGCCGAAATTATGGTAGCCAATCCAATCTAACCCGTCGCGCACGTCGGCAACGCGGAAATTTTTAAAAAGTTCCAGTAATTCGATATTTTCCATTTGAATGCCTCCTTAAATTTTTACAGCAGTTTTTACTCCGGTACGGAAAATTTGCTATGCATTGTGAACGGTACGCTCTGCGTACACAATTTTGCCCCCGAAAATCGTATACGCCACGCGCCCGACGACCTCGCGGCCGTGAAAAGGCGTGTTGCGACTTTTGGATTTGAACGTGTTTTTGTCAATTGTGTAACGCGCTGACGGGTCGATTATTGTGATGTCGGCGGGTGAACCGGGGGACAAATTTCCGACGTCAAGACGCAAAATCTCCGCCGGATTTGACGTGAACTTGGCAATCAACTCCATCGGCGAGAGTATTGCGGTTTCAATCAAATGTGTAATCGCGACGGAAACAGCGGTTTCAAGACCGATTACGCCGTTTGCGGCTGCGGCGAGGGCGGCGAGGCCGCTTTTCGCCGGGGACAAATCAGGAGAATCGACACTTTCCCTCGAAGCCGGAACAGCAATCGGGCCGGAAGCCGAACCGGAAGCCGAATCCGGAACAAATTTTTCCTCCTCCGCATGAGGGGCATGGTCGGTTGCGATTACGCCGATTGTGCCATCCTTTAACGCGGCAAGAAGTGCGTCGCGGTCTTCGCTGCTTCGAAGCGGCGGCGCCATTTTAAAATTGGGGTTAGCATAGCGAACGCCTTCGAGAACCGTGAAGGCGAGGCGGGAAATCGCGGGATTCAGCGCGTTTTCCGACGAAGCCTGAACGGGCTTCTCAAGTGCGTTCGCGGCTACGTCTTCGTCGGTCAGCGCAATATGATGCGGCGTGACCTCGGCGGTTACGTTTTGCCCGGCTTTTTGCGCGGCGCGAATAAGCTCGACGCCGCCCGCCGTGCTTACATGACAAATATGCAATCGCGCATTCGCTTGCCGCGCAAGTTCGATATCACGCGCAATAATTTTATCCTCGGATTCCGCCGGAATGCCCATAAGCCCGAGCTTTTTTGCTGCCGCGCCGTCGTGCATTACGCCCGCGCCGGTAAGTTCGAGGTCTTCGCAATGAGCCAAAATCGCAAGACCGGTCGCTCGTTTCATTGCCTTGAGAAGGATTTCCGCATTCGCAACCGATTTTCCGTCGTCGCTGATTGCACGGAGTCCCTGCATTTCCTCAAAGTCGGCAATGTTTTGCCCGTCAAGCCCCTTTGTAATTGCTCCCACGGGAATCACTCGAATCAAGCCGGTTTTCGCCGCTGTTTCCTCAACAAGCCGCATAACTTCGGGCGAATCGCATACGGGAGATGTGTTCGGCATGGCGCAGACCGTCGTGAAACCGCCTGCCGCCGCCGCCTGCGTTCCGCTCGCGACGGTTTCTTTGTGCGTTTGCCCCGGTTCGCGCAAATGCACGTGCATATCTATGAGGCCGGGCGTAACCCACATTCCGCTTGCGTCGATGACTTCCTCATCCATCTCATCAATAATTCCCGTGCTGTCTCCCACAAGCGCGATTCTCCCGTCGCGAATATAAACATCCGCCCGCGCATCAAAATTGTTTTTCGGGTCAATAACCCGACCGTTTTTTATAAGCATTTAATCACTCCCGAGCGCAAGTATGAGAGTGTTGAAAAATTACGCTTTCGCATATGCCGCATCTCGGAAAATGACCTGAAGCCGTCATTTTCCTGCGATGCAGACACAGCAATGGCGGGCGTTCTTTGCCCGTACCCTCAAGCTATTTCTCAACATTCTCAAGTATAGCATCAAAAGTTTCGCGCTGACAATTATGCCGGAGTTATGCCGGAGTATAGTGAATCAAATTAAGAAGCGTCCCATCCACTATAGCTTCCCACGCAATAAAAAAAGAACCCCCTTCGTATTTAGGAGATTCTTTTTCATTTCACTCGAAATTGCTCCGGCTTCGAGGGAATGTGCGGCAGCTTACATGTGCCCCCGGCGTCTGAGGCGCGCCTTGCGCGCTTTTTCATTTCACTCGAAATTGCTCCGGCAATGTCGGGCGTTCTTTGCCCGAACCCTTCGAGGGAATGTGCGGCAGCTTACACTTGGCGCGCGCCGGCAAATAATTTGTAAATTTCGC
The DNA here is from genome assembly GCA_009781765.1 of Defluviitaleaceae bacterium. Taxonomy (GTDB): domain Bacteria; phylum Bacillota; class Clostridia; order Lachnospirales; family WQUN01; genus WQVC01. Next base: position 4,259 of record WQVC01000013.1, on the reverse strand, counting down.
CGATAACAAGTTGCATGGCGGACAAGCCAATCATAATAACCCAATGAAGCGCGGTTAATCCTGTTTCAACGTCAAAAATTTCTGCAATCGGCGGAACTAAAGCAACTACCAGCGTGAATAAAATCGTGCCGGTTGCGGCAAAAAACATGCCCTTGTTAGACAGCGGATTCACCTTGAAAATCGACTGCTCGCTGCGCACGTTAAAAATATTTATAACGGAAGCCCACGACAGCACAACAAACGCCATTGAAATACCTACGGAGTAATACGCGCTTGTGCCTAAAATGTCGCCGAGGCTTGATGAAGCGGCGGCTTCAACGCCGGCGGGCGCGGGCAGAATATACGTGCCGAGAAAAAACGCGCCCAATGTCAAAACGGAAAAACAAATTGCACCGCGAGCAATTTTCGCGCCCAATCCGGCAGAGAAGATTCCCGCGCCTTTGCTTAACGGCTTGCGCTTCATTACGCCGCGTTCCGGCTTTTCAAATGCAATGAAGAATCCGGGAATGCCGTCGGAAACCACGTTAATCAGCAAAATTTGCAGTGCCAACAGCGGCGATACGCCAACGAACAACATACCGGCAAGCAGAATAAAAATTTCGGCAAAGTTTACGCTGAGAAGAAACGCGATGGTTTTTCGGATGTTATCGTAAGCGGTTCGCCCCACGGAAATGGCGTCTACAATTGTGGCGAAATTATCGTCGGTGATAACCATATCCGCCGCGTTTTTCGACACCTCTGTTCCCGTGATGCCCATTGCAACACCGACGTCGGCGGCTTTGAGCGCGGGGGCATCGTTTACGCCGTCGCCGGTCATTGCCACAACTTCGCCCATCGCCGTCCACGCCTTAACGATGCGGATTTTATCTTCGGGGCTTACCCGCGCATATACGGAAATATCACGAACTTGACTGCGCAAGTCGTCCTCGCTCATGCCGGATAATTCCGCGCCTGTAACGGCTTTGTCTCCTTCCTGCATTATGCCGATTTCTTTTGCAATTGCTGACGCTGTTACAACATGGTCGCCCGTAATCATTACCGTTTTGATGCCGGCTTCTTTCGCCATAGCAACGGCGTCCGCGCTTTCGGTTCGCGGCGGGTCAATCATGCCCACCATTCCCCGGAACTCGTGGTCTGTTTCGAGTTCTTCAATGCTCAAATCGGAGGGCATATCCTTGTATTTTTTTACGGAAATAGCGATTACGCGCAACGCTTTTTCGGCAAAAGAATCGTGAATTTCGGTTGCGCGTTTTAATAACTCCGGACTCCAATTTACCGGAATGCGGTCGAACGCACCTTTTGTTACCGCGATATACCCGTATGCTTCGCCTTCCACGTGATGAATTGTTGTCATGCGCTTGCGCCCCGAGTCGAACGGCAGCTCGAAAACTCTGGGATACTGCCGCTCTGCTTTTACTCTGTCCAGTTTCAAATCGTGAAGCAGACGAATTATTGCAATTTCGGTCGGGTCGCCGATAACGTGTTCGTCGTCGTCGCCGTGAACCTCGATTGTTGCGTTACTGCACGACGCAAGCAATCCGACCAGCTTTTTCTGATTCGGATTAAATTCTTCTTTAACGGAAATCGGGTCGTGGTCTACGTGCCAAACGCGCCGAATTTTCATTTTATTTTGAGTAAGCGTTCCTGTTTTATCGGAACAAATAACGGAAGTGTTGCCCACCGTTTCAACCGCAGGAATTTTACGAATAATCGTTTTTTTCGTAACCATGTTAAACACGCCGTATGAAAGAACCATGGTTACGATAATCGGTAATGTTTCCGGAACGGCCGCGACACCGAGCGCGACCGCCAGAATCAAAATATCCACAAAGTAACGGTAGTCGCCGGTTACAGGATTCGTCGCGTGCAGGAAATATCCGAATGCAAACATCGCAACACCGGCAATGAGTGCCAAAAGCGAAATACGCTTCGCCAATTGCTGCAAACGAAGTTGCAACGGCGTTTTCAATTTTTGCGCGGTGTTCAATAATTGCGCGATTTTACCCATTTCCGTTTGCATCGCCGTTTCAACAACAACAACGGTAGCGCGCCCGCCTGTTACCAAGCACCCGGAATAGACCATGTTAAGCCTGTCGCCAAGCGGAACGGTTTCGTCGATTACGACGTCGGGGTCTTTTTCGACGGGTTGGCTTTCACCGGTTAATGCCGCCTCTTCCACTTGCAGACTGCTTGCTTCGATTATTCTGGCGTCGGCGGTGATTACGTCGCCGGCGGTAAGCTCGGCAATGTCGCCGGGTACAAGATTGCTCGCCTCCACAATCTGCTTTGTTCCGTTGCGGATTACCGTGGTTTTAAAGGCGTTCATTTTTTTGAGTGCCTCAAGTGCTTTTTCGGCTTTGCTTTCCTGATAAATGCCCAAGCACACGTTGATTACCACGATTGACAAAATAACGACAACTTTAGGCCATCCGCTCCCGATTGTATCGGGCGGATGAAAAATTGCCATATACCCCGCAACCGCCGCCGCCGCTATAAGAATCAGCGTCGGGATTTCGGAAAGGTGGTGAATAACTTTTGAAAATAAAGTTTCCTTTTTTTCTTCCTCGAACTCGTTACGACCGTATTTTTCAAGCCGCCTGTCAACTTCTTTTTGGCTCAGACCCGTGTTTTTGTCGGTGTTCAACTTTTCAAAGATGTCGCTGATACTGTCTTTTACCCACAACATAATTTTGCACCCCTTTATTCCTCGGATTTTTTATTTGATTTGACGGTTCGCTCCAAAATTTCGTTACACACAAAAACCAGTATAACAAACGCCAAAACAATTGGGAATAGTGCTTCATATGTTGTAACCGTGAGGACAACGCTTGTTAAGAAAAATAAAACCGCAATCCCCGCGCCGAAAGCTGCAAGTTCGTAACCGACAAGTTTAGATAAAATTTTCGGCGAAAAGCGATTTGACGTATCGCTCACCAACGTCGGAAGCAGCGGCCCCAGTCCGAATCCCGCCAAAAACATACCCGTGATATTACTCGTAAACCACAGTATTAAAATTCCGGCGGCGGCAATTGCGATGCCGATTCGGATAATTGTTGTTTCTTTCAGCCATTTTGCTGACCATCCGAAAATCAATCGCCCCAAAGTCATGCCTACATAATATATTGTCGAAAAAATTGCGACATCCGCAAGCGCGAATCCGCGTGTGCGCATAAGTACCGTTCCCGTAAAAAATACGACGGTATAATCCGTTCCGCCCAAAAAAAAGAACGTTAATACTTCGATAGCTTCGTGCCGTTTCTTTGTCAGAAATTTTTTCGGCTCTTTCGTTTGTTGGTGTTCTTCGGCGGCGGAGCTGTCGTCGTTGAGCCAGATTTTCCCGTACATGCTCAAAATAAGTATAAGCCCGACCACGCCGACAATTGCGGCGATTGCCAAATATCCCGCTCTCCACCCGTAATCGTACACATTTATAATGTATTCGCCGTCGGCATAATGTTGGCTGAACTCCAAAATCAGCAAGCGTCCCATAATAAGCGGGCTTACAGCCGCTCCCGCGCCCCAAAAAAAGTGCATCCAGTTATTTTGCTTTGCGGTGAAATGTTTTGCCATGTACGCATTCATGCTTGATGCCATTGCGCCCGTTCCGAACCCGTAAACGGTTATCGTCGCAAGTAACGCTATAAAATTTTCGGAAAATGCAATCCCGACGAATCCCAGTCCCATTACTGCCAAGCCCATTAAATACACCGTTTGAAGTTTCATAAACCGATTCAACCGCGCCAAAATTACCCCGGCAAGAGTATACGTTACCGAATATCCCACCAAAATAATTCCGGAATGAAAGGTAACAAGCCCCAATCCGAGTTCCATCGCATCCCACGAAACGGTAAACGCTCCGTCGGGGAATCCCACAACAAGATAACTTGCCAAAATAATGGGCAGCAAAAGCCAACTTTTTTTCTTCATAACAGATTCTCCAATCTTTTTTTGTCTTGCTGTATTATAAAGTCTATGATAGCAGTAGAGTCAAGAGGAGATTTTTTATGTCGAACAAAGGGCTGCACCGCGCGGTTTTTTTATGTTTTCGTGGCTGCACGATACCCGGAAAAATTCCAGGAAAATTTCCTGGAAAAATTCCCGGAACGGTTCCGGATATCTGCGCATGAGAGTTGAAGTATACTTGCCCTGCAACCGAGAAACAAAGCAGTCGCTTCTATGCCAAAGGACGTTGTTTGCCATCTCAGGAAGGGGTTCGCCCTGAAACTGACCGCACCGCTCCGTGCCGAAGCCGCTGTATA
>WQVC01000012.1 GCA_009781765.1 Defluviitaleaceae bacterium | reverse complement strand
GTCTTCATTGACGCTTACAACCGTTTCGGTGAAGCCAAACACCATTTCAATCAAACAAGAAAACGCGGCTCCATGCCTTTTGGGCTTGTTGATTTCTTTTAAGTGCGCATGGCGACACTCCCTTCAACACTCTCTTCTTGCAATATTCGCCGTATTTGTTATAATTTCCATGTTCGAAAGGAGTGTGCATATGACAGAAATAAAAAAAGACCAAAGCGGCGCAGTAAGAATATCCGACGAAGTTTTGACGGTAATTGCGGCAACCGCCGCCACGGAGGCCGACGGCGTATTGCGAATGAGCGCGAAACCCGCGCGTAAACAGCTTGCAAAATGCACGAGTATCAGTGTAAAAAACAAAACCGTTACAATTGCGTTGTCGATAGCAGTTCGTTTCGGCTCAAAAATTCACGAGGTTTCGTCGGATGTTCAAAAGCGCGTTAAAACCGCAATTGAAACGATGACGGGGCTTTCCGTTGCCGAAGTAAACGTGAAAGTAAGCGCGATTGTCGGAGAAAAACCCAAGGCATGAGCAAAAGCATGTCGCGCCGCGAAGCACGTCGTCATGCGTTTCGGCTTATATTTTTGTTGCCGTTTTCCGGCAGCGAAGTCGAGGAGCTTGCCAAGGTCAAGGCGGCGTATTACGAATTTTTAAGCGAGGAAGAATCCCGCCCCAAGGGGCAGGGCGCGGAGTATATCGACCGCGTTTTTTGGGGTGTGTTCGAGCGGTTGGAAGAAATCGACCGGGTAATCGAAACCTTTCTGCGCGACTGGACGGCAGACCGCATACACAAAGTTGACCTCGCGCTGATGCGTCTTGCAATTTACGAGATGTTGTGCGAAAAAGATGTTCCGGACGCCGCCGCCATAAACGAGGCTGTCGAACTTGCCAAGGACTACGGCGCGGATGAATCTCCCGCGTTTATAAACGGTGTGTTGAGCAATATTTCCCGCGCCCGCGCCCGCCAATCAGACCATGGACACCGGGGGCAAGAGTCGGAAGCGGCGCATTCTCTCGAAGCCGGTTCGGATGAACCCGGGCAGGACGACGCATGACTAAAACAATATTTACCGTCGCGCAGGTTAATCGCTACGTAAAGAAGGCTCTCGACACCGACGCGCTTTTGGCGGGGTTGTTCGTCGAAGGCGAAATTTCGAATTTCAACGCGCATTCATCCGGGCATTTTTACTTTACGCTAAAGGATGCCGGCGCGGCGATTCCGGCGGTAATGTTCGCATCGCATACCGAGGTTATAAATTTTGTGCCGAAATCCGGTATGAAAGTGATTGCTTTCGGGCGAGTATCTGTTTATGAAAAAACCGGGCAATATCAGCTTTACGTTGAATTTCTTGAGCCGGCGGGCATCGGCGGTTTACAGCTTGCGTTCGCGCAGCTCAAGGAGAAGCTCGAAGCCGAAGGACTCTTTTCCCGCGAACGCAAGCGGGAAATTCCGCGATTTGCCAAAACTGTGGCCGTAATAACAAGCCCGACCGGTGCGGCGGTGCAAGATATTTTAAAAATAATTCGCGAGCGAAATCGTGCCGTAAAAATTATTGTCGCGCCGGCAATTGTGCAGGGCGAACACGCCGCGCCGGATATTGTTCGCGCGTTGAGCGAAGTCAACTCCCACGGCGAAGCCGATGTGATTATTCTCGGAAGGGGAGGCGGTTCGGTCGAAGATTTGCGGGCGTTTAATGAAGAATCCGTTGCGAGGGCGATTGGCGCGTCAAAAATTCCCGTAATTTCCGCCGTCGGACATGAAACCGATTTCACCATCGCCGATTTCGTTGCCGACCTTCGCGCCCCGACGCCAACCGCCGCCGCACAAATCGCGGCATTCGACCACGCGGCAGTTTCGGCGCATCTGCGCGAATTGCAAGCCGACCTCATGCACGCTCTTGCCGAAAAGCTGCGCGAAAATTTCGACACAACCAAGTTCCTCCTTGCGAATCTCACCCGCGCAATAACCGAACGTCTCGCCGATAACCGCAAAACGCTCGCGCATCGCGAAATTTTGCTTGAAAAAGTGTCGCCGTATGCAGTTTTTAAACGCGGATTCGCGCTTGTTCGGCTTGCTCGGAATGAGGAAAACGCGATTTCAAGCGTAAAACAACTCTCTCCCGGGCAGACTGTAAAAATCACATACGCCGACGGCGCGGCGATTGCAAAAATAATTTCCGCCGGGGAAGATGTGTAGCGGTTTCGAAATTTGCATCTTTCACCGAAAATTTTGAAATCATTAGGATAGGTTTTATGACATTCGAAGAAAAATTAAATCGCCTCGAAGAAATTATCGAGCGCGTTGAAAACGCACAAACGCCTCTTGAAGAGGCGATTTCGCTGTATAAAGACGGTGTGAAAATCGCCGGAGAATGCGGCGAAAATTTGCGCGGATATGAAAACGAAATTTTGCTGCTTAAAAAGGAAGCGGATGAATTGATACTTGAATCGCAGGTTTTTTCGTAATGCCGGACGGATTTGCAGAGCTCGCGGCAAACCGACATCTCATTACCGGGATTGTCGGTTTGGTTTTGGCGCAAATTTTGAAAATTCCCTACGACTTGTGGCGCACAAAAACATTTTCGCTTACCATGCTTACAAGCACCGGCGGAATGCCCAGTTCGCACAGTGCGTTTGTTGTTGCGCTGATGCTCAGTATCGGGTTTTACGAAGGCTTCGGTACGCCGATTTTTGCCGTAAGCGCGGCACTTGCAATGGTTGTTATGCATGACGCCGCCGGGGTTCGGCGTGCCGCAGGCTTACACGCCGAAGCAATAAATTTTTTGTACGCAAAATTGCAAAAACACGGCATTCAACCGAATCATAAATTAAAGGAAATGCTCGGGCATCAGCCGCTTGAGGTTCTCGGCGGCGCGATTTTAGGTATAATTGTGTCGGTTGCAGCAATTCATTTTTTTCCTTTTGCGGGCGTGTAGCCGCAACCGCCAACGTCCGCCTTTTGGTCGAAGTTTCCGCCACTTTTCGTCAGTTTTTCCTCGCTTGCCGCCGGCAAGCCGCGTCACAACTTCCTCAATTGGCGAAAATTCGCCTCAAAATTCGGGCGTTGTCGGTTAGCGGCAACACGCCTTGAAGGAGTTCCGAAATGAAACTGAAACGCTTAAACGCGGACGCGCTTGCGCAACTTGCTGCCGAAATTCGCGAATTTTTAATAAAAACCATCTCGGATACCGGCGGGCATTTGGCGTCTAATTTGGGCGTGGTTGAACTCACTCTCGCCCTGCACACGGTTTTTACAACGCCGCGCGACAAAATCGTTTGGGACGTTGGGCATCAAGCATATGTACATAAAATTTTGACCGGGCGAAAGGGTCGATTTTCCGAGCTGCGCAAACTGGACGGTTTGAGCGGCTTTCCCAAGCCCTGCGAAAGCGAACACGACGCCTTCGGTACCGGCCACAGCTCAACGGCGATTTCTGCCGCGCTCGGGCTTGCCGTCGCGCGGGATTTTAACGAGGAAAAATCAAAAGTCGTTGCAGTAGTCGGCGACGGCTCGCTTACCGGCGGGCTTTCATATGAAGGGCTGAACAACGCCGGTCGCGCAAACACGGATTTGCTCGTCGTTCTGAACGATAACCAGATGTCCATAAGCAAAAATGTCGGCGCGGTTGCGCGACATTTGAATCATCTGCGTACAGCACCGATTTATCTCGGCGCGAAGCAGGATTTTCTTACGAAAATGGACAAACTCTCCGTTTTCGGCGAACGCATCACACGCGGCATCAAATCCGCAAAAGGGCTAATCAAATACGCGGTTTTGCCCGGCGTTATATTTGAAGAAATGGGATTCAAATACGTCGGCCCGATTGACGGGCATGATTTTCCCGCGCTTCTCAGCGCGCTCAAACGTGTGCGGCGAATCAGAGGCCCCGTGCTTCTGCACGTTTTAACAACCAAAGGCAAGGGCTACAATATCGCGGAAAAATCGCCGCGAAATTATCACGGCGTCGGAAGATTCAATGTCGAAACCGGCGAACCCGAGCCGAATCCGCAACAACCTACTTACACAGAAATTTTTTCGCGTCACTTGTGCCGTTGCGCCGTACGCGACGAAAAAATTGTGGCAATCACGGCGGCAATGCCCGACGGAACCGGGCTTTCGCAATTTAAAGAACGTTTTCCGCGCCGATTTTTCGACGTCGGCATCGCGGAAAGTCACGCGGTAACATTTGCGGCGGGGCTTGCAAAAGGCGGAATGAAACCTGTTGTTGCGGTGTATTCGTCATTTTTGCAGCGAGCGTATGACCAGGTTATTCACGACGCGGCAATCCAAGGTTTGCCCGTAGTTTTTGCAATCGACCGCGCCGGCGCGGTTTGCGGCGACGGCGAAACCCATCAGGGGCTTTACGATATGGCATTTTTGGCGCACATCCCCGGCATTACGATTCTCGCGCCCGCAAACGGCGCGGAACTTAAAAAAATGTTGGAATTCGCGCTTTCTCATAACGGGCCGGTTGCAATTCGCTATCCCAAAGCGGTCGCGCCCGAAGTTTCGGAAATTCCCGACGACGACGTTTTATCTGCCCACACCTTGCAAAACGGCGAAAAAATCGCTATTGTATCGGTTGGGGCAATGTTGGAAACCGCGCAGGAAGTTGTTCGGCTTTTGCAGGAAAAAAATTTTTCTCCCGCGCTGTTTAACGCACGATGCGTAAAGCCGCTTGATGAAACGCTTCTCTCGCGGCTTGCAAAATTCGAATTTGTTTTTACAATTGAAGACGGGGCTTTAATCGGCGGGGTAGGGGAGCGAATCGGCGCGACTCACGCATTTGCTTTTCCCGATACTTTTCCCGAAACAGGCACACGAACCGAGTTATTTGCGCGTTACAACTTAAACGCGGAAAAAATATTTAAAAAAATTGCAGAGGTGGCAAATGGAAAAAAACAGCAGAAAAAAACGAAATCTTGAAATCGAACGCGCAAAAAGGGGTAAAACTCTTGCTGTAAGGGGCGTTCTTTTGGCAGTTGCGGCGGTAATTGTTGCCGTTGCATGTTTTTGGATTTGGAGTTGGATTGACGGTCGCACGATTATGCATCTTAACGGCGAACGCATCGCGGAAAGCGATTTCCGCTTCGTACTCCTTATGGAAGAGCTCGAAGGCTCCGTTCCGACAGAGGAATCGCACGAAAACGCCTTCGATTCGCTTGTGCAAACGTTAGCAATTCTTGAGCAGGGTCGCGCGCGCGGCATTTCTCCGGCCGACGAGGACATGGAAGGTCTTCTCGAGGAGGCTGCAATGTTGCGCGAGCAGCTTCAATGGCATCCGTCGCGCTTGCGCTTTATTTCCGACGCACGCATCGCGGAACTTTGGTCGCTCGGCTTGGTGTACGAAGGGCTTTTGGAATACTACACCGGCGATTTCGAGCTTGACGCGGAGCAATCCGCCGAACTTGAAGAGCGTCTTGCCGAGCATCTCGAAGGGGTAAGCGACTTTCTTATTAACCGCGAAGTAAAATACGTCGCCACCGAGTACGAAGAGGAGCTTATCGCCAATCTTGGTTTGGCGGATTTCGACGCGCTTATTCGCGAAATTTCCGTTTTCTACGAGGAAGGCGAAGAAATCGAAGCCGTCGATTTTTGGGCATTTATGAACACTCACGGCGCGTGGTCTGTATGGGAAGACCTTACGGAATACAATCAGGGCGATATTTCCCATATTTTTGAACACAACGGGCTGTTCTTCGCGCTTTATTTCGAAACCGTTTACATGGATTATGACGCCCGCGACGAAGAAGCAGAATTTTTCCGCGAAAATTATTTGCGTACGCAAAAAGCAGAAATTTTGAACGAAAAAATCGAAGAGTGGGTTGCGAATGTTACAATCAATCGCAACGAACGCGCCATGCGTAACGCTCTGCGCCGTTCGCAAAATGATGCGCGCGCGCTCGGAATGCCGACCACGGTATCACCGAGTTTCGATTTTGGCGACTTTGATTTCGGCGATTTTGAATTTGACCTCGACGATTTAATTTTTGAATAATGAACGACCTCATTCGCATTGTCGCGAACGAAACCAAAGACCCCTGCTTTGAATATGTAAAAGATGTCGAAAATTTTTTACGCGGCAGGGGTCTTGGTGTTGATGTTTTGCCGCTCGCAGACACCGGAGGCGTGTGTTTGGGTGCGCGTCGCGCTCGATTTTGCGTTGTTTTGGGCGGCGACGGCACAATGCTTCGCGTTGCCCATTCTGCCGCGTTTTGCAAAATTCCCTTGCTCGGCATAAATTTGGGCAATTTGGGCTTTTTAACCGACGTTGACCGCGCAAACGGCATCGGCGCAATCGAAAAAGTTTTGGACGGAAACTTCGTTACCGAAAAACGCCTCATGCTTGAGGCGGAGTTTGGGGCGGAAAAAATCGTGCCCCTGCGGGAACGTATCGCGCTCAACGAGGTTTACCTCGGCGTTTCGGGCAAATTAACCGAGTTCACCATTTATATCAACGAGCAGCGCATGACACGAATCCGCGCCGACGGCATTTTGGTTGCCACGCCCACCGGCTCAACCGCGTATAATCTTGCTGCCGGCGGCCCGATTCTTATGCCCGGCGGACAAATGATGGTTATTACACCCGTTTGCCCGCACGGTTTGAGTGCGCGCCCGTGGGTCACAGATGCCACCGACACGGTTCGCGTGGTTGCAAAGCAGTCAACTCAAGTCATCGTTGACGGCGATACTCGCGGCGCGATTCCTGCCGGCGAAAGCGTGCTGATTAAAAAATCCGGCTATCACGCCACGATTATTCGAACAACCACTGTGAATTTCTATAAAACGTTGGAGAAAAAAAAGCTGGTGTAGCACCGGAGGTCGCTTTATATGAAGCAATCGCGCCAACGCGCAATTTTGGAGCTTGTTCGCGCAAAAAATATTTTCACCCAAGAAGAACTTACCGCAGAACTCGCCAAATCCGGGTTTTCCTCCACGCAGGCAACCGTAAGCCGCGATATTCGCGAGCTTGGTCTTGTTAAGCCGGCGGGAAAAAAATATTTCGCGCCGGAAGGGTCGGAAGTAAGCCCCCTTGCGCGAGTGTTTCGCGAGGGGTTTGTCGGCGCGGATTTTGCGGGCAACATGTTGGTAATCAAAACTCTGGCGGGCATGGCGATGGCTGTTGCCGCCGCGCTCGATTCCATGAAATTTGACGAAATTTTAGGTACGGTTGCCGGCGACGACACGATTATTTGCGTTGTGCGAAGCGAAAAGGCAGCTGCCGATATTGTCGAAAGATTAAATTAAAACCTCAGGGGCTTCGCCCCACATGCACTTACTTTGAATTAAGTTCGCGGGGCTCTGCCCCGCACCCCGGAAACTTTTGAAAAAGTTTCATCAAAACTTAATTAAAATCGCGCGCCGCGCGATTTTATGATGGGGTCAAGGGGACATTGTCCCCTTGCAGGGGTTTGGGGACGGAGTCCCCAAGGTCTTTTCGGTGAAAAATGTTGAGACGGAGGGCGAAGAGATGATTACAAATTTGCGTATTAAAAATATCGCGCTGATTGACGAGGTTGAGGTCGCTTTCGCGCCCGGCCTGAACGTTCTGAGCGGCGAAACCGGCGCGGGAAAATCTATCGTCGTTGACTCCATAAATTTTTTGCTCGGCGAACGCACATCGCGTGATTTGATTCGCGCCGGCGCGGACTTTGCAAGCGTCGAAGGCGTAATCGAAACGTCGGCGTCATACATAATTGAGGGATTGAACGCCGTCGGCATCGAAACCGACGGGCAACTCATGCTTTCGCGCACGATTCAGGCCGACACCGGCAAGTCAACCTGTCGCATAAACGGTCGCGTGGTTACTGTCGCCGTTTTGAAAAGCGCGGCGGAATTTTTGGTGGAGCTTCACGGGCAGCACGAGCATCAAAGTCTGCTCGACCCCGTAAAGCAGCTTGAAATGCTGGATTCTTTCTGCGGGCCGTGGTTGGAGGAACTCAAAGTGTCCCTTGCGGAGCTGCTGTCTGCGTACAAAGAGGCGAGCCGCGAGCTGAAAAAAGTTGAGGCGGGCGCAAGCCCCGAGCAAATCGAAATTTGGAAATTTCAGCACAACGAAATCGACGCCGCCGCGCTGAAGCCCGGCGAAGAGGAAGAACTCACGCTGAAGCGCGACCGTTTGGCGGCGTTGGAGCGGTTGCACAAAAATACCGGCGACATTGTTGCCCTGCTTTATGCCGGGTTTTATGAGGGGCGGCCGTCAACTTCCGCCGCCGACCAACTCGCAAAGGCAATCGCGTGTGCCGCCGAAATCGCCGAAATCGACCCCACGAAGGAGCATCTTCATGCGGGGTTGGTTGATGTCGGTGCGCAAATCGGCGAAATTTCGCGAGATTTTCGCGATTATTCCGACGAACTCGGCACAAGCCCGCACGAACTCGATGCTATGGAAGCGCGGCTCGACACGATTTATCGCCTGCGGAAAAAATACGGCGGCACGGTTGAAGCACTTTTGGAAAAACGCGACGATTTGGTAAAAAAACTTGAAAGTGTGGAAAACGTTGAGGTCGAAGCGCGGCAAATTCGCGCACGGCGCAAGGAAATTTCCGCCGAAATATCCGCCGTTTGCGCCCGCATGAACGAAATTCGCACATCTCGCGCGGAGAAAATTTCTGCCGAAATCACGGAGATTTTGCGCGAACTCGGTATGCAACACACGGAATTTTTTATTCGGCTCACGCAAAAAACGTCGTTCACCCCCGACGGCAACATCGACACCGAGTTTATGATTTCGCCCAACCCCGGCGAACCCGCCAAGCCTCTGCGCAAAATCGCGTCCGGCGGCGAAATGTCGCGCATCATGCTGTCAATCAAAACGATTATGACAAACCGCGTTCCCACGGTTATTTTCGACGAGGTTGACACCGGAGTTTCCGGCCGAACCGCGCAACAGGTTGCGGAAAAACTCGCGGCGGTTTCGCGCACGCGGCAAATTTTATGTATAACGCATCTGCCGCAAATTGCCGCGATGGCCGACACGCATTTTCTGATTAAAAAAGCGGAGCATGACGGCCGCACAATCACAAGCGTAACGCCCCTGCAAACCGACGGCACAATTAACGAGCTTGCGCGGCTTACCGGCGGCGCGAGCATAACCGACGCAACGCTTCAAGCTGTAACAGAAATGAAGACTCAAGCGGACGAATTGAAACGACGCGCATTAAGCTCGGAAATATAGGGCTTTCTCGGAACGAAGGTTCGAATCGAATTAAATTTCGACACAAAAAAATTAGGAATTTCCGGCAAAAATATACAAATTGTGGATGTTCATCTCCCTGACCATGGTGTATCCTTGTCCTATGCAGCAATTAAAATTGCTCTACATATGCGAGGGCGAGGAAAAGGAGACAGGGAGAAATGGTGACAACTGCGACGATGCAAAAAATCGCGGAAAAAAGTATGTCGGCAGACACGGGGGAGGCATGGATTTTAAGTTATTTCGTGCAAACATTTACCAAAGACGACGGCGAGGAGTATTACGGGCTTCGGGTTGAAAAACGGCGCGACTCGGAAACGGAAATTGAAGAGGCCGAGGAAACCGGCGGCATTACCGAATGCCGCGACGAAATTTTCGCAATTGCGCAAGCCTTTGCGGAGGGAACCGTTCCTCCGCTTACTTTGCTTGAAATTGCAGACGACTGGATGTCCAACGACTAAACATCCCGCAAGGCAGCAGCACTCCGCTTTGCGCTTCAAGGCCGACCTCGCCGACACTAACGTCGCCGGGTCGGTTTTTTAGTGCTTTTTTCAGCACGTTCCCGTACGCCGCCGGCGAAAATCCTGCCGTGTATGCGTTAATCAGAAAAAAAATCGCTTCTGCCGAAAGCAATTTTGCGCATTCTTCAACCAGCCCGAAAAGCCCCTCTTCCAACCGCCACATTTCTCCGCCGGGGCCGCGCCCGAAAACCGGCGGGTCCATGATAATTCCGTCATATTTATTTCCGCGCCGCGCCTCGCGCCGCACAAATTTCAGCACGTCGTCGGTTAAAATTTTCGCGCCTTCAAGCCGGTTAAGTTGAACATTTTCTCGCGCCTGATTATTCATGCCCTTCGCCGCGTCAACGTGCGTAACTTGCGCCCCCGCCGCCAAGCACGCGACGGTTGCGCCGCCGGTGTATGCGAAGAGGTTTAAAACCTTGGGAGAAACTTTTTTTGAAAAAAAAGTTTCTCCCAAGCCCTCTTCAAAAAAACTTTTTTTGGAAATCGTGCTTCGCACGATTTCCGGGGATGGGGTGTGCCTGTCGGCGAGGGGCGAATCCCCCTGAGTTTTTAACAGCAAATCGCGCATCCATGTCCAGTTTACCGCTTGCTCAGGAAAAAGCCCCATATGCTTGAAGCCTGTGGGGCGAATGCGAAATTTTAAGTTTTCGTAGGCGATAGTCCATGTATCGGGGATGTTTTTCGATAAAATTTCCCACGAGCCGCCGCCGGATTTACTTCGGTGGTAATGCATGTCGGGCGTTTGCCATTTATGCGAGCGCGGCCAAAACGCCTGCGGGTCGGGGCGGATAACGGTAACTTTGCCCCAACGTTCAAGTTTCTCGCCGTCGCCCGCGTCGAGCAGGGCGTAGTCGCGCCAGTTTTTCGCGACATGTAAAAAGGGAGTCATGCGAAAGTTCCTTTCTTGCGGATGTTATAAGATTTTGGGGGCTTTGCCCCCGAGCCCCCACCCGCTTTTTAAGGGTGGCGCGGGAAACGTTCGCTTCGCTCACTGCGCCCTTTAAAAGCGGAGTAAAAATTATCAAAAATCGCGCAAAGCGCGATTTTAAAGAAGTTTTTGTCAAACTTTTTTCAAAAAGTTTGTGGGTGCAGGGCGAAGCCCTGCGGTTTTGCCGTTTAAAGTGCGCTTTGCGCACCCGCACCGCGAAAGAATGCGGTTTTTATAATCGGAAATGCGTCGTCGAAGCGGCTGATTACGTGGGTTGCGTGGGTGAAATCCTGCCCGACGGTGCTTGGATTTTTGAACGCGATGCAGGGTATGCCGGCGTTTTTTGCGGCAAGAATCCCGGCGGCGGAATCCTCGATTGCGAGGCAAAATTCCGGCGCGACGCCGGCTTTTTCGGCGGCTTTCAAATAAATTTCCGGCGAAGGCTTGCCTTCCGAAACATCTTCGCCCGACACAACGAAATCAAATTTGTCGGCAAGACCGATTTTTTGCAAAACAAGCGAAATCAATTCGCGGGACGACGACGACGCAACGCCGAGCGGTATCCCCAACGCCTTGATTCCGTTAATTAAAATGGCAACGCCGTCAATCGGCGGCAAATTTGCAGACGTAAAAATATTTCGCGCGGCTTCTTCCGCCATCGCGATAAGTTCGGCCGGCTCTTGCGAAAGCTGCAAATTTTGGCGATATTTCGGCCAACGTTCGGGGTTGCCGATGCCGGTATACGGCGTGACGGTTTCCAACACGGCGGGATAACCGCACGATTTTAAAACACGCATGTCCAATTCATAGTGCAGCGGTTGGCTGTCAATCAAAACGCCGTCCATGTCAAAAATTACTGCGATATTCATGTTTTTTCCTCCTATGCGAGCATTGCAAACAGCCGCCGGCACTCGTTTAAAAAGCGCAAAGTCGCGGCGTCGATAGGCTCGCTTTCTTCGCGCCCGAGAAATTCGAGCAAAAAGTCGCAGAGGTTCGGCAAGATGCCGTCTTCCTGCGAAAACAACGCGCGAACATCCGCCTCGCGTGTAAGAAGTGCCTTGTTCAACTTTTTGCGATTTATGCCGTATTTGCCCGCCGAATGGTCAAAAATAACGCCAATCTCGTAAATGCCGATTGGCGCGCCGCCGCTTTCCGGACAAACCGGTCGGAAAATTGCCGTGCGAAGTTCGTCCGCATCCGCGCCGTGTTCCGCCAAACATGCCAACAGAACATCGTATGCTTCAACGAACGCACAAATCGCGTCAAACGGGCTTTCCACGGGATTTGTTTCATACGGAGTTTTCTCGTTATCCATGCAATGACTTTAGCAAAAAATGCGGCAAAATACAAATGTTAATCCGCGCTGCGTTCCCACCGGTAAGGCAATAAATCGGATAACTTGACGATTTTATCGGGCGCAACCATTACATCGGCATCAATATTGGAATCGTTTATTTGGCGGATAAATTCCCGGCATCTTCCGCACGGAGGGTAAATGCCGCTGCTGCCGACGGCAACAATTTTCAAAATTTTGCTTTCGCCGGCGGTTATCATTGCCGCAGCAGCCGCGTGTTCGGCGCAAAACCCCATGCCGCCACATGTATCAATGCAAACGCCTGTGTAAACATTGCCGTTTTCGGAAAGCAAAGCCGCCGCAACGCTGCCCGCCCATGCATCCGCGGAAATTTGGCGCGGTGCAAGAACTTTTTTTGCGCGGGTAATCAGTTCATCAAAAGTAGCCATCATGCATCCTTCTCTCCGGATAATTTTGAAATATAACTTTACCATAAATCGCGGGGCTTTGCCCCGCACCCTCTCGCGTGCTTCGCACGCTGGCCGGGCGGCCCGTCGCTCCGCGACGCCGGCTTCGCCGGAGTCATGCCCCACTCGCTTTTTGAAAAAAGCGAGGCAAAAACTTTAACACAGAACCAAAAAAATCGCGCATCGCGCGATTTTAATTGTTTTTGCCCCGCTTTTTTCAAAAAGCGGGTGGGGGTTCGGGGGCAAAGCCCCCGAAAGTCATTATCTGAGAAAAAACTTCTTAACGCCGCGCGGAATAGGCAACGCCGCAATTTCGCGCGGTCCGAATCCGCGAATAATGACCATAAAAACGACGTATGAAATTACGCCCGCCGCAAGCGCGATAACGGTTGACACCGCGTTTCCGGCAAAAATGTTGAAAATATTGTAGCTTACGTAGCAAACAAGCCCCATGCCGGCGGCGGCGATAAAAGGCTTGAGAAATGTGCCGGTAAAGTCGGGCAAAATTCCGATTTTTACGCGCAACATGACTAAAATAATTGCGGCGGCAACGGAAAAGCACACAACCGTTGAAATAACCGCGCCGAGAATATTGATTTCCGGCACGGCCATCAAAAAATGATTGATTGGAATTTTGAGCAAAACGCCGGAAAATACTGCAATCACGGGCAATCGTACGTGCCCGCAGCCTTGCAAAATTCCGGTTGAAACGTGCACGATTCCCAAAAGGACGATGCTGACCGTGCCGGCCTGCAAAAGAAACGCCCCCTCCGGATGCAACGGAAAAAGCAGTCGGATGATGGGGTCGGCTAAAACGCCCAGTCCGACGGCGGCGGGAATTGATAAAAACATCGTGAGGCGCAGGGCGAGGCGCGTTTTTTCGTGTACGGCCGCGCAGTCGCCGACAGTGTGCGCGGCGGTTATGTCCGGAATCGCCGCCGCGGAAAGTGCCATCGAAAGCGACACCGGAAGCGTCGTGAGAAGCACAAATCTTACCGTAAATTGCCCGACGAAGGCGTTAATTTCTTCTTGGGCGAACGCGCCGGAGGCGGCAATTCGGCTGTTTGCCATGCTTATGTCAATTATATTTGCGACGGCGAAAACAGAAAATCCCGCAACAATCGGCAGGGCGGTTTTTATAATCGCGCCGAGTTGTGCGGTTCGTTTTTCAACGGGCGCGGTTTCATCTTCGGCGGCGCGTTTTTTTAACGCTCCCGCAATCATCGCGTAAATAAACGTGCAAACGCCCAAGGCGGCGGCGGCGGCAACGGTTGTTCCGGCAACCGCGCCGGCAACCGAGCGCGGCAACGCTTCCTGAAAGTTTGCGGCGTCGTAAAATAAAAATGCGAGCCACAGGCTGACCGCGACTTTAAAAATTTGCTCGACAACTTGCGAAACCGCCGTCGGCATCGACGATTTCATGCCCATAAAATATCCGCGCAAAACGGTCAGCATCGACACGATGAAAACTGCCGGTGCAAGCGCGCGAATTGCGTAAATTGTTTCGGGCGTGAAGAAGAGGGTCGCGATAATTTCCGCGCCGAAAAACATAATCAATGACCCCGCCGCGCCGAGGCACATCGCAAAAATCATGGCGGTGGTGAAAAGCCGGTGCGCGTTGCGATACTGTTTCAGCGCGATGCGTTCGCTTGCGAGGCGCGAAATTGTTGCAATCATAAACACCGACGATAAATTCAGCGCGAGAACGTACACCGAATACGCCGACGAATAGAATGCGTCGCCTTCGTTGCCGATTAAATTTGCGAGCGGCACACGATAAAAAAAGCCCAAAAGCCGCACAAAAACAGACGCCCCCGCAAGAATCGCCGCTTGTTTTACAAAACCTCCGGCGGGTTTGCGCTTCGTCGTGACGTTTAGGTCCAAAATTTCGGGCAACGAACGCCTCTCTTTATCCACAGCGCACCGCTTTCCTTTTCTTGAAATGCACAACCGCAAGCCCTGCGGCGGCGGCAATTTCGCAACCTTCCCGAATGCTGTGTCCGACGGATTGCGCGTTGTGCGCGTCTGAGCCGACGGTGGCAAGCCTTCCGCCGAGTTCGCGAAAACGCCGGCAAATTTTCAGCAACCGATTAGACTCTTCCGCCGCGCCGGTTAATAATTTCGTATTAACCTCGAGTGCGCGTTCGCGGTCGGCTAACGCCCGCAAAAGCGCGTCAAATTCTTCCGCAAAATTTTCGTAAAAAAAATGCGCGGCCAAAACCGGCGAATAACGCGAGATATAATCTATGTGTGCGAACGAGTCGAAATAATCGCTGCACTCGACCATTTCGCGGGCATATATTAAGTATCGCCGCAAGCAGGCCGTCGCATTCCCGGCGTCGCCGCTAAAAATTGCTCGGGCGTACGGCTCGTCCGCGCCGAATTTTTCATACGTTCCGGCGCAGGCGTGATAAAGTTCAACGCCGTCAACGCTGTGAATCGCCCCGAGAATAAAATCATAATCGCCTTGGGCGATGCGTTTATTTTCCTGCGCAAAGGCGCGCGTTAATCCGAATTCAAGCCCGATTGAAACATTCGCTCCGCGAAATTTTTGATAATTGCCGGGGTAGGCGGAAATTTCGCAACAAAAATCCCCGATTCCGCGAATTGCATCTGCGGCGTCGGGGTCTTTTTTATTGTTCCGCTCGGAAAAATCTATGTGTTCCGTAAAGGCAATGCCAAGCCCTTTTGAAGCGGCGGCGGCAATTGCATCATCCGGAAGAAGTTCGGAATCCGGCGACGCAGCACTGTGAACGTGCGAGTCAAAAAGCATTGAAAATGTTTTCCATAATTTCGTCGGCGTCTTCTTTTTCGATATCAAGCGCGAGAATAAGTTCCGACAGGATGATTTGTTTGGCCGTCGTCATCATCTTTTTTTCGGCAGTAGAAAGTCCGCGCTCGCGTTCGCGCAGAAGCAGATTGTAAAAAACAACAGCAACTTGCGAAAGCTCGCCGGACTTAATGCGTTCCATATTTTCTTTGTATCGTTGATTCCAGTTATCGGGCATGGCAATTTCCGCCGCTTGCGCAAGCATCGCCTTAATTTCGTCGCCGGAATGAATCGGGCGAACTTTTTGCGCTTCGGCTTTTGCCGCGCTAATCATAATCTTCAAATTCCCGACAGGAATATTAAGCACATAATAAGTCTGTGCTTCGCCTTCGATTTCTTTTATTTCAACATCTTCAATTACGCCCGCCCCGTACAACGGGTAAACAATTCTATCCCCTTTTTGGTGCATTTACATGACCCTCTCCCGCAAGGCGTAAATTTTATGGCATAGTGAATCAATTTGATTTGCGTCCCGGCGGCGTTAAGCGCATTGTGGTGAGCGACCGGTTGTTTTCGGGTGTTTTTCCCGAAAACGACAACGAGCGAACCGTTTACAATGCATAGCCGACGGGACGCTTCCTGATTTGGTTCACTATAATGCTGATTGTAACACACAAACGTCGAAATGCCTAATGTTCCGCAGAAAGTCGTTTCGGCTTCGAGGGAACGCAATATGTTCCCGGCGTTTAGTGCGCGTGCGGAGCGTGTTCTTTCGGCTCTTCAAGCCCGTCGATTGCGACGCCGCTTTTTTGCGAATAATCCCACAGCGCAGAGCGAACCGCTTCTTCCGCCAAAACAGAGCAGTGCTTTTTAACCGCCGGAAGCCCGTCGAGCGCGTCCGTTACGGCTTTGTTTGTAATTTCCATAACCTCGGCAATTGTTTTTCCTTTAACAAGTTCCGTCGCCATGCTGGACGTCGCAACCGCCGCCCCGCACCCGAAGGTTTTAAAGCTCGCGTCCGCAACAACCCCGTTTTCGATTTTCAAAAATACGCGCATGATGTCGCCGCACTGCGCGTTGCCAACGGTTCCCACGCCGTTCGCGCCCTCCAACTCCCCGACATTTCGCGGATTCATAAAATGTTCCATTACTTTTTCACTGTACTCCATGGTTATCTCCTATGCTCTGAGGTTTTCAAAAAATCATCATACAGCGGCGATAAATTGCGCAATTTTTCAACGGCGGGCGTCAGAATGTTCATTAAATTTTCGATGTCGTCGGAAGTATTTTGCGCACCGAGCGAGAAGCGAAGCGCGCCGTTTGCGAGTTCGTGACTCAGCCCGAGTGCCATCAAAACGTGCGACGGTTCAAGCGCGCCGGACGAACACGCCGAGCCGGTTGACGCGCAACAATTTTGCATGTCGAGGTGCAGCAGAAGGGATTCGCCCTCTATAAATCGAAAAGAAATATTTACGTTGCCGGGCAAACGGTTTTCTCGTGCGCCGTTCAGGCAGGTGTGCGGAATTTGCAGAATTTTTTTTATGAGCTCGTCGCGCAGAGCGGTTATGCGCGGAAGCTCTGTCGGTATTTCGGCAATTGCTTCGGAAAGTGCCGCGCTCATGCCGATTATTCCGGCGACGTTTTCCGTGCCGGCACGACGATTTCGTTCTTGCGCTCCGCCCAAAATTAAGGGAAAAAGCGGCGTACCTTTTTTCACATATAATGCGCCGACGCCTTTCGGCCCGCCGAATTTATGTGCGGAAAGCGAAAGCATTTGCACGCCGAGTTTTTTTACGTCGAGCGGAACGTTTCCGACCATTTGCACCGCGTCGGTGTGAAGTGGGATGCCGGCTTGATTTGTAATTTCAGAAAATTTTGCAATCGGTGAAATTGTGCCGACTTCGTTGTTCGCCGAGATAATTGAAACAAGCGAAGTATCCGGGCGAATTGCCGCCGCCAAATCGTCTGCGCGGATTGTGCCTTCGTTGTCGGTCGGCAGATAGGTTACTTCGCAGCCCAACTTTTCCAAGTGTTTGCACACATATAAAACGGCGTGATGCTCGGCGGCGGTTGTGATAATGTGTTTTGCCGGCAAGCCCTTCAGGGCGTGATTGTTCGACTCCGTTCCGCCGGAAGTGAAAAAAATTTCGTCCGGGTTCGCGCCGATAGCAGATGCAACCGCGCCGCGCGCGTCGTCGATTGCGGCACGTACTTTTCGTGCCGACCCGTAAACGCTTGACGGATTGTAAAAATTTTCGGATAAAAACGGCAACATTGCTTCCAATGCACACGGACGCATCGGCGTTGTTGCCGCGTTATCGAAATACAACATTTTTTTACTCCTCATGTATTACAAATGAAATCGACAGAATTATTACATCTTCAAGCGGACGCTCGCTTTCGGCGGGCGTAAGCGCGATTGAATCCACGGCGTCCATTCCGTCAACAACGTGCGCGAAAATTGTGTGACCGTAACCGGCCATGTTCCAACGCCAGTCGAGCCACGGCGCACCGCCGTAGTTGATAAAATGCGCCAACGCCTCGGGGGGGTGCACATCTCTTACATATATATGCCGTCCGTCGGAAAATTCCCCTGCAATTTCGTCCACCGACTCTTGCAGAAATTCGAAAAATTGCGCGTATCCGGCGTCGAGGCTCGTGTTTTGCACAATGTAAAACTGGCTGCCGATTGTTCCGGGGCCGCGATGCGCTGTTCCTACCGCGCCGCGAAAATGGTGCAAATTAAAACTGCGTTCAAGCCCGAACGTGCCGCCCCAAATGCTTTCGCCGGCACCGCCGGTTCCGAGGGGGCATCCGCCCTGAATCATAAAATCCGGGTCAACGCGGTGGAAAATTAAGCCGTCGTAAAATCCGTTTCGCGCATGGGTTGTGAAGTTTTCCACCGCAAGCGGGGCTTCGTCGGGGAAAAATCGCAGCGTTATATCGCCGTGATTCGTGTGCAAAATCGCCAACTCTTCGCCCGGTGTCAGCGGCGAAAGTTGCAGCGTTTGCACCGGCGAATCCAATACGCGCTCGAAAATTGTGCCGTCGAGAATAACGGCGTCGGTTATGTCGAAGATGTCGTCCTCGTACATTGAGGGAATTTCGACGGTGGGTTCGATTTCGCCTTCATTATAAGTGTTGCCGCATCCGGCGAAAACTAACAGTGCTGCGGCCAAGAGCAGATATTTTTTCACGTTTAAACCATCCTTTTGGATTTTCTCAGATTATATCAAAAAATTCCGCATTGTTCAAAGCATTATCCATTATCGGCGACAGTTCGGCGAAAATTCTTGATTCCATTCTTTCGATTGCACGAAAATTCGGTTTGTTTTCGGGGTGGCGCGCTACAAAAACCGTGCAACAGTCTTCATACGGCCGCGCGGAAATTTCATACGTTCCGATTCTTTTTGCAGTGTCCATGATTTCCTGCTTGTCGGACGCCGCGAGCGGGCGCAAAACCGGAAACGCCGCCGCCGATTCAACCGCCGCAAGGCTGTGAATCGTTTGGCTTGCAACCTGCCCCACGGCGTCGCCGGTTATGAGGCAAAGCGCGCGTTCGCGGTCGGCGAGGCGGCTCGCGATATGGAGCATCGCGCGTTTCAAAAAAATCGTCAACTTTTCGTGCGGGGTATTTTCCTTTAAAAAGACCTGCGTTTCCGTGAACGGCAGAACGCACAGCTTTACACGACTCGTGTATTTTGCGAGTTGGCTTGCGATATCCTTGACTTTATCGGCGGCGCGTTCGGACACAAACGGCGGCGAGTGGAAGTACACCGCAACGATTTCCACGCCGCGCCGTGCCGCCAAATATCCCGCAACCGGGCTGTCGAACCCGCCGGAAAGCAGCAACACGCCTTTTCCGGACAAGCCGTACGGAAGGCCGCCTTCGCCGCGCTCGCCGGTTATATAAAAGTAGACGTCATTGCGAATTTCCACCCAAAGTGTAATATCCGGTGTATGCACATCGACTTTCAAATTCGTGCCGGCTTTTTCGGCGGAAGTTAAAATTTTCGCACCGATTTCGGCGGAAACTTCCGTTGAAGTGAGGGGGTAATTTTTATCGCTGCGCTTGGTTTCGACCTTAAAGGAGGCGAGGGGGGCGAAGCCCCTTTTCTCCGGGGGCGACGCCCCTTTTTGCCGGGGACACGTGTGAGTTGCCGAGCATTCCCTCGAAGCCGGGAGAGCGAGGTCATTCTCCGGGGGAACATGGAGGTGGTCGCGCGTTCCCTCGAAACCGGGGGCGACGCCCCTTTTCTCCGGGGGAACATGGAGGTAGCCGCGCGTTCCCTCGAAGCCGGATTGAGCTTCGGCGATTTGCGCGGCGAAAAAATCGTTGGCGACTTCGCACAGGTCGTCGATATTGCGCATCGTCGTTTTTACGGCGTGGCAAAAGCCCGCTATGCCGAAAATTCTGCGAATAAGCGGGAGAACGGAGGCGGTGTCAAGGTCGCCGGAGGTGTCTTCGATTAAAAAGCGGCCCTGCTCGCGCGAAACGCGCAGATGTTCGTTGTTGAGCGGCTTTAAATTCGCGCGAATCGTGTCCAGAAGCGCGTGTTCAAAGAGTTTGCGGTTGCCCTTGCGAAGCGACAGCTCGCCGTATTTTACTAAAAGGACTTTTTTTGTGTGCATTTGATTTTGCTCCTTTGTTGTGTGCTCTGCGAATCATCCCGGACAGGTGCGCGGGACTTCGTATAAGAACGATAACACAAGCGTCGAAATTTCGCCATTACAGCAATTTGATTTTGCGTTCTTCGAAAACGAGTCGGGGAAGGGGGCTTCGGCATCGTTCTCTGCCGAAGTTTGCAGGCTGTGGGAACACGCCCTGATTTCAATAAAAAAGCACTGCCTGAAAAAAGGCAGTGCTTTTAGTTTTTGCTGTCCTTCACACAAATGCTCTGATGTTTTGGAAGTGGCTAAGCTCAGACTTTTCGCAAGTGATTACGTAAAGAGCCTTCCGACAAAGAAATCCCGCGTCCGCTGTCCGTCAAAAATGGTTATAGTCGCTATATGCGCTCTGCCCCATCTTTCACGAAACCCGAGATGATTGGTTTGGACACGATGTTGAAAACCGGGCATGTCGTAGTTGAACCTAAAGTCTGCCGGTTGCAATTGACGGAAATCGTAGTCGAACACTTGCGTCCAAAAGTTGACATTAGCCCATGTCGAACTCTCGTTAATGACATCAGCTGCATAACGGATGCCCTGCGACCCCGTGCTTCTGTATCTATATCATGCGCAGTTATTGCGGGACGAATCGGAATATATCCATTGTCCTGAAAATTATCGTCGACCTCACTTGAATACCATGAAAGGCGTATGACGAAAATTTCCTTAGTGTCAATGCATAAGCCGTAATGCTCTCCGTACTCATCCAAAAAATCCATGATTCGCGCTAAAACTCGGGGGTCAACTGCCACACCCTCTCCGCTTCGACCTTGACGCAATGCTTCGGCAACAGTAATTTGGTGAGTTTCCACGGTATACGGTTCGCCGTCGGAAGAGATTCGATACACCGTTTCACTGTGCGCAGATGCAATAAACGGCAACATTGCAAATGCAAGTGCAAAAATGAAGACTGCTAAATACTTTTTTGTCATTCCGGAGTCGCCTCTTTTCTGAATGTGATTTGGAGCATTTGTGAGTTGAAGATTATACTGAAGATTACCCTTGATGTCGATAAATTCCGGGTTATTTGTTTTTCGCAAGCCGGCTGTTCGGGTTACGAAACAGGTCTTTTTAAAATTCTCCGCAATTCCGATACTTTTTCAATAACAACGCGCTTGGCGATTTCCGCTTCTTCAAGCGTATTCAGGTGCGAAAAGCTGAATCGTACGGCGGATTCGGCGCGTTCTTTCGAAAAGCCCATTGCTTCGAGGGCGGATTTTTGCTTTTTTCTGCTGCGACACGCCGCGCCCATTGAGGCAAAAATGCCGTTTTCGGACAGCACATGTACGAGGGTTTCGCCTTTTATGCCCGCGAAACTGAGGTTCAAAATGTACGGCGAAACGACGTCTGATAAGGCGTTTTCGGTCACATCGGGAAGGGCGTACGCAATCTCGCGGAGTGCGGCCTTTATTGCGGCGACGCGGGCGTGGTTTTCTTCGAGGTTGGCGGCGAGATGTTTTGCCGCACAAGCCGTCTGAATCGCGCCGTGCAAATTTTCCGTGCCGGAACGAAGCCCGTTTTCCTGTCCGCCGCCGCGCGAAAAAGGCACAAGCCGAACCCCGCTGTACAGCCCGCCGAAGCCTGCCGCGCCGTGAATTTTGTGCCCGCTGAACGAGTACATATCAACGCCTGTGTGACCGAATTCCTTGCAAAATCCTTGCGCGCCGTCTGCGAATACGACGGTTTCCGGGTTTTCGCGCTTAAGCCGTGCCGCTGTTTCCGCGAGGTTGCAAATGTCGCCGGTTTCGTGGGAAACATGGGACAGGCATACAAGCCGCAATCCGCGCGACGGACCTTCGAGGTCGCGCCGGTCGCCGATTTCCGCAAGCCCCAGTTCCGCCGCAAATTTAATCGGCTCAATCACCGACGGATGTGCCTGCGGTTCGCAAAAAAGGGTCACGCCGCGCCGCTTGTTTGCAAGGGCGAAGCCGAGAATCGCCAAATTGTTTGACTCCGTTCCGCCGGATGTAAAAATAATTTCGCCGGGGCGACAGCCCAAGATTTCCGCGAAATCTTTTCTTGCGTCGGCAAGTTTTCGCTCGGCTCGAATGCCCAACCCGTGCGGTGATGACGGATTGGCGGGGTAGGGGAGGGGACTTTTTCCGTCCGCGCAGTCAAAAAAAAGCGGTGCGGTCGTCGCGGCGTTATCAAAATAAATCTCCTTACTTGACTTTCCCGACAATGCAGCACCAACCTTCCAATTGTTCTGTTTGCAAAACGTCAAGCCCGCCTGCCGCAAATGCCGCGAGAACGTCGTTTTCGCGCTCGTCGATAATTCCGGACGCGATAAATACGCCCGCGGTCACTTCGCGCAAAAGCGGCACAAGCCCGATTACAACGTCGGCGACGATGTTTGCTGTAACGATTTCGTATTTTTTCGCGCTTATGAGCCGGCGCAGCGCGTCGTCGGAAAGCGCGTCACCCGCCATAACTTCGAGGCGTGAGGCGTCGATATTGTTGAGCGAGGCGTTCTTTTTTGTTGCGGCGATTGCTCCGGCGGGGTCGATGTCGCAGGCGAAAACGGATTTTGCGCCCAAAAGCAAGCCGATAACCGATAAAATTCCGCTGCCGCATCCGATGTCGAGCATCGCGTCGCCCGCGCGCAAATATTCTTGCAACGCAAGCACGCACAGCCGCGTGCTTTGATGTTGTCCCGTGCCGAACGCCGACCCCGGGTCAATTTTGAAAATTACGTCCGCCGGCTGCGCGGGTTGCGCGTCCTCCCATTCCGGCACAATTAAAACCCGCCCCGCTCGCAGCGGCTTGAAATGCTTCTTCCATTCATCCGCCCACGAGGATTCGTGCGCACTTTCTTCGCGTACACGGAACGCGCCCGCGCCGCAAATTTCTTCCGCACGGGCTAACTCCGAGCGCACTTTTTTCGGAAGCGCATCGCCCTCAACGTTTTTTTCGGCATAAAAAACGACGCAAACATCGTCGTTGTCGGCGGATTCAAGCAGCTCCGCCTCCGCATAATCCCACGAATCCGCTGCTTCGTGTAGATGACGCACCCGTTCGCGCGGATTTATTATTTCCACGCCGGAAACGCCGCATTCAAATAAAATCGCCATCGCCACTTCCGCGCCGAAAGGCGTTGTGTGGATTTCAACCTTGACCCACTCCAAGCGTTTTCACTCCTAATCTCATGCCGCTTTGCGAGGCAAAGTCCTCTTGCGGCGACTGTTTTGATGCAAAATCAAGTCACATTTTTTGCAAAATCTCAATATCGAAAACTGTGAAATCGCAAGACGTCTTTCGTTTTTGCAATTTCCGATATTGAGAAAGGCTTGTGCGCCAAACTCGCGAACGCATCAACCTTCACTGCAATTTTTTCGATTTTCGCCCCGAAATTCGCACCAACCGCACCGAAATCATTGATTTTCACGATGTTTTCCAACCTGCATTTTCAATTCTACCACATCTGTGCTAGTATTACAGCATGATAAAAAGCGAAAACTTGAATTTTGAATACGCGGCGTTCGGCGAAGGCGAGCGTCCGGCCAAGGCGTTGCGTGACATTAACTTGCGCATCAATGAGGGCGAATTTGTGGCGATTTTGGGGCATAACGGGTCGGGGAAATCGACTCTTGCGCGGCATTTTAACGCGCTGCTCGCGCCAACAGGCGGGACATTTCGGGTTCGCGGGCTTGATACCCGCGACAGCGCGAATACATGGGAGATTCGCCAAACCGCAGGCATGGTTTTTCAAAATCCCGACAACCAAATTATTGCCACAATTGTCGAGGAAGACATTGCATTCGGGCCGGAAAATTTGGGCGTTCCGCCGGATGAAATCCGTCGCCGCGTGGACGAGGCTCTCGCCGCCGTGAAAATGACCGCATATGCCGATTTTCCGCCGCATAATCTTTCCGGCGGGCAAAAACAGCGCGTGGCAATCGCGGGCGTTTTGGCCATGCGCCCGGCGTGTATTGTTCTGGACGAACCATCCGCCATGCTCGACCCCTCCGGTCGCCGCGAAGTTATGGAAACAATAACGCGCCTCAGCCGCGAATCGGGCATCACCGTGATTTTAATCACGCATTTTATGGAGGAAGCCGCTCGCGCAGACCGCGTAATCGTGATGGATGCGGGGCAAATTGTGATGGATGATGCGCCGCGCAAAATTTTTTCCCGCGTGGACGAGATGAATGCGCTTGGCTTAGGCGTGCCGCAAATTACGGAACTCGCGTTTGAACTGAAAAAACGCGGGCTTGATGTACGCGGCGACGTGCTTACAATCGCGGAATTCATGTCGGAGTTTTCTCGAATTTTGCGCGTTTCGTCGGAATTCGGGGTGCATTCGTCGGAAATTTCTCCGATTTCTTCCGAGCTTGCGCAAGCGGGGGAGGAGAGTCATTGCGAAGAAGGACTCAGCGGGCGACCGCCGCAAGAGAACGCCCCCGAAAAGCAAACTCCCGGCGGGCAAGCCCCTGTTCTTGAGCTGAAGGGCGTGTCCCACACCTACAGCCCCGGCTCGGTTTTCGAAAAATCGGCGTTGCGCGACATAAATCTTGCGATAAACGAAGGCGAAATTGTCGCGATTATCGGGCATACCGGCTCGGGCAAAAGTACGCTGATTCAGCATTTTAACGCGCTGCTTCGCCCGACTTCGGGCGAAATTTTAACGCGCGGAGAGCCGTTATTGTCTGCTGCCGCTTCGAAAAAGCGCAAGCGTCGCAAGAAAATGCCGCCTTCCGAAGCGAATCCGACGAATCAGGCGTACGCGCATGTCGGATTGGTGTTTCAGTATCCCGAGCATCAACTTTTCGAGGTGACGGTGTACAAAGATGTTGCCTTCGGGCCGACGCGCATGGGGCTTTCGGACGTCGATAGTCGAACCGTCGCCGCACTTGAATCCGTCGGGCTCGGGCCGGAATTTTACGAGAAATCACCTTTTGAGCTTTCCGGCGGGGAAAAACGACGCGCCGCAATTGCCGGAGTTTTGGCGATGACTCCGGATGTTTTGGTTTTGGACGAACCTGCCGCCGGCCTCGACCCTCGCGGGCGAAGAGAAATCTTCGCCCAAATAAAAAAAATGCACGAAGAATCGGGCATCACGGTGGTTATCGTTTCGCACAGCATGGACGACGCGGCGGCACTCGCCGAGCGAATTATCGTAATGAACGAGGGGGAAATCGTCGCCGACGGCACACCCTCCGAAATTTTTACGCGCGGCGATTTTCTCACGGAAATAGGCTTGGATGTTCCGCAAATTTCTGACTTGGGCTTGCCCGCCGGCATTTTTACCGTTGACGCGGCGGCGGATTATATCGCGAAGCGTGCCGCCGAATCCGGGGAAACATGCGGAAACTCACACTCGTCCTCGGCAACAAAGGGGGAAGGCTTGTGAGCAAAATAACAATCGGGCAATTTTACCCCATCAACTCCCCCGTTCATCGCCTCGACCCGCGCGTAAAAATTCTCGGCACAATTTTTTATATAACCGTGTTGCTTTTCGTCAACCATTTTGCGGGATATATCGTCGCCGCCGTGTTTATCGCGCTTGTAACAGCGATTTCGCGTGTGCCGCCGGCATTGATTTTTCGCGGACTTCGCGCAATCATTTTCATTCTGATTTTCGCGTCGCTGATAAATTTATTTTTTACCCGCGGCGAACATGTGCTGTTCGCGTTCGGGTTCATCAGCATAACCTTGGAAGGCGTGGTTTTTGCCGTGCAAATGATTTGCCGGCTTGTTCTGCTGATTCTCGGGTCGTCGATTTTGACGCTCACAACGTCGCCGATTCGCCTCACCGACGGCATCGAAGCCCTGCTGCGACCGCTGAAATACGTCGGCGTGCCGTCCCACGACATCGCGATGATGATGACAATTGCCCTGCGATTCATCCCGACGCTTGCCGACGAAATGGAAAAAATAACAAAGGCGCAAAAAGCCCGGGGCGCGCAATTTGACAATGGCGGACTGATTTCCCGTGCGAAATCACTTGTGCCGCTCCTCGTGCCGCTGTTCGTGTCCGCGTTCAAGCGCGCAGACGAACTCGCCACCGCGATGGAAGCCCGCTGTTATCGCGGCGACATCGGGCGCACAAAAATGAAATCGTCGCGAATCAAACGCAGCGACGTTTTCGCAATGCTAATCATGCTCGCATTTTTTTTCGCAATTTTTGCTACCCGATATTTGTAAGTTTTTTGGGGGCTTGCCCCCAAGCCCCACCCGCTTTTTTCAAAAAGCGGGGCAAAAACTCAAAAAAATCGCGCATACGCGCGATTTTTTCAGTTCGAGTGAAATTTTTTCAAAAAGTTCCGGGGTGATGGAGGGAAGCCTGCGATTTTTGCAAAACCTCAACGATTCGCTCGCTTGCCTTGCCGTCGCCGAAAGGATTTTCAGCGGCGGCCATTTTTTTATAAGCGGCATCGTCAGTCAAAAGTCGTGCGGTTTCATCAAAAATTGAGTCCGTTCCGGCAAGAACAAGCATGCCGGCCGCAAGCCCCTCGGGGCGTTCCGTGACTTCGCGCAGCACAACCACCGGCAGATTAAACGACGGAGCTTCCTCCTGCAATCCGCCGGAATCGGTCAAAATTAAAAACGCACGACTCATTAAATTGTGCATGTCAAAAATATGCAGCGGTTCGGTAAGCAAGATTTTCGGCACGTCGGCCAAAATTTTGTGCGGCGGGTCGTGGGCGGCCTTGCCGGGATGAACCGCCCAAATAACCTGAACGTCGTCGAAAGTTTCGGCGACGCGCTTTACCGCCATGCAAATTTTTTCCATCGGTTCGCCCCAATTTTCGCGCCTGTGAGCAGTCATCAAAATAATCCGTTTCGAAAAATCCGCACCACGAAGCGCGGGATTCATAAACGCATAATCCGCGCGAACCGTGTGCTTAATCATGTCAATCGCGGTGTTTCCGGTAACAAAAATTTTTTCCGCCGGAACATTCTCGTTTAAAAGATTTTTCCGCGCGAGTTCCGTGGGCGCAAAATGAAAATCCGCAACCGCCGTTGTCAGCTTGCGGTTAATTTCCTCGGGATACGGGCGATACTTATCAAATGAGCGCAATCCCGCCTCAACGTGGCCTACGTCAACCTGCGCGTAAAACGCCGCTAAAGACGCCGCAAATGTCGTCGTGGTGTCGCCGTGAACCAGCAGGACGTCCGGCCGCGTCTCCCGCAAAACCGGAGCAAGCCCGTGCAGAACCCGCGCCGTAATTTCTGTCAGCGTTTGCCCCGCAGTCATAATGTTCAGGTCAAAATTCGGCGTGATGTCAAACGGTCGCAGAACATCGTCCAACAACTCGCGATGCTGTGCCGTAACGCAAACAAGCGATTCAACATCCGCTTTACGCATTTCAAGCAGAAGCGGAACCATTTTTGCAGCCTCCGGGCGCGTCCCGAAAACAGATAAAATTTTTTTCATGTAAGTCCTCCGCGAAATTTTTTCCTTATTATACACCGCGTTGTGGGGCTTCGCCCCACGCCCCACGAACTTTTTGAAAAAAGTTCGACAAAAACTTTAATTAAAATCGCGCTCTCGCGCGATTTTGGGTTTCTCGCGGAGGGGCAAACTCTCTGCCGGTTCGTGCAAACGCCAACAACGTTCAAAATCAATCGGCAACCGCGCAGCTACCGATTGATTTCGAAAACGCGCGAAAGCGCGTTTTCAAATAAAGTTTTGATGAAACTTTTTCAAAAGTTTCCGGGGTTCGGGGCAGAGCCCCGAGGTCTTAAAAAACATCCTTCATCCTGAATTTGACTTCACAGCAATTTTATTATATAATTGTAAAAAATTATGATGAGGAGGTAGTCTGAAGGGAGCGCGTAAAAATAATTTCAGAGAGGTGATTGATTTGTTTGACAGAACAGATGTTTTTCACGTAAGAAACGATATTCAGCGAAATATCGGAAGTAAGGTAAGGCTTGAAACTAATAAGGGTCGCCATAAATCGGTGATAAGCAAGGGGGTAATTTCAAATGTTTACCCCAGTATCTTCACCGTACAGTTAAACGACGGCCCCGGTCCCTCTCGAAAACTGTCCTTCAGCTACACGGATGTTTTAACAAATGCGGTTGAAATTACTTTGTGCGAATAAATAAGGACTTCTTCTTCAAGATTTTCGGTGAGGGGTTTCGCGGCTTGCTGAGCGACCGGTAGTTTTCTGCATTGAGCGAGGCGTTTTGACGCGATTCCCCGAAACGAAAATTTACAGCAATGCAAGAAGTCATAGGCATAATATTAAGTCCTCCTTCATATATTTTCGTAAAACGAAGATGCGTGAAGGAGGCTTTTTTTATTATGACTCTCGTGAGAGAACAGGTCTTTTTAGACCAATCCGTCGGAAGCGAAACGATGCAAATTATGCTTGAGGGTGACTTGATTGTACCCGACGTTAAGCCCGACATGGCACTGCTTTTACAAACAGAGGAACAGGTGGTTATCGACCGCACCGAGCCGGGTACAGACCGCGTAAACTTTGTGGGAAGGCTTAGTCTTTCCGTGCTTTACGTGGCAAAAAACGAGGACAAAACCGTACATGCGATTTCGCAGGGACGCCCCGTAGACGATTTCATAAATATCGACGGCGTTGCACCGGGCATGTGGGTTCGCGCAAAGGCAAACATCGCAAACATTGATTATCGTGTTGTAAACGACCGCAAGGTCAGTTATCGCGCAACGGTTAATGTTACAATTTCGGCGGAACGCAGCGACGCTCACGAAATGGTTGTACATATCAGCGATGTTCCCGACAATCAGCTTCTCAAAACCGACATGAACCTGAACCGCACCGTTGACACCCGCACAGATAAATTTGTTGTAAACGAGCAACTTGTTCTGCCCGGGTCGAAGCCGAATGTACGCGAAATTTTGCAGGTTACTGCCGGAATTACAAATCAGGATGCGCGCATTGCAAACGGACGTGTTAATATTTCCGGCGCAATCGCGCTCACAACGCTGTATGCCGGCGAGGCGTCGTTAATCGAGTTCGTTGAAAGCGAGCTGCCGTTTAACGGACCGGTTGACGTACCCGGCGCACGCGACGATATGGTCGCGGACGTGTCGCTTCAAATTTTGGAATGCAGAGTTGCCGTTCGTCCCGACGATGACGGCGAAGACCGCGTTCTCGAAGCGGAAATTACTGTGGGCGCGGAAATGAAAGTGTACTCGACGGAAACGTTTCCCGTTTTGGAGGACGCCTACATTATCAACACGAACCTCACGCTTTCAAAAACCGTTGTGCGTTATCCGCGGCTTGTGTGCATGAATCGCAATCAAACGCCGGTCAAGGAGGTTGTAACCCTCGCAACAGGTACGCCCGATATTTTGCAGGTTTTCCGCGTTAAAGGCCACGCGCACATCGACGACATTAAAATTATCGACGACAAAATCGTTGTTGAAGGCGCAATTAACACCGACATTCTTTACGTGGCAGAATCTGACGTGACGCCTCTTGCGTCGTTCCGCACGGTGATTCCGTATCGGCAGGTGATTGAGGCGAAAGGCGCGACTCCCGATATGTCCGTTGACGTCAATGTGTCAATCGACCACATTACATTCAGTATGCTTTCTCCCCGCGAAACCGAGGCGCGTTTTCTTTTGACCTTCGGCACGCGAGTTGTTGAGCAGGAAGAAACACGAATTATCCGCGACATCGAATTTAACGAAATTGACCCCTCCGCTTTGGCAAATCAAGCCTCCATGACCGTTTACATCGTGCAAAACGACGACAACTTGTGGAAAATTGCCAAGCGGTTCAACACACCCATCGACGAGCTTTTGGCCGTAAACGAAATCGACAGCTCGGGCAAGTTAGCCGGCGGACAAAAACTGCTTATATTGAAGCGAGGCGTGTAGGAGTACGATAATCAGTTCTCGGGGCGTTGCCCCGAACCCCACCCGCTTTTTAAAAAAGCGGGGCAAAAACTAAAAAATCGCGCGTAAGCGCGATTTTTTTGATGTCATCAGATTGCATAACCGGGAAAAATTCCAGGAAATTTTCCTGGAATTTTTCTCAGAACCGTTCCGGATATCATGGTATGACGCTTGGGATATACTTGCCCTGCAACCGAGAAATCACACAGTCGCTTCCATGCCAAAGGACGTGTTTGCCATCTCAGGAAGGGGTTCGCCCCGAAACTGACCGCACCGAGCCGTGCCGAAGCCGCTGTAAAAAAGGTTGCACCTTGTAACACCGCAATACCATGCTTCACCGTACCACCCGCACCGCCCGCCGCATCGCTTGAAAGGGGGCGACACGTTCGGACTCGGCCGACCCGAACGTTGTCACCCGTGTGCACACCTTTCGCCCGTTGCGGCAACCCGCCGAAGTTTCCCGGGGCTTCGGTTACTTAGAAAAACGAATCAAGCAAACCACATATCGCGAAGCGAGCAAAGGCGTTCCGCAAGGGGAATTTTCCCTTTACGGCATGTTTTTGCTCGCTTTAAATTTTATTTTACAGCGAACGACCGTGAGAACCGTGAAGGCGGCGAGGCGGCAAAAATATACAAATTGTGGATGTTAAACTGTAAAATGAAGTGGTATATTACGCTAAGTGCTTTGTTCGAAAAAATGGCTGCACAAAGGGGCTTGACAAATGCGTTACGTCATGCGATGCTCGGCAAGCAAGCAAGCAAGCAAGCGGTAGCGTTGCCACTTGCGGCTTTGCCGACCCCAAAAGTGCAGCAGATACATAATAAAGGTCGTTCTTTGCTTTAATTGAGAGCGGTCTTTTTGTGTTCGTGCAAAGCAAAAATAAACAACAGGAGGGGGGATGCCCGACGAAGAAAAAATGATGAAACGCACGTGACAATCAAAATATAATTTAACAGGAGGTACGATTATGCGTACAAAGAAATTGGTTTGTTTAATTTTGGCACTCGTTATGACAATTGGGGTAGCGGCATTGATTTCGGTTAGCGGAGCTGTCGAGCAGCATGAACATCTCGCAAGTAGTTATGTCGAACCGGAAGCGGATTTCGAAGAAATTCTCTTTGTGGATGATTTGCTTGCCTGTCCTGAATTTCAAGCGGAATTTAATGCACATGCCCTTGAAGTTCTCGGGGAGGACTTCATTAACAATCAAATGACAGCAATGGCGGCCGCAGACCTTATTCGGGAATCATTTCCCGTGAGCAGAGCCGGGGAAATTATGTATCCCGAATCATTTGGCGGAATATATGTAGACGAAGACGGGCATTTGGTTATGTTGGTCGTGGGCGAATCCACGGGAGCGGAAGATATGCTTGCACTCGGGCGTACCGCAAATGTTGCCGTCAGGTTTGTTGAATATTCGCATACAGAGTTGTTGGATGTTCATCAAGCCATTTTTAATTTCTTGTTAGAAAATTGGCAAGATGAGGAGTGTCCTGTCGTTGCAAATATTTGCTCCGCGGGAGTAAACACTACCCAAAATTTAGTTAGCGTTTACCTGCGAGATGCCGGTATCGAGAATGTGCAATTATTTGAATCGGCAGTTGTGTCGCACTCGGCAATAGTTTTCATTGAGGTGCTTGCTTATGACCCTAATCTTTGCTACGAACCGATTTCGGCTTACGTCTTTGAACAAGATTATATACAACCCCTTAATCATATAACCGTGCGACCGGGCAATGCTGTTTTGCGCTCACCCAATGCCAGGCAGTCCATGGGCTTTCGGGCAACAATGGCAAGAACCGGAGAAATGGGATTCGTTACAACCATGCACGGGAATCTTAGCCTGCCGACCCCTGTTCCTCACTTGCGGATAGGTGATAATTTCTATTTTGGTCAAATTACGGGCAGCAGAAGAATCGGGCCTGTTCGTGAGGTGAGTGCTGCTACAGATTCTGCTTTTGTTGCGGTAATGCCACCTAATTCGATAGTCAACACAAATGTAGCAGATACATCGTTCAACGTCGCAAGCGGTATAATGCGAAATCCTGCTGAAGGTCAAACTGTAACACGGTTCAGCCAAGGCGGTACCGGTTCACCGGTAACTTCATCCGGTCGAATAGATTATTTGCATCATATTTTTAACGGTTCTGTCGGACCGGTTCCGACCATTTTGGCTTGGTATCTGAGCGCATCCGGTGATAGTGGCGGAATAATACTTTGTACAGCCACCCGTGCGCCCGCAGGAATCCATATCGGTCGCACTGCTGCCCGCACCAGCCCCACTTCCGACACTATATCCGCATTCAGCCATATCGTTCAAATTATGGATGCGTTAAGGGTTACGCCGTCATAAGCCATTCTGACGATTGAACTGTCCTACAAAACAGAGTAAACTTTTTTTGCAAAGGGTTTACTCTGTTTTTCTGTTTTCAAAATTTCTGTTCCGGGGCGTGTTCCTTAAAAACGTCAATCATCATAATGGCCCCTGTTCGGCAAAAGTCAGCTTACCCATTCTCCATAGCCTCTAATTCGGCCATTGTTTTCACTACTGTTTGCCCGCGCTCAATTTGTCGAGCGGCTTCATCAATCGCCGTCATGTTACGTTCGCTGTAGAACGGGTCAACAGACACCTCAAAAGGTATGCGTTGTTCGCGGCTCATCTTTTTTGCAAAGATTGTAAACGCGGTAGTCATATTCAATCCCAATGAGTGACATGTTTGTTCCATTGACTTTTTCAAGTCCTCGTCCATTCTGAAATTTACTAATACTTGTGCCATTATCATCGCATCCTTTCTGTGGTCCATTATATGCATAAATAAATCTCCCGTAAAGATGAATCATTTACAAGCACTCGCGCAATTTGCGTTAGCATTACGGTTAATTTATAATCATTTCATATCATTATGAGGTGATTTTATGGCAGAAAGCGGAATGAACTATGCCCCCAAGGGCAAGCCGAATCCCGTGGTTAAGCCCGGCGAATTTGTTTTCGCGGCGGTAGGGCTTGACCACGGACACATCGGCGGGCAGTGCAACGGCTTAATCGAGGCCGGCGCAACGCTGAAATGGATTTACGACCCCGACCCCGCAAAAGTTGAGCGTTATTTGGCGCAATACCCCGGGGCGAAAGCAGCGCGCTCGGAAGAAGAGGTGTTGCAGGATGCCGAGGTTCGGCTTGTAACAAGCGCGAATATCGCCAGCGAGCGTTGCCCGTTGGGGCTTCGCGTTATGGCGGCGGACAAGGACTACTTTACCGACAAAGCTCCGCTCACAACTCTTGAGCAGCTTGCCGACGCAAAGGCCGCCGTGAAAAAAACCGGCAAAATTTTTGCCGTGTATTATTCCGAGAGGTTGCACGTTGAGGCGGCGGTTTACGCCGGGCAGTTGATTGAAGAAGGTGCAATCGGGCGCGTTGTGCAAACGCTCGGCATGGGGCCGCATCGTGCGGGCTTTCATTATCGCCCCGCGTGGTTTTTTGAGCGCGAGAAATACGGCGGCATTTTATGCGACATCGGCTCGCATCAAATTGAGCAGTTTTTATATTACACCGGCTCGAAAGATGCGGAAATTGTTGCCGCGCAAATAGAGAATTATAATAACCCGAAATATCCCGGGCTTGATGACTTTGGCGACTGCACTCTTCGCGGCGACAACGGCACAACCGGGTATTTTCGCGTAGACTGGTTCACCCCCGACGGGCTTTGCACGTGGGGCGACGGACGCATGTTTATTCTCGGAACGGACGGGTATATCGAGCTTCGCAAGTATGCCGACATCGCCCGCTCGAAGCGCGGCGGACATTTATACCTGGCAAACAAGCACACCGAGGAGTACATCGACTGCGAGGGCAACGTGGGGCATCCCTTCTTCGGGGAGTTGATTTTGGACTGCCTGAATCGCACCGACAACGCCATGACGCAGGAACATACATTTAAAGCGGCAGAGCTTTGCGTAAAGGCGCAAATGATTGCCGAGAAGGCAAAGGGAATTGTGCGAAAGGACGCATAAAGAGTGGGGGCGCAGCCTGTTTTCGATAATGCGGAAGACTTGATAGCATCGTTGGAAGGTGACGACCGGTGAAATACGACTCAGAAATGGAACGAGTGCGCTCTAAAGCGCGGCATGACGAAGCACAGGCGATTTACAATGCGGAGCGAAAGTTAAACGAGCATTGGCAGGGCGTGGTTGCAGGAATAGTTGCGGAAAAAGATGCTGAACTTGCTGAACTCGCTGAACAAGCCGCTGCGCAAGCGGAACTGATAATGAAACTTCAAGCGCAATTAAAAAACTAACACAAACCGCTGCAACAAAAAAAACCAACTTATTGGAGGTGCATCCGCAGTTGGTTTTTTGTTTATGTTACTCCCTTACATGGGCAATGTAAGACTCAGCAGGTTATACGTTCGTCCAAGGTGTAAGCCACCTTGCGCTTGTTATACCCCAAACGCGAAATTGAAGAACACCGCCATAAATTCTGAAATAATTTCGGGTCTCCTCAAAGAACGGGGTGATTTCTTGTTCTGTAGCTGCATTTATCGGCTCTGCCGCAACAGTAGGTACAGTTGCCGCTACTGCGGGAGAAGCAAACGATAAAGCCATTACACAGATAAGTAAAAATGCTGCTGCTTTCCTCTTCACAGTTTCACCTCCCTCGCCTCGCTTCAATCGGAAGACCTGTCTTCTCTCGGTCGAATAGGCGTCCAATTCACAAGCTCGCTGTCATAATCCACATACATTATAAAAACCCCATCAATATAAAGCGAAAACGTGCCGTCTTCATTATCAATAAGGAAGTGTTCATCTACCCTGAGAACCCCGCCGCCTTCTTGATATTCCGCAAGGTACTCCGCAGAAACAGGAACATCGGGAGATTCCCAAACAGCAGGAACAACCAAAAACATATAAGAGCCTAAAAACAGTACAACAATCGTAGCTGAGTAAAACAAGTTAATCCACATTCGTTTGCGTCGCGACGCCTTCGATTTAAAGCGCAGGCCTAATATTTGAAGCCTGTCGGCTAATCCTTCGCGGTCGCTACCGATGCCTGTGAACGCCTTAATAACCGATTCGTCGGCTTTTTTCGTGGCGTCCAAGAAATTCAGTCCCCTTAAATAATGAACGAAGTCCGTCTTGTTTGATACGGCAAATTCGTCACTCTTTAACTCTGTGGCGAAGCGGAAATTATCTCTTAATACGTACACAAGGGGATTCCACCAAAACACGCAACAAATTACTTCAACCACTATATCGGTCAAATAATCTTTGTCTTGTATGTGTTTCCACTCGTGCAGCAAAACCGCTCGCAACTCATCGGGCGAAAAATCAGCATCCGTCGGCAAAATTATATACGGCTTAAATGCCGTAGCCGCTGCTGTTTTGAAACCGCCGTGCCGAAATACGCGAAAATGCTTGTCCGAGCCGATTATATCCGCTAACAGCGATTCCGCGTATTCGTCCCGCTCGTGACTTCCGAACAGGTTCAATATCGGCAGGAGTTTGCAGATATATCCGTAAAAATATCTCACGAAAAGATACGCCGCTACCGCAAACCAACAGCCAATCAGTAAACTGAGAGGCGTAACGGAAAACTCGAACAGCAACACAATTTCATACCGCAACACGCTTAAAATCAGCGGGTACAAAACTTCCGAACGAATAACCACCGTACCGGGGACGGTTACGGCTGCAAACATTCGCAACACGCTGAGTATAAGCAGAAGCAGTAACGGAATAACCGAGAATTTAACGAAATGCTTCGACCTTCGCATCAACAGTCCCAACATGATAAAGACCGTAAACCATACCGCACCCATCACAAACGAATACAGGGAGAAAACATGGTGAAAGACGACACCCATATTCGTTACCCTTTCTCAGGAGCCGCCTCTGATTCAAGGAGATGTTCAATAAGTTTATGAACATCAACGGTTATTCCCGTATGTCTGATGTAAGAAACAGTGTATTGCTCATAGGTCAACGTGGGTTTGTAAGTTCTCGCGCTCTTCGTCGTCGAGGGTCTCATTACAGAAGGGGCAATCGCACCCTTTTTCTCGAGCATACCCAAGAAAATGTATATTGAGCCTTCTTTCCACGTTCTGCCTACTGACGCCTCAACGATTTCGCTGGCCGTCAATGAAATTTTGCTGTTCCACAACACAGACATGATTTCCAGTTCTTTACTTGTAAGTTTCATAGCACCCCCCATTCACAAACAAATCAAGGTTTTACAGGTAAAAGCAACCTGTAATTCTTAATTTGTAATTCTTGTCGAATAATACAATATACCGGGGAGGTTTGTCAAGCGTTTTTTGAAATTTGTTTTTGCTTATACTTATTTAACGCTTCGGTGTACCGCTCACCGGTTTTTTTGAAATATATTTCGCTTAATATCGCCAAAATTACAACGAATACGGAAACAGCCAATACAGAAATAAACCAAGGCATTGTCCAACCGGCGGGGATAGCCAAGAATGTGAAAAAACAGAGCGCGAGTACGGGGAGCAGCGATAACGTAAACATAATCAGCCGTTTTGCGAACCTCCGGTTTTTTATCACGGTATCGCCTGTAAACACGTTCCACAGTACGGAAATTATCGTTGACAACAACGCGACCTGCACAACAAAAGCGAAAGGTATTGCATACTCAAGAGCTTCGCCCGTGATAACGTTGTACGCAACGCCGCTTACCATATAAAGCACCATAATCCCCGCAAAAATCATTGAAGCAAATGCTTTAATCGGTACGGACAGAGTTATTAACTTTTTCATACTCTCCTTCATTATAACCCCAACCTTTCTTTTAATATTTTGGCGTATTGCCGGGAAACAATCAGCTTTTCGCCGTTATTCATTACGGTTTCAATTCGGCCGCCGAAATCGGGACACAGGGATTTGATTTCGGCAATGTTTAAAATTTGCGACTTTGAGCTTCTGATAAAGCCCGCCTCGGCAAGCAGTTCCTCTGCTTCGTAAAGTTTGAACGATACTTCGTAAACATCATCAGCCGTATACAGCCAACACCGCTTGTCAACAGATTCAAAATACAGTACATCGCGTCTGTCAACAAAGCACGTTGTGCCGTTTTTGGTGCAAGCCAATCTTTTTTCAAGACCGTACAGCAGGGCTTCTGTTTTTCGGACAGTGTCCGTAACTTCCGGACATTTTATAATCACTTCAATATCCGAATGACCCTCTTGTATTTGTACTTTCAAGCTGCTCACCTCACTTACCGAGATTATATTTATTTCCGTATCGGCAAGCAATGCAACTCGGCAGGTGAAAATTGCAGGTCAGAATATAGTGAAACGCAAAAAAAGCCGACAGGAGGCGCACAACCCCTGTCGGCTTTTTTTATTTTTCCGCTGCACACTGCGGAGTTTTGATTTTTTGAAAAATAAAAAATTTCGGACGTCCGAAGCGGAACTTTGCCCCAAGCACCACCGGCCGGGCGTATACATGCGCAAGAGAGCGAGCATCGTTCCTATGTTGTATTGCGGGCCTCAAGATTTAAGTTTGAAGTTTAAGTTCGAGGCTTGAGTGCAGTATAAGCGAACAATGTTTTGATGTCAAGTGTTTTCGAAAATAAATTCGACTTTAGTGCGAGTCCGCAACAGCAACAGGAGGTAACGGGTGCAAGTCCGTTTTCATGCACAGCTTATAAGCATTTACGACATTATGCACTGCAAAAAAAATTGACGCCCGCTGCGAAAAAGTATACCTTTATATATACGCGAATCAAGGGTAGGAAATAACGCCTCGCCTATGCCTTGTAAGCGGCTCGCTCGTTGTCTTTTTTGTCGGGCGGCGCGAAATCAAATTTCGGGAGGTATGTTCATGTTGTACATTGGTCTTTCAGCAGGTCTTGTTGTGTTGTTTTTTGCGGCGGCTGTCGCCTGTTTCCTGCTTCTCCGTACAAAGGCGAATTTAAACCGCTACATATCGGCGTTAGATTCGCTCAGTGTGCCTGTGGTATTGTTCGGCGGCGACAAGAGTTTCTATATGAACTCCGCCGCTCGGAGAATAGCCGGCAACGGCGAAAACCGCGCAGTATTTGAAAAGGCGGGGTTCACCGCGTGCGACGCCGGAATTTCAAATAACGGGCATCGGGCGTTTGTCGGAATAAATTCCGCCGATGCAAAAAAAGCCGCCGCCGCATACAAAAAAGAAATTTTTTGGTTGACATCAATACTGGACGCCATGCCGATTCCGCTTTCCATAACCGACAAAAATATGAACTGGACTTTCATAAACAAAGTTGTGGAAGATATGCTCGGCGTTAAGCGCAAAGACATCATCGGCAAACATTGCAGCAGTTGGGGCGCGGGAATATGCAAAACCGACGATTGCGGAATAATGCGCTTGCGCAAAGGTTTGCACGAAACATTGTTTTCTCAATTCGGCAAGGATTTTCAGGTAACAACAAATTATCTGTACGATGAAAACGGTGAAATTGCCGGTCACGTTGAAGCAGTGCGCGACATATCGGACTTAACCGCAAAATCACGCGAAGCGGATGAATTATCGCGGTGGTATAAATCTATTTTGGATGCGGTGCCGTTTCCGATTTCCGTAACGGATGAAAAAATGAATTGGACGTTTGTAAATCGCGCAACAGAAACCGCCTTGGGCAAAAAGCGCAGTCAAATAAGAGGAAAGCATTGCAGCAGTTGGGGCGCAAATATTTGCGGCACGGAAAATTGCGGCATAGCATTGTTTAAGCGGGGAACAACAAAAACCTCGTTCAGCCAGGGCGGCAGTGATTTTAATGTGTCGGTTTCGTCGCTCAGCGACGCCGACGGTCGTCTTAACGGCTACGTTGAAATTGTTCAGGACGTTACGGAAATGAACGCTCTTGCAAAAAAAGTTGAAGATACAGCAAACGCAATGGTTACAAATTTGCGCTCAACAAGCGAGAAGTTGACAACGGATTCACGGAAAATTGCGGAAAGCACGCAAGAACTTGCCGCCGGCTACGAGGAGCAAAGCGCGCAAATTCAAATTTTGAATAACAATGTGGATATTTTGAGTTCGAAAATCAGCGCGAACGCCGAAAATTCCGAAAGTGCCGGCAGTTTGTCGAATCTGGCCAAGGAGAACGCCGTCAAGGGAAATGTCGATATGAAAGAGATGCTTGTTTCCATGGAGGGAATCAAGGCGGCATCCAACAACATATCAAAAATTATCAAAACGATAGAGGACATCGCTTTTCAAACAAATTTGCTCGCGCTTAACGCCGCCGTTGAAGCCGCCCGTGCCGGCGAACACGGCAGAGGTTTTGCCGTTGTCGCGGAAGAAGTGCGAACGCTTGCAAGCCGCTCGTCCGAAGCCGCAAAAATGACAAACGAGTTAATCACGGATTCGTTGAGCAGGGTTGCCGCCGGAACACGAACCGCCGAAAGCACGGCCGAATCGTTAAACACAATCGTTGCCGGTTTCGAACAGGTTTCCCGGTTGGTGGAAGAAATCGCTTCCGCATCCAAAGAGCAATCGGAATTGGCAGCCGAGTTGAGCAACGGAATCAGCCAATTTGCAATCGTAGCCGAAGGAAGTTCGACCACGATTCAAGGCTTGGCAGTTTCCTCCGAAGAAATGGCCGGTTATGCTGAAGAGCTTGAAAATATGACTGCATAGCGAACGCCGAGGGCAAGAGTGCGCCGGCGATTTTGGAGAGGAGGCAAGGAAATGACGAAGACAAATAAAATCTGGAGCGAAGAGGCCTATATGCAATATCCCAAGCAATGGATTGTATTTGTTGAAATGGAATACGACCCGGAAACCCATAAATACATGGGGCTTGTGCATTTAGTCACAGACAGCAAAGACGAAGCCTACGAAACCGAAAGAGCATTAGGGCGAAGCAGAGGTAATTCTGCGGTTATGGAGGGCTTTAATGACACTCCGCAAATTGGAGGGTTGTCGTTATGGGGACAATAAACATTCCATTTGTTTTCAATAGTCTTGGGCGTGTAGATTTTTTCGCGGATGTTGCGACAAGTGATTATAAATCATTCAAAGGCGTTCGTTTTAAGTTGGATTCCGGCTCGGATTTCACAACCATAGACAGCCAAGATTTATATAATCTTGGTTACACGCGCGAATTTTTAGAGACTTGCCCTTTTCACCATTTAAGTGCAACGACAGCTTCGAGCAATATTCGCTTGCGGTATATCAAAAATATTTCGATAAAGTTTGGTGAACGTGAAATTCAAAACTGCCGAATTTTCTTTGCTCTTGATTCACAACTTCGCAGCTTGTTTGGCAGCGACATTTTAAAATACTTTAATTGGGGCGTGAA
Source organism: Defluviitaleaceae bacterium (assembly GCA_009781765.1). Classification (GTDB taxonomy): domain Bacteria; phylum Bacillota; class Clostridia; order Lachnospirales; family WQUN01; genus WQVC01. The sequence continues at coordinate 2,543 of WQVC01000012.1, read as the reverse complement.
TTACGATAAAAAAGTGCTTCTGTTAGATAAGGTCGGCAACGCGCCAATGTTATCCGAAGGAGAAGAGCCTTTGCATATCTACATCATCGAAGGCGCAGAAAAATAGAGACAATCGCTCCTCCGGTTATTTCAGCCTGAAAAACGAAACCATTTGCTGAAGTATTTCGGCTTGGGAATTAAGCTCCTCGGAAGCGGCGGCGGCTTCTTGTGCGGTTGCGGAATTATCCTGCACCACTTTGGAAATTTCGCCGATATTGGCGTTTACCGTTCCGATTGAATGCGCTTGTTCGCCGGACATTTCTACAATTTCCGCAATAATGTCGGACATTTGAACGATATTATCCGCAATAACGGAGAACGAGTCGGCGACATTTTTTGCCGCAACCTGTACGGTGTTTGCGTTGCGGGCGTTGGCATCTGTTATTACTGTAGTTTCGTTGGTGGATTGTTGGCTTCTTCCCGCCAAATTGCGGACTTCCTCCGCAACTACCGAAAAGCCTTTGCCGTGTTCGCCCGCCCGCGCCGCTTCAACCGCCGCGTTTAACGCAAGCAAATTTGTTTGGAACGCTATATCGGATATAGCCTTGAGAATTTTTGAAATTTCATTGCTCGATTCCTTCACTTTGTCGATGGAAGCAAACATGGAATTAACAACTTCGTCACCCTGCTTGGCGTGTTCGGTGGAATGCGCTGCGCGTTCGCTTGCATCTGCGGCATTTGCGGCACTTTCTTTTGCTTTTTGGTCGATAATTTGCATGGATGCAGTCAGTTGCTGTACTGCCGCGCTTTGCACAGATGAACCGTCGGAAAGTTGCATTGCGCCTTGGTTAATTTGCTCTGCTCCCGCAACCACTTGGCTCGTGGCGGATTGGATGTTCGCCATCGTTTTGTTTAACGAATCTAAAATAGTGGTTAATGCGGTTTTTATGTCGGCGTACGAGCCGATAAAGTCCCTGTTAATTGAAGCGGTTAAATCGCCTCGGGCCATTTTGCCCAATACATCCGCTATTTCGCTGATATATTCTAAAGTTGTTTGGTTGCTGAAATTACAGGCGTGCTGTACTTTTTTGAAAATTCCGCGAAACTCCCCTTCAAGATGTGAGAAATCCCCCTGTGCCATCAATTCCATGTTTTGCTCAATTTGAGAAAGGGGTTTTTCAACGGCCTCCATCAGATTATTCAGGGTATGAACAAGGTCTGCCCAACTTCCCTTGAATTTCTGCTCGTCGGCTTTAGCCTCAAAATTTCCCTCGATGGCACTTTTCGCAAGATTTTCAATTTCTGTAACAATATTTGCAAAGTTTAATCACAGATTGCTCATCGCTTCGTTCGCCCATTGCCAGTCGCCTTCATACGGACGCACCGCGTAATCAAAGTTGCCCTCGCTGTATTGCTTCATTACATTTATATTTTCGACGGTATTTTGTACATAGTAATTTGTCATGGCTTTCATTTGCTCCGCCAAGTTTGCATACGCGCCGGAATATTTTGTTTCGTCCAAAGTGAAATTATAACGCCCCGATAAATGCTCGCTTGTCATTGTTTCGAAATCCGCAACCAAGTTTCGTATCATATCAACAAGCGACGCGAAATCCACCGCGAGCGTACCGATTTCGTTTTTCGGCAGGCGCGATTTATCAATTTTCATATTCATGTTGCCTTTTGCGATTTCTTTTGACGCGGTCATAAGCGAGTTTAACGGCTTTGTAACCTGCGTTCGAACGATAATAACCGCAAACATCGCAAACACCGCAGAAAAAATCAGGGCGATAATTGCCATGAAAACAGCAAAGCGATTTACGGGCGCAAGCACATCATCCACGCTGAATTCAATGACCACCAAGCCTAAAAGTCTGCCGTCACCGGACAAAACAGGCGCAAAGCCGGCAACCGTAGAGCCGAAATCGCCGCCGTCGATAATGCCGGAAGTTCCGGCCACGGCGGTGTTCATAGCCGTGAACATTTCCGGAGCATAGTAAATAACGTCCAGAGTATCCCAAAGCCCGAAGGGGGCGTGGTCAGAGAGCGGCGTTGATGTATCGGCAAAATATGTAACCACGTCTGTGTAACCCGGCAGCAATATAAATGCGTACAGCGCATTGGTGTAAAACGCCACCGAACGTAACGAATCTCTGACTGTATACCAATACTCGTCCGTTTCGCCCGATACGGCAATTACTTCGTACCGAACCGGGTCGATTTGCGCGGCAATTGTTTGCGCTACCATCATTGCCTTTTCTGCACTTTGTTCCAAAATTACGCTTCGCTTTTCCCGATAGCTCATAAAAATCATAAAGGTGCTGCTGAACAAAAGTGCCGCAATAATCAAAATTACAATGGTAAGAGATAATTGATTTTTCATTTTGGTTGCCTCCTCGTGTATTGAGCGTGTTTCCATATCGTGAATCAATTTGATTCACTCTAGGGAGTGTCGTCAAAAGGCATTGCTCCATCCGAAAACGCAAGCGATTTGAACGGCGGCAAGGTAGGATTTTGTGTGTTTGGCGTAGCGCGTAGCAATGCCTCTCCACCGTTTAAGAACG
>WQVC01000011.1 GCA_009781765.1 Defluviitaleaceae bacterium | reverse complement strand
TTCGGTTCTATCAAGCTCCACAACGTGTCCGTTATATCGTGGCGGTGGCATGATTCATTCACGGAGATTACCCCCTTTGGGTTTTCTCCATTATATCATTTCGCTTTTGACGACACACCCTAGCACCAATGAGTTTGACGATACGGTTGTACAACCAGATGTTATTATTCTGCGCGACAAAAGCAAACTTGACCCCAAAGGACGCGGAATAATCGGTGCACCGGATATGGTAATCGAAGTCATTTCGCCGTCAACGACATATAACGACCGCGTGTTGAAGCATAAAAAATATATGGAAGCAGGCGTGAAAGAGTATTGGATTGTCGACCCCGAACACGGAACACTTGACGTTTATCTTTTAGAAAACGGCAAATACTACTCGCGAACTTACGGTGGAGATGATGTGGTTCCGACATTGCTTGGTTTAGACATCTTATTAGAGGAAATATTCAAACCGGATGATTGGAATACCGCAGATGACAGCGAACTTTCCGACGAAGCCTGAACGGGCGTTTCGGGTGCGTTTGCGATAAAGGTTTACAAAAAATAACCGATGGAATAAAATGCATCCGAAGAGAGTGTTGAAAAATTACGCTTTCGCATATGTCGCATCTCGAAAACCGACCTGAATCCGTCGGTTTCCTGCAATGCAGGCACAGCTCAGGCTGTTTTTCAACACTCTCTCGGAATAAATAAAAAATTTTATGAGGTGGTATCTTTGAATTTCAAGGAAAAGGCACGCGAGCTTGTTTCTCAAATGTCGCTCGAAGAAAAAGTAAGCCAAATGTTGCATTACGCGGGCGCAATCGAGCGACTTGACGTACCCGCATACAACTGGTGGAACGAAGCGTTGCACGGTGTTGCGCGCGCCGGTACGGCAACAATGTTCCCGCAAGCCATTGCAATGGCGTCTACGTTTGACAAAGACCTTCTCAAACAAGTCGCTGATTGCACAGCAACCGAAGGTCGCGCAAAATATCACGCTTTTTCACGAGAAGGCGACCGCGATATTTATAAGGGACTCAGTTTCTGGTCGCCTAACATAAATATTTTCCGCGACCCGCGATGGGGCAGGGGACATGAAACATACGGCGAAGACCCGTATTTGACGGCGGAACTCGGCGTCGCGTTTATCGAAGGCATACAGGGCGAAGACAAAAATTCGCTCAAAGCAATCGCCTGCGCGAAGCACTTTGCCGTACACAGCGGGCCGGAAGCCGACCGTCACAGTTTTGACGCAATCTGCGACCCCTATGATTTATGGAACACATATCTGCCGCAATTCGAAGCGGCTGTTAATGCCGGCGTCGAGTCCGTAATGGGTGCGTATAACCGCTTGCTCGGCGAGCCTTGTTGCGGTTCGCAGCTTCTGCTTGTTGATATTCTGCGTGGAAAATGGGCGTTCGACGGACATGTTGTTTCCGATTGTTGGGCAATTGAAGATTTCCATAAGCATCACCATGTAACCGAAGGGCCGCTCGATTCAATCGCGCTTGCGGTGCAAAAAGGTTGCGACCTCTGCTGCGGCGATGTAATGTCGATGGCGGCGGAAGCCGTGCATCAGGGCAAATTAAGCGAAGATGACATCACGCGCTCCGTCGAACGTCTGATGGTATCACGCATGAAGCTCGGGCTTTTGGGCGCGAAGGAGAACAAAAAATACACAAGCATTCCCTACGATGCTGTTGACTGCGAAGAGCATCACGCGCTTAACCTCGAAGTTACGCGCCGTTCTCCGATTTTGTTGAAAAATAACGGTGCGCTTCCGCTTGATTTCAAAGCATTGAAAAAAATCGCCGTAATCGGCCCCAATGCCGACAGCCGTCGCGCTCTCGAAGGCAATTACAACGGTACGGCAACGCGCTATGTAACCGTTTTGGACGGTATTCGCGAGCTTGCCGAAAAATCCGGCACGCAAGTAATGTTCTCGGAAGGCTGTCATTTGTTCAAGCCGAAAACATCTGTTCTCGCCAAAGAGGACAATCGTATTTCCGAGGCAATGATTGCCGCCCGCGAAAGCGACGCAACGGTTCTTGTGCTCGGACTTGACGCCGACATTGAAGGCGAAGAAGGCGATACCGGCAACGAGTTCGCAAGCGGCGACAAAGTTGACATAAATCTTGTGGGACGCCAACAGCTTTTGCTGGAAAAAGTCGTTGAAGCGGCAGCCGGCAAGCCTGTAATTCTCGTGCTGATAACCGGTTCGGCAATGGCAATCAATTTCGCCGACGAGCATTGCGCCGGTGTAATTCAAGCATTTTATCCGGGCGCACTCGGCGGACGCGCAATTGCGGAAATTATCGCGGGTAAAGTTAATCCGGCGGGTAAATTGCCCGTTACTTTCTACCGCTCGACAAGCGATTTGCCCGAATTTTGGAACTATTCCATGCATAATCGCACCTATCGCTACTACAAAGGCGACGTGCTTTATCCCTTCGGATTCGGGCTTTCGTACACAAAATTCGATGTAAGCGACCTTGCTGTTGCCAAGGATAAAAAATCCGTTACCGTAAAAGTTAAAAACGTGGGCAAAAAAGCCGGACGCGAAGTTGTACAGGTTTATGTTGAAACGCCCGAGCAAAAAGAACGTTGGCGTCTTGTGGGCATCGCGCCCGTGCAGCTTGCGGCCAATAAAACGCAAAAAGTTAAAATTGAGCTTGCGGCAGACACATATTTGCGCCGCGATTGGAAAGGCGATTTTTACACAATTGAGGGCGAACACACCCTCCATGTAGGTTTTGGTCAGCCCGACGAGCGCAGTATTGAGCTTATCGGTGTCAAACCTCTTTCCTCCGAAGTTAAAATTGCCGAGGCCAAAGTTTAGTATATCGAAAAAGCCGCGTCGCAAGAGAATTTCTCTGCGACGCGGCTTTTAATTTTGTGTTAAAGCGTGTTGCCACTATCGCCAATGCCCGCCTTTTGGCCGAATTTCCGCCACTTGTCGGTAGTGGATGCACACCCCGGGAAGGCATTCCGGCTTCGAGGGAACGTGCGGCAAATTGCATGTGTCCCCGGTATTCAATGTGCGCTTGACGCACTTTAATTTTGCAAAAAAGGAGAGAGTCATACATGAAAAAATTATTGCTTGTTTTTTTGATTTTTACATTTGTTTTCGCAATGCCCGTGTTCGGGGCAGGGGCGATTGTCACCCGCGAAGAAATTTCCGAAACGCTGCCTACCGTAATCGAAATTGCCTATGAGGAAGGCTTCGACTTTAATGAAATTGCGGAGCTTGCCGGACTCACGCACGACGACGTTGTTCATATTATTCAGTCCGAGCTTTTGCTCGAAAGCTCCGACGATATAGAATGGCTCGTGATTCAGTACGGCGAAGATTGGTGGCTTCATTTCGCCCTCTTGCACTTTATGGCATATTTTGAGGACGAATCCCTGCATGGCGGAACAGATTCAGCTGCGCGAGCATTGCTGATGTATCACGTGATTGCAACAGGCGAAATTTCGCGTGAAATGATTTCCGACGCCCTGCTTACAGCGACGGAATTTGCCCGCGAAGAAAGCGGTTTCGATTTTGACGAGATTATCGCGCTTGCCGGGCTTTCTCACTATGACGTCGTTGACATGCTTTCGGAGGAACTTCGCCAAGACATGCGCGCACTTATTGCGCGTCACGGTGAACAATGGCTGGCTTACTCGGCTTTCGTTCTTGTAGAATTTTTCGGTGAGCAAGTCGGGAGGGCAGGGGAAGACTCCGCCGCGCAAATGCTGCGAACAGAGCATTTTATTGCAACGGGCGGCGAGGCTTCGCCGGAAGAAGTTTCAATAGCATTGCGTAATGCAATCGAGCTTGCCCGGGTGTACGACCCCGACTTCGATTTTGATGAAATTGTTCGGCTGTCCGGACTCACTCACGATGAGCTTGTTGCCCTGATTTCGGGGATGCTTGAATTTTCCGGCGAACGCGAACGACAAATTCGTCGTTACGGTGCGGAATGGCTTGAGCGCTCAATTTTCGATTTTATCGGCGAAGTTTGGGACGATGCGCAGCGAAACGGTCCGGAAGCCGCCGCGCTGCTTCTTGCGGCGTCGCACGGGTTTATCGGAGTTATAGATATTTTGGGCATGGATAACGCAGAAGAATTTTTTATGACGGTATCGGACGTGGTGGACATTGTAGCCGACGAAGATGTTTTTATCGCAGCTGTAGCAGGCGGAGAGTTCTTGTCGATTCTTGAACGGCTTGTTGACCGATACGGCGTGAACGGCTTTATGGAAGTTTTCAATATAGATACTACGGATGCGCTTTGGGGTATTATCGAAGGCAGACATGTTCCGGCTATAGCGTATTTAGACGAAATGCTCGGCGGGATTTTCAGCGACTTTACAGCATTTGCGGAAGAAATTCGGCAGTACGAGGCGGAGCAAAATCAGCCGGATTCCGATTTAACCGACTTGATTTTTGATGAATTTGAGCGACTTTTGTACGAATTTGACGAATTTGAGCGGCTTTTAGCCGGAGTTCACACTCACGAGTATTTGTTTATCAGGGAAGGGGACTTGGAACGGCGCGATGCTTTTGACCCGACAGAGAACTCCGTGTTTTTCTTCGATTTTGACGGTGAATTCAGCCACAGGCTGAACATTGCCTACGGAAATCGCGCGGACTACGACGCAACGCTTGTAGCATTTATCTTCGAGTTGGCTGACTTCGAATTAACCGATATTGAAGTGAAAACATTGCAAATTCCCGCCGGAACGATAAAAGCCCTCCAAGTAAATTTTGAAAATTTCAGATACATGGGTGAATATCCGGGCTTTTTGGCGGCATTTATCCTCAGCCCCGACGGCATCCCGAGCGGCGAGTTTGCATTCCGCCCGACTGTTTACGGATTAGGGCATCCGAGCCACAGGTAAACAGTTTTGAAAACTGTGCGGAAAATTTGCGCACATGCATTATGGTGTTCGGTATGAAAAAGGAGGAGGGGTCATCCCTCCTTTTTTCCGCGCTACATTTATTCGCAAAAGAAAAGTTTAGGGAATAAATTCTGTCAAAACGCAAAAAATCTTAAAAAATCGCCGTTCGTTTCACGCATGACCACAAATCCTATTGGTAACCACTCAGCTACCAATAGGATTTGCCGCTCGAACCGTTTTCTCAAAACGCTCGTCGTGTGTTTGCAAAAATGCGAAAAAATGTTAAAATCGTGAAAAGGATGTTGGGGTTATGAAGCATTACATAAAGCTATATGCCGTTTTGATTGCAAAGGATTTTCGCCGTTTTGCGACATACCGTACGAATATTTTCGCGGGAATTACATCCGCGCTTTTTATGCTTGCGGCGAGATACGCGCTTTGGGTCACGCTTTTTGCAACCGGAAACGCCGGCGATGTTACTTTGGCGGAAACAATGACATTTTTTGTTGTGGGCGACGTCGTTATGATTTTGACCGGGGGCGCGGGTTTTACGGGAACGTCGCTTTCCGAAGTAATCGGCGCGGATAATATGTCAGGGGATATCGCGCTCAAATTGTCGCGCCCGTGTTCGTATCATTTTCAACTTGTGGCAGGGAAACACGCCGGCGCGATAATCCAAACGCTGTCGCATTCGCTGCCGATTTTTATTGTTGCAGTGATTTTTATCGGAATTTTGCCGCCGTCGGGCGCGGAAGCATTTGTGTGGTTTGTAGTCGCGGCGATACTCGGCGGCGTGATTCTTACACTGATTGACCTTATTCTTGCGTACAGTGTTTTTTGGCTGACGGATTTTTGGTATATCGCGTGGTACAAGCGCGCACTTTTTATGCTTTTCGGCGGAACATTTTTGCCGCTTTGGTTTTATCCGGATTCGCTTCGTGCAGCTGCGGATGTTTTGCCGTTTCGATTCGCGATGTTCGTGCCGATGGAAGTGTATTTGGGGCGGCTTTACGGCAGAGAAATTTTCGTCGCATTGGGCTCGGCAATTTTTTGGATTGTTGTGCTTTTCGCCGTAGAGCGGCTGATTTGGAGGCGCGTACAATTCAAACTTGTCGTGCAGGGAGGATAAAATGCATTATGTGCGGGTGTTTCTTCAAATTGTAAAATATCTGTTCAAGGCACGGCTTGAATATCCCGGTGCGTGGGTCGGAGGAATTATCGCGCAGTGGTTTTCTTACGGAATTTTTATGGTGATGGTCATGCTTACCGTATGGAATTTCGGCACTTTGGCGGGTTGGACGCCGGAAGAAGTTTTGTTTTTGTTCGCAATGTATCTGTTAGCTTACGCGCTCGGCGCGTCGTTTACATTTAATTTGACCCGCGAATTTCGCAATATGGCAATCAACGGCACCATGGACGAGGCTTTTTGTCGCCCGATGCCGCCGTTTTTGTATCTTGTTGCGACTACGTTTAATATCGGTTATGTATCGCACATTACATTGTCCGGCGCGGCAATGATTTTCAGCATAACGCGCCTCGAAATTTCGTGGGGCGCGGGGCAATGGCTGTGGCTTTTCGTTACATTGCTTTCCGGCGGGATGATTACCGCGTGCCTGATGCTTTTATGCGAATTTCCCGCGCTTCGTCTGCGTTCGCATTCGCCGCTTGCAATGTTCTTCTGGCAGGGGCGCGAATTTTTGCAATATCCGCTTACGATTTATCCGCGCCCGTTGCAGTTCATTTTTACTGCAATTTTGCCTTTCAGTTTTGTCGGATTTTATCCCGTGCAGGTTCTTCTCGGAAAGCAGGACGGGATTTTTCCGCATGTTACAATGTGGCTTGCGCCGGCTGTTGCTCTGATTCTCGCCGGAGCAACGGCGTTGGTGTGGCGGTTTGTAAGCAGGGGTTACGAAAGCGCGGGGACTTAGAGCCTGTTTAATATCCCGCTTTCGGTGGATTTTCGGGAAAATTTTTTGCACCGCAAGAAGGCGCGGACGTAGCATAACGGAGAGATTCTGCAAGTCCGCGCCGACGCAGCGGAGCGGAAAATTTGCCGAAAAGATGCCGGAATGGGGATATTAAACAGGCTCTTAGAAAAGGGGCTTTTCGCATGTCGCAAATTGAGTTAAAAAACGTATGCAAAGATTATAAAATCCGCAAGCGTGACGAGTCGCGCTCACGCTTTTCGGAATTTTTTCGCCCGCGATACGAAGCAAAACGCGCAGTGGACGACATCAGCTTCACAATTGAACCCGGCGAAATGGTGGGATATATCGGCTCAAACGGCGCGGGAAAATCAACGACGATAAAAATGCTTACGGGAATTTTATCGCCGACCACCGGAATCGTGCGTGTTTTCGACCGCGACCCGTGCAAAAATCGCACAAAAAACGCGCTTGATATGGGTGTGGTTTTCGGACAAAGAACACAGCTATTGTGGGATTTACCGGTTCGCGACACATTTGAATTATTCAAAACCATGTACAGGTTGAGCGACCGCGATTTTAAAAAGCAACGCGACATGCTTGTTGAAACCCTTGAAATGGAAAGTTTTTTGTCGCAAGCGGTCCGTCAATTGAGCCTCGGGCAACGAATGCGAGCGAATCTCGCGCTGTGTTTTTTGCATCAGCCTAAAGTTGTCTATCTTGACGAACCGACAATCGGGCTTGATGTTTTGGTGAAAGACCGTATTCGTGCATTTTTGCGGCAAATCAACCGAGAGCAAGGCACAACGGTTTTACTTACAACCCACGACACCGGCGACATCGAAGAAATCGCGGAGCGGCTGATTCTCATTGACAGCGGCAAGTTGCTTTACGACGGCGACCACACCGGATTTTTGTCAAAATACCGGGACGCCGGCGATACTCTTGAGGATATTTTAAAACGGGTGTACGCAGAATAAAAAATACGCTATAATCGGACAAACCACAAAATGAAGGACGTGATGCCCCTTGCAACTCAACGGAGCGGAAATTTTACTCGAATGCTTAATCGAGCAAGGCACAGACACTATTTTCGGTTATCCCGGCGGCGCGGTGCTGCCGATTTACGACGCGCTTTACAAGTACAAAGATAAAATCAACCATTACTTAACAAGCCACGAGCAAGGTGCGTCACACGCCGCCGACGGTTATGCCCGTTCTACGGGGAAAGTCGGGGTTTGCTTGGCAACAAGCGGCCCCGGAGCTACAAATCTTGTAACGGGAATCGCTACGGCTTATATGGATTCTTCGCCAATTGTGGCAATAACGGGAAATGTTTCGGTACCGATGCTCGGCAAAGACAGTTTTCAGGAAGTTGACACAACCGGAATAACCATGCCGATTACCAAACATAATTTCATTGTGAAAGACGTTGCCGACCTTGCCGATACAATCCGAAGAGCCTTTCATATTGCGCGTTCCGGACGACCGGGGCCGGTTCTTGTGGATATTCCCAAAGACGTCGCAACGGCGGAGTGTCAATTTTCGCCGCAAACGCCCTCCCCTGCCCTGCGCGAAAGCACGCGCGTAACTCCGCAGCAGTTAAACGAAGCGGCGGAGCTGATTCATGCCGCAAAAAAGCCGCTGATTTATGCGGGCGGCGGAGTTATCGCCGGCGACGCAACGGCGGAGCTTATTGAATTTGTAAAAATAATCGACGCGCCGGTTTGCGTAAGCGCGATGGGCATCGGCGGATTTCCCGACTCCGACCCGCACAATGTCGGAATGATTGGAATGCACGGAACAGCCACTGCAAACAGTCTTGCAACGGAGTGCGATTTTTTAATTGCAATCGGCGCGAGATTTTCCGACCGCGTAATATCAAACGCAAAACGTTTTGCGCCCGGCGCAAAAGTTCTGCATATCGACATCGACCCTGCGGAAATAAACAAAAATATCGACACGGTGTTTTCGCTTGTGGGCGACGTGAAAAAAATTCTTTCATTATTAAACCCGATTTTGCAAAAAAACGACCGCGCCGCATGGACCGGTCGTATGAACGAGTTAAAAGCAAAATTCCCTCTCGGCTACAAAGAAAGCGGCTTGCTGAAGCCGCAATATGTCATTCAACGTCTGAGCGAGCTTGCTCGCGACAAAGCGATTTTCGTAACGGAAGTCGGGCAGCATCAAATGTGGTCGTGTCATTATCTGCAAATCGACCGCCCGCGCCGATTCATTACATCCGGAGGCTTGGGAACAATGGGCTTCGGGCTTGGCGCGGCAATCGGAGCGGCTGTTGCAAACCCCGGAACACCTGTTGTAAACATCTCCGGCGACGGCTGTTTTCGCATGAATAACATCGAACTTGCCACCGCCGTTGAGTACGAATTGCCGGTAATCGAGGTGATTATCAACAATCACGCACTGGGAATGGTGCGGCAGTGGCAAACGATGTTCTACGACCGCCGATATTCGCAAACGTCGCTTCACGGCAAAACGACGGATTTTGTCAAGCTCGCCGAAGCATACGGCGCGACGGCGTTTAACGTAACAAAGCCCGTCGAAGTTGACGACGCAATAAACAAAGCACTCGCGCTCGGAACGCCCTGCGTAATCAATTGCGAAATCAGCGACGACGAACGTGTTTTCCCGATGGTTCCGCCGGGAGCCGGCATCGACGAATATGTATTGGAAGGGGGCGAATAATATGCGGCACGTATTGTCAATCATGGTGGAGAACAAAGCGGGTGTACTCGGGCGCGTTGTGGGGCTTTTCAGCCGGCGCGGATACAACATCGACAGCCTTTCCGTTGGCGCGTCGGAAGATATTCGTTACTCGCGCATCACCGTGTCCCTTCACGGCGACGAGCGCGTTGTCGAGCAGATTCAAAAGCAGCTTGCAAAGCTCATCGACGTACACGATGTCACCGAACTCGAAGCCGAAAGCGCACTTTATCGCGAACTCTGCCTCGTAAAAGTTGAAGCAAACGCCGCCGCCCGCTCGGATATTTTCAATATTGCAACCGTGTTCCGCGCAAATATAATCGACGTTTCGGTCAAAACAATCACAATGGAACTGACCGGCGATTTAATGAAAATGAACGCCTTTATCGAATTGATGAAACCCTACGGCATCATTGAAATCGCCCGCACAGGCTTGACGGCAATTTCGCGCGGCGGAAAGCAATGATTGACTCGTTTACAAAGTTTGCGCAACATGACGAGCGTGTACGAGCTGTTTATTTACATGGTTCGCGCGCAAATCCCGACGCACCGACGGACGCTTTTTCGGATTATGACATTGTTTTCGTCGTAACGGAAATTGCTTCGTTTGCGAAAAGCACAGAATGGTTGCGTGATTTTGGAGAAATTGCCTTTGTTTTCGAGAGTCTGAAAAACGAAAATATTTTTTTCGGCAAAAATATTAACGATTTATCGCGATTCTATGTATGGGGAATTTTATTTTCGGACGGAAGCCGCGCGGATTTGCTTGCGGAAATCCGGGAAGAAGCGATGCAAAACAAATTTATCGCGGGTAAACGAACGGTCGTGCTTTTGGATAAAGACAACTGCTTAACCGCGCCGACAGCGGATAAATATGCGGCATGTTGCGCCGGATTTTGGTGGTTTTTAACCGATGTCGCAAAGGCAATTGCCCGCAACCAACCGCAACTCGCTGCGGAAAAGCTCAATTCCGTGACATTGCAAACGCTGAACCAAATGCTCAAATGGAATAATTCCGCCCCTCTTAAAAAAATCCCGGAAAATGACGAGATTACTAATTGGGATACCGTTTTTTCCGTATGTGAGTTTTTTGGCAAAACAGCACGTGCTGTGGGCGATAATTTCGGCTTTCTGTTCAATGAACGGGACGAGAAAATCATTGTCGAGTATTTGATTAACGGGTACATGAAAAAAGCGAAACACTTGAACAAGTGGTGAGTGGTTTAAAGAGTGAACTGAAAAAAACATAAATGGAGGAATGAAAATGGCAAAGTTATTTTACCAAGAGGACTGCGACCTGAACTCGCTGAAAGGAAAGAAAGTAGCGATTATCGGCTACGGAAGCCAAGGTCATGCGCACGCACTGAATTTGCATGAATCCGGCGCGGACGTAGTTGTCGGCTTGCGAGACGGCAGCCCGAGCGCGGAAAAAGCAAAGGCGGCGGGGCTTGCTGTCGCGCTTCCGGCGGAAGCGGCAAAATCGGCAAAAATTATTATGATGCTTGTTCCGGACGAACTCGGGCCGGAGGTTTTTGAAAACGACATCAAGCCGAATCTTTCAGCCGGCGATTACTTAGTTTTTGCGCACGGCTTCAACATTCACTACAATCAGATTGTGCCGCCGTCGGATGTAAACGTGTTTATGATTGCGCCGAAAGGCCCGGGGCACACCGTTCGCAGTCAATACCAAGAGGGCAAAGGTGTTCCGGGGCTTGTTGCCGTTTACCAAGACCCCTCCGGCGACACACTGAAAACCGCTTTGGGCTACGCGGCCGGTATCGGCTCTGCCCGCGCGGGCGTTCTCGAAACGACATTCAAAGAAGAAACCGAAACCGACCTTTTCGGTGAGCAGGCAGTGCTTTGCGGTGGCGTAACCGAACTTATGAAGGCCGGCTTCGACACTCTTGTTGAGGCGGGATACAGCCCCGAAGCCGCTTATTTCGAATGCGTACACGAAATGAAGCTGATTATCGACATGGTTGTTCAGGGCGGGCTTTCCTACATGCGCTATTCTATCTCCGACACCGCCGAATACGGCGATTATGTCACCGGCAAGCGCGTAATTACCGAAGAAACCCGCAAGGAAATGAAACAGGTTTTGCTTGAAATCCAAGAAGGCACTTTCGCGAAAAACTGGATTTTGGAAAACAAGGCGAATCGCGCCGGATTTTTGGCAAAACGCCGCATCGAACAAGACCTTCCCATTGAAAAAGTCGGCACGGAACTTCGCGCTATGATGAGTTGGCTCAAAAAATAGACGCCATTGCCGCGCCAATACGCACGCGGCACCAAAAAAGGAGATGATTTTGTGAACAACGACTACAAATTGCAAGGTCGGCACGTTGCGAAATTTGTAATCATGTCGATTATCGGTCTGTTTTTGTTCGTTGTGCTGTTGCCGGCCGGCGGCGGTACGTTTAACATCCCTCTCGGTTTTGTAATCAATTGGCTCGGGCTTACGCTTAACAGATTTGAACTCGGCGGCTTCGGATTGGTGTTCACCATTGCCGCGATTTTGATAACCGTTTCGTTTCTCGGAACGGTCGTTGCGTGGGTATTTAAACCGAGTTTCATCATGGACAACAGCCGCCTCAAAGATTTATTTTTGAGCCATCCCGTTTATTTTGTGAGCAAGGGCATTGCCGTTGTTCTTGTGTGGATGGTTTTTTTCGGCGTAGGTCCGGATTGGTTGCTTTGCCCTTGGGACGGCGCGGGTTTGATGATGGATTTGATTGCGGGCGGCTCGTCCGGTTCGAATCTGATTACGATTTTTCTTGTTCTCGGGCTTGCGATTCCCCTTCTGACCGATTTCGGCATTATGGAATTTCTCGGAATGCTGATTCGCAAAGTTGTGCGCTTTTTGTTCACCCTTCCGGGGCGTTCGTCTATTGACCTTATGGGTTCGTGGTTCAGCTCGTCGGCGGCAAGCGTTATCATTACCCGCGACCAACACGAAAAAGGCTTTTACACAGGTCGTGAAGCGGCGGCAATTTGCGTAAACTTCACAATCGTTTCCCTGCCGTTTACGTTCGTAATTGCAAATTTTATCGGGCTTATGTCGAATTTTTTGGTGTTTTATCTCGTCATCTGCATAACGGTAATTATTCTTGCGGTGATTATGCCGCGTATTTGGCCGCTTCGCGGAATCAAAGACGAATACTTGCCCGAAGTCGGCAAGCAAATTGTTGAAGAACCCGACCCGAATACCTCGATTTTCAGCCAAGCTACACGCCTTGCGGCGCAAAGGGCAAGCGTAACTACGCCCGCAGGCGTTATAAAATCCGGGCTTTCAAACTGGCTCAACATTTTTATGGATTTGATTCCTTTCATTCTTGCGTGGGGAACGATTGCTCTCGTGATTAACGCTCAAACCCCGATTTTTGACATAGCTTCGTGGCCTTTCGGGCAATTTATGCGCTTACTCGGCGTCGAATACGCCATGAACTACTCATCCGCTACGCTCGTCGGATTTTTCGACATGTTTCTTCCCGCCGTTTTATTGAGCGGGCAGGACGCGGTTGCCGTTTACACCGGCTATGCCGGCGACTACGTCGAGGGTTACGGCTACGGTTACGAGTTGTATGAATTCTTTGTTGCGCCTATCGCCACCCGATTTATTATCGGCGCATTGTCCATCGTACAAATTATTTACATGGCCGAAACGGGAATCCTTATTCTCAAGTCGAAAATCCCCCTGAATATCGGACACTTAGCAATCATTTTCCTTATGAGAACCGTTTTTGCTTTGCCGATAATCGTGCTTTTGACACGGATTTTGTTCAGAGGATAGGTTGAGACCTTGGGCTCTGCCCAAACCCGGAAACTTTTGAAAAAGTTTCATCAAAACTTCATCAAAAAACCGCGCTTTGCGCGGTTTTTTTAGTGTTTTTGCCCCGCTTTTTCCAAAAAGCGGGTGGGTGCGGGCGAAGCCTGCGAACTTAAACCACAGCATAAACCGCCGGGTGTTCGTTTTCGTAAGTGCGGCGAAGCGCGCCGCTTCCGAGCATAATTTCGACGGGTCTGTCCATTGCGAGTTCGCGGTTTTTGAGCCATGCAACGGATTTTGCTTCTGCTTTCTTTGAGGCGGGGGCGTGCTGAACCAAAATGTCCGCGCTCATTTCGACTGCTTCGGCGGTGATTTTTGCGATTTTTTCTGTTGCGCCGGTAGTGAGGGCAAGTGCTTGGTTGAATTGCGCGGCGGTGTAGACGGGAATGCAGGGCGTTATTTTATCGCCGTCTTTTTTCAAAAAGCCGAGTTTGATTAACTCCGCGACTTCGATTTTCTCGCCGGCTTCGAGAGCATGTGTCGCTTTTGACAGGTTCTCAATGTGCGCTTGGCGCACTTGGCGCGCCGCGATTTCGAGCAGCAATTTAACGCGGTCGTCACGATTCCAAAAATGCCCCCAACTGTACGGCTTCAACCACGAACCCGGCAGAAATTCCAAGAAATTTAATTTGTCGCCGGCTTCGTTATCGTAGTTTGCCGCCAAGCAACTGTATTTTTCGCCTTCCGAACCCCAATAGAGGATTCCGTTTGTTGCGGGTGTAGGGGTGTTGGCGTTTATTACGGCCTGCTCCAAAATCAGGTGCGCGATTCGCCATCGCAGAAGGCTGTCATCGCCCGGGTCTCCCGTAAAGAAGCCGATTTTTTTGAAATCACTGAGATTTGTGTCGAGAAAATTTGTGAGAATATCTGCGATTTCCTTTTGATGTGCGGCTGTTTTTGCCAAAGCCTCTTCGGAAAATTCTTTTGTGAAAATTACGATGTCGGTTTCGTAGGGATTCTTTTTTAAAACGCCCGCGTCGCAAAGTTCTTGTAAATCTTTTTCGAGATACGGCACGGATATGCCTAATTGCAGGCTGATTTCTTCCGCCGTGCAGGGTTCGTTGTAACAGGTCAGCAGAATGTTTTGCGCAATTATGTTTCGCTCAAAATACGTCGGTTCAACGCATTGCGGCCAATGTTCGTCCGGGGCGAAGAACCTCAGTGTCATTCTTGCGGGGTTGAAGCTGAAATCTCCAAACGTTCTTTCCATTTTAATTCCCTCCTTCAAAATTTTACGACCTTTAAAAAGCAAAAATTTTACCATGCTTTCGGAGATGTTCAGGGCTTTTGAAATTGCCGCGACTTTCATGCCGTCGAAATAGTACATAACAACGACTTTGCGGTATTGCTCGGGCAGAAGTTTGAGTTCGCGATGCAATGCGCGAATGTCCGATTCTTTTTCGAGCATTTCCGTGAATGAAGCGGTATCTGTTACGTTGTCGTTTAATTCGCAGGTGCTGTGACGTTTTTTATACCAATTTTTGCAGACATTGCCGGCTACAGCCCACATAAATCCGTAAAACGCTTTTTCGTCGCGCAAACTTCCCTGCGATTTTAAGAGTTCGACTAAAATGTCTTGGGATAAATCTTCTGCTTCTTCTTTCGTATTTGTTCGACTGCGGCAGTATGTGTAAATGCTTTTTGCCGCATCGGCTATACGAGCGTTTGTTTTGCCCATAAACATCCCCTCCCTTTGCCCGGGATTTTTGCCTTTGATTATATAGTGGACGAAATGTAAAAACGGTTAGCAATTATTTTCAGGAAAAAAGCTATCGGTAACTGCTCAGCTACCAATAGCTTTTGCCATGCCTTGTCGTAAAAAACGCCGTGTGTTAAACTTTACTGCGGAGGTGGCAAAAATGTTGGCGTTGGAATTAGACAAGGCATCTGTAAAAATTTTTATGGGTAAACTTTTGCGTGAAAATTTATTTGATGAATTTGAGGCGAGGTCTGTTGAAATTCTTGCTGCGGTAAAAGTTACCGTTGACGGTGCGAACGAAAGCGGCTTTGCAACGTGGGAATCCCTGCGGCCGATGGCATATGAAATCGTAAAAATGTGCGCCAAACCGCGCCGCATGAAAATAATTTTCTCTCAAAAATCCGCCGACGAGATACATACAAACGCCGCCGCGCTTTTTTTGAATATTGTATACGAAAACGACGGCGTGACCTTCACAACCGCCACCGCGCAAAAGGAATTTGTTGCAGATAAGTCGCTTGATATAACGTGGGACGACCGAATACGCGAATTTTTCGCAAAGGCGGGCATTGCAGTTTCAGACCGGGAATAGAAAAAAGGAGATGGCTATGAAAAAAATCACAATTTTCGATTCAACCCTGCGCGACGGTGCGCAAGCTGAAGGAATTTCATTTTCCGTTACGGACAAAATTAAAATCGCGCGCGAGCTTGACGCTATTGGGGTTGACTATATTGAAGCCGGCAATCCGGGTTCGAATCCGAAAGATTTGGAATTTTTTCGGCACTTTACCGGCGGCGAAAATCCTCTCAGGCACGCCAAGCTGATTGCGTTCGGAAGCACGCGCCGCAAAGGAATTTCGGCGAAGGACGATGCCAATGTTAATGCGCTTTTAGAGTCCGGCGCGGACGCAGCATGTATTTTCGGCAAAAGTTGGGACTTTCACGTCACCGATATTTTAGGCGCGACCCTTGATGAAAATTTGGAGATGATTCGCGATACGATTGCGTTTTTGAAAACCCGCATGAGCGAAGTGATGTTCGATGCGGAGCATTTCTTCGACGGCTATAAAAAAAATCCGGAATATGCGTTAGCGTCACTTGCGGCGGCTCGCGACGGCGGCGCAGATGCGCTCGTGCTTTGCGATACAAACGGCGGCGCGTTCCCCGGCGAAATTTTCGATATTGTAAAAGAAGTCGCGGCGAAATTTGACCTTCCGGTAGGCATTCACGCGCATAACGACTGCGAAATGGCGGTTGCAAATTCAGTGATTGCCGTTGAAGCAGGCGCGACGCAGGTACAGGGTACGTTCACGGGCTTCGGCGAACGTTGCGGAAATGCGAATCTTTCGGCAATTATCCCAAATTTGCAGTTGAAAAAAGGCTACAGTTGCATTCTGCCCGAACAAATGCAAAACTTGACGCGAGCAGCGCGTTTTGTTTCCGAAGTTGCAAATACATCCCTCAACCGACGCGCCGCCTACGTCGGGCAAACGGCATTCGCGCACAAAGGCGGTATGCATATCGACGCGGTTGCGAAAAATCCGCAATCCTTTGAGCATATCGACCCGCAAGCCGTCGGAAACGCTCGCCGCACTCTTATGAGCGAGGTTGCCGGTCGCAGTACATTGCTGAAAAAAATACAGGAAGTCCGCCCGGATATTGCGCGAAATTCTGCCGAAATGAGCAAAATCATGGATAAGCTCAAAGAGCAGGAACACAAAGGCTATCAATTTGAAGGCGCGGAAAGTTCGTTCGCGCTTAAAATTCGTCGCGTGTTGGACGATTACATTCCGCTTTTCGAGCTGATTAAATTCAAAATTATAAGCGAAGACATGGCATCAACATCCGAAACGGAAAATTCAACGGCGTTGGTAAAAATTCGCGTAGACGATGAAACGGTTCTTCCCAAAAGCGAAAAATTCATCGATGTAATAACCGCCGAGGAAGGAAACGGACCGGTCGCCGCCCTCGACAGAGCATTGCGCAAGGCACTGGAGGGCTTCTATCACGACCAACTCGCTGCCGTAAGGCTCACCGATTATAAGGTTCGAGTTCTCGACAGCAACGACGCTACGGATTCGCGGGTGCGTGTTCTGATTGAATCAACCGACGGCGTACGCAAATGGTCAACGGTGGGCGTAAGCGCGAACGTCGTTGAAGCGAGTTGGGAAGCGTTGATGGACTCAATCAAATTTAAACTGATTATGGACAGGGACGAGCGATACGCAGTATTTGCGTATTAGAGGGAGGGTCAAAATGAAAAAATTATTTATTGTTTTGTTTATTTTTGCGGTTTTTGCCGCCGGTTGCGCGCGCGAACCGGTTACAATTACGCTTGACGAAATCAATTTTGAAGATGTCGATAACAGCGAAGAAATTGAGGCTGAAATTGCAGCAGAAGAACTTTCGCAAGAACCCCACGAAATCGAGGCGTTACCGGACGTCCCCGATTTTTCCGGCTATCCGCAATTTCATTTAACAATTTTGCACACGAACGATTGGCACGGTGTACTTCATAATGTGCCGGCGTATGCAACCCTTGTGCGGGAAATTCGTGCCGAGCGTGAAAACGTGTTGCTGCTTGACGGCGGCGACATTTACAGGCGCGGGCCGTTCGAAGCGTTTAACGGTGCGGTCGAAATCGAAATAATGAACGCAATGGGTTATGACGCATTGGTTTTCGGCAACAACGAATTTCCGCGAACGGACGACGAATTGCCCAATATATCCGAACACACGATTTTACAGCTTGCGGAGTTTCCGATTTTGCTCGCTAACGCAACTCTCGACGGCGAGTATGTCGCGGGCGTTGAGCCGTACATTATTGTCACCAGGAACGACATCGACATCGCAATTATCGGGGTTACATCGCCGAAGCCGTGGGACCGGGGTTTTGATTTCACCGAGCGATATCTTTTTGAATGCCCGATTGAAGTCGTTGCGCGATATTCGGAAAATTTGCGGGATTACAGCGATATTCGAATCGCTCTCACCCACGCGGGAATCCCGCTTGACCGGCAAATGCGCGGCGTAAGCGCGATAATCAGCAGCGACGACCACCGCATTTTGCGCGAGCCGATGGTGGTTTACGACAACGACCGGCGAATCCCGCTCGTGCAAGCCGGCGGCGAACGTCAACACTATTTGGGACAGTTAGATTTATATTTCGCCGAAATTGACGACGAATGGATACTGTTTGATTTTCACGGGCGGTTGTTAAGCGTGGCGGACGTCGAACCGTGTGAGGAAATTTTCGAGATAATTCAGCGTTTTACCGGACGTTTGGAATGATAGCAACGAAGTTCACCGAATTTGAATTCGAACGACTTATTTTTCGAAAATTTCGTGAGGCGGATTTCCCGATTGTGTACAGTTGGCACAGTGATGCCGAAACCATGCAGTACAGGCGCGACGGCGTGAAAACCGAAGCCGAAACGCGAGAATTTTTGAACAACGCAATTGCCGCTGCAAACGCCGACCCGTGCGAGGATTTTTGGTTTGCGGTTGTATGCGAAGAAGTTTTAATCGGCGAAGGGATTCTTTTTAACGACCGCAATGAACCCGAGTTAGGTTGGCTTGTTGATAAAAATCATTGGGGACAAGGGTACGGCACGAAAATCGGCAGCGCGCTATTAAAATTTGCCTTCGATACGCTGAATTTGCACCGCGTAATCGCATGTTGCAACGTGGATAATCATGCATCGTATCGCATGATGGAAAAAATCGGTATGCGTCGCGAGGGGCATCACTTAAAGGCAAAACTTGTCGGCGGCGTATGGTGCGACAGATTTCAATACGCGATTTTGCGCGAGGAATACAACAGGGTGTGACGTATGCAGGTTGAAAAAATGTACATCGAAGCGGATACTCTTTCAACGCGAATCAACTTGCACGAAAAATACAGCGTAAACAAATACGGCTTTGGCAATTGGATTTTTGATATGTACGATTTTCAGCCGGGCATGACGGTTTTGGAAATCGGTTGCGGGACAGCAAGCGGTTGGCGGAAGAAAAATTTACCCGAAAAAGTTGAAATTATTCTTTCGGATTTTTCGCCGCTTATGCTTCAAAAAGCTCGCGATTCACTGAGGGGAGAAGCGGTTTTTTCGTTCGCGCAGCTCGACGCGCAAAACATCCCCTACCCTAACGCCGATTTCGACGCTATTATCGCAAACCATATGCTGTATCATGTACCCGACAAAAACAAGTCACTGTCGGAAATTCGGCGCGTTTTGAAACCCGGCGGACGATTTTTTGCATCAACATTGGGCGAAAACTCGATGAAGGAATTAGGCGACATATACCAAAAGCTCGAAGGTAGTGCAACATTCTCATACGCAAAAAATATCACGTTCACCCTTGAAAACGGGGCGAACCTGCTCGGCGAATTTTTTTGCACAGTCGAAAAGCACGAATACGTCGATTCGCTTGAAGTCACAAATATCGACGATTTAATCGCGTATATAAAATCGTACAACGATGTTCCCGATTCCGTTGAAGATGAACTGTACAGGCTCGTGTCGGAAGGGTTTGTCGGCGGGGTTTCCAAAATTCGCAAAGAGCAAGGGCTTTTCATTTGCAAATAATAAAATCACATGCGAAAGGAGGAAATATCATGCCGGCAATTTTTTACGTTTCATATAATTTGAAAAAAAGCGCGTCCGTTGAAGATTTTTTAACGGCGTCGGAGCGGCTCAACAATGAATATATCTCAAAGCAGCCGGGTTACGTTTCGTGGCAACAGGTTCGCGACGGCGAAATGTGGGCGGATTTATTAACATTTGAAACCATGGACGATGTAAAAAATTTTGAAGAAAAATCAGCCGCCAACCCAAATGAATTTGCAATAACATTCTACTCCTTCATCAATATGAACAACTGCAAAGGACATTACTTCAACATCGAAAAGAGTTATTAAGAAAATCGCGCAAAGCACGATTTTTAAATAAAGTTTTTGTTCAAACTTTTTTCAAAAAGTTTGTGGGTGCGGGCGAAGCCCGCGAACTTAAATTTACGCATTAAAAGGAGAGATTTAAATGGGCATGACTATGACACAAAAAATTCTTGCGGCGCACGCGGGGCTTGAAAGCGTTACCGCCGGGCAGTTAATCGAAGCGAAGTTGGACTTGGTTTTGGGCAACGACGTTACAACGCCGGTTGCCGTCAAGGAATTTGCAAAAATCGGAGCGGACAAGGTGTTTGATAAGAAAAAAATCGCCATCGTCCCCGACCACTTTACTCCGAACAAGGATATTTTATCGGCGGAGCATTGCAAGCAAATTCGCGAATTTGCACATAAATACGAAATTGAAAATTATTTCGAGGTCGGCGAAATGGGCATCGAACACTGCCTGATTCCCGAAAAAGGTTTGGCCGTACCCGGCGACGCGATTATCGGAGCGGATTCGCACACGTGTACGTACGGCGCGTTGGGCGCGTTTTCGACGGGCGTCGGAAGCACCGACATGGCATGTGCAATGGCCGTCGGCGAAACATGGTTCAAAGTGCCGCCCGCGCTGAAATTCGAGCTTGTCGGTAAGCCTGCGAAATGGGTTTCCGGCAAAGATATTATTCTGCATATAATCGGCAAAATCGGCGTTGACGGCGCGTTGTACAAGTCCATGGAATACTCCGGCGACGGGCTGAAGCATCTCTCCATGGACGACCGCTTTTGCATCGCAAACATGGCAATCGAAGCCGGCGCAAAGAACGGCATTTTCCCCGTGGACGAAAAAACTCGCGAATATGTTGCCGCACACGCATCGCGCCCCGGCACAGAATATTCTGCCGACCCGGACGCCGAGTACGAAGCGGTTTACACAATCGACCTCGCGGCATTGCGCCCGACGGTCGCGTTTCCGCATTTGCCCGACAACACTCGCACAATCGACGAAGTCGGCGAAGTAAAGCTCGACCAAGTTGTAATCGGCAGTTGCACAAACGGGCGCATCGAAGATATGCGCGTTGCGGCTGATATTTTGCGCGGAAAAACGGTCGCAAAAGGCTTGCGCGTTTTAATTTTTCCCGGCACACAAAAAATTTCTCTTCAAATGATAGAAGAAGGCTTGATGACAGACTTCATCACGGCGGGATGCGTTGTTTCGCCGGCAACATGCGGTCCTTGCCTCGGCGGTCATATGGGCATTTTGGCAAAAGGCGAACGCGCACTTGCCACAACAAACCGCAACTTCGTGGGGCGCATGGGTTCGCCCGAAAGCGAAGTTTATTTGTCAAGTCCGGCTGTTGCGGCGGCAAGCGCGCTCACGGGATACATTACAAGTCCGGAGAAAATTTAGATGAAGCGCGTTATTGCTTTGCAATGCGAAAAGTGCGGAGCAAACCTTAATCCGCAAGAAGGTGCGGAGTTCATCACTTGCGAATATTGCGGCGTAACAAAAGCATTAGTTTCGGAGGCGGCAACCCCTGTAACCCCCGACGTCGTTTTCGCAAAATGGTCGCATGACGGCTATTATTATCCGGCGACCATCGGAGAATCTTTTGAAAATCACGTGCAGGCGTTATTTTTGGACGGCGATGTCGCAACGGTCGATAACGCACATGTTATTGATGCGCAACACGCTCTCGATAATTTCGCACTCGAAGCCAATTGGAAAAACCAAGGCGGATATTTCAAGGGTCGCTTATCCGGTCGCCGACCCATGATTATGAATTATGATGACGGCGACGTTGAACAAGTTGAGATGCGGCAGCTCCGCGGTGCAAGACCCGGCGAACACGCAAAATTCATACGCAAATCATCCGGATGTTTGACGCTTATCGTTGCGACACTCGTTTTTATTTTCGCGTTTGCAACTCTCGTGCTTGCCGACGAATCCCCTGCCCCGCCGTTCGAGCCGGTTACCGGTTGGGATATGATGGAGCGGCTCGGCGTCGGAATAAATATCGGCAACACCATGGAATCAAGCGGATTTTTGCGCGAAATTACGCAATGTCCCGTCACTGAACTCGAAACAACATGGGGTAACGCGAAAATTGAACAGTGGCACATGCAAGCCATCGCAGCAAAGGGCTTTGATTCCGTGCGCATTCCGATAAATTGGTCATCGCGCATGAACGACGATTTAATTATTTACGACGAGTGGATGGACAGGGTTCAAGAGGTTGTCGATTGGGCGTTGTACGAGGGCTTATATGTCATTATCAACACGCATCACGAACGCGACTTGTATGACCCCATGCATTACGGCCCTTTTGAAGATGCCGAGGATTGGTTGCTTTCTGTTTGGACGCAAATTTCCGAGCGGTTTAAATACTACCCCGAGAGTCTGATTTTTGAACCGATGAATGAACCCCGCCCCGGTCTTGACGGGTGGTTTTGGTGCGACGACAGATTTTCCCGGGAAATTCGCGAGCTTGTTGACAAATCGCGGCGACTTAACGAATCGGTTCTTGAAGTTATTCGCAACAGCGGCGGCTACAACGATAGGCGCGTTGTCATGCTTGCTACGTTTCAGGGGCGAGTGGAATCGCGATTCTTCACCCCTCCCCCGAACGACCCGTATATCATGCTCGGCGGCTTTCTTTATCCTCGCGACGAAGAAAATCGCGCCCGCGAATTACGCGATTTGGCGGAAATTCGTGCGGCTCTTGACCTCGGCATTGCCATGGTTATCAAGGAAACAAGCCCGTACAGCATGAACGCAGACGACGCTCTCGATTGGGCAGGCTATTTTTATCCCGCGCTTGCCGAGCTTGGCGTACCGGTTTTTTGGTGGAATCGGTCGGCGTGGTTCGCGCCGTATGAATTGCTTTGGCGAAACGCCGGCGAGTGGAATTACCCGCTCGTCGAACTTCTCTTCGACGCTTACGGAAAAACTCCCGGACCGTCTTTGCCGCGCCCGCCGATTGAATTTCCTTATGTAATTGCAACCCACATCGATGCCGTATCCACAACATGGACTCAGGGTGCAGGTTTCGGACACGGCGAAGGAAATTTCGCGATTCCGTCGCACATACTGTACGCCGCAGACTTCGTTGTTGTGGAATTTTCGGGCAGGTCTTTGCGCGGCGATTTTGAATTTACGCGCTGGCATCCGTCGCCGTGGACAGTTTTTCGGCGCAACGACCCACGCATACGAACAGAACCGGGTCGAATAATTTTCGATATGCGAGGCTTGGAAGGTTTCGATTTCGGATTCGCGCTGCGTGACGAACGCGACATCTCGCGAATAGCCCGCATTTTCCTGAAACAAGCGTGAAATGAATGGAGAAAAATATGAAAAAATTTATTTTGGCGGCATTTTCAGCGATTATTTTGATTTTCACTCTCGGAGCGGCGTCGCCCGATTCCGGCGAAATCGACGAAATTTTCGTTACAATCAACGGCGAACCGGTAATTTTCGCCGACCAAGCCCCCGCGGTAATTGACGGGCGGACGCTTGTTCCCGTGCGCGGAGTTTTTGAGCGTTTGGGCTTTCGCGTGGATTGGGACGATGACGCACGTGCGGCAATTTTATTCCGCGACGGCGTGACAATTTTAATTGCGCCGGACGCCGATTATTTTGCAATTTACACAGTTCAAACGAACGTCGCCGGCTACAACGGAAACCCCGTCGGCGCGGATACTGTTCCGCTTGAAGTTCCCGCGCAAACCATCGGCGGCAGAACAATGCTTCCCATTCGCGCGTTGCTTGAAAGCATGGGCTACGAAGTGGCTTGGGACGGTCAAACCGTCATTATAACCACGTTTACCGCACCGGCCGAAGAGCCGCCGGTGCAACAGCATTACCACACACCGCCTCTTTCCGAAGAAGTGCCGGAAATCGAGACGGAGTCACAAGAAGAACCTTCACCCGAGATTCCTCGCGGCTATGTATACTCACTGGCACACGACCCGGATATTTCAGAACTTTCCCCCGGCGCGAACATTTCATCCGGCACTTTAAATTTACGGCGAAGCGGCGGCGCGACTTTAACCGTAACCGAAACCGGCGGAATAAATGTATCCGGCCGTCAAAATAATTGGGACGGAATCGACATGCCCATTTACGCCCTCAACATCACGCCGGATGCATCGTACACAATTGAAATAACCGGACGCGCAATTTCGCCGATTCCCGCAAACGCGGAAATGTTTCTTCAACTTTCCGCCGACGGCAGTTGGCCGTGGCTCGGCGGCGAGCCGGTAAGCGCGCAAAATCCGGAATTTACTCTCACCTACACATTTACCGCTCAAAATGAGTACAACGGCAGACCTTTTTCGGATTTCGGCTTTTTCCGCATACAAACAAATTCTGAGGCCGCAGCAATGTCCTTTGTTGTTGACAGCATCGTCGTAACAACCGGAACGCCGCGAACCTTCGAAGTCCCCCCTCCCCCGGAGAACCTCACCGGCGCGGATATTCCCTCTCTCGCCGAGGCGTTTGCCGATTATTTTATGGTCGGCAACATTTGGGGCGGACACACCGGACGAAACAGAATTTTGCAACACCCCGGCGCGGCAGAACATTTTTTGCATCATTACAACGCCATTACCGCCGAAAATCATCACAAGCCCAACAATTTCGCAAATCGCGCCAATTTTAACAATCCCGCCGACTGGAACTGGGCGGAATCGGATTTCATTATAAATTGGGCGTATGAAAATAATTTGTACATGGTGGGGCATGTGCTTGTTTGGCATTCGCAGTCGCATCTGTGGTTTACAACGGCTTCCGGCTCAACGACTCCCCTCACCCGCGCCGAAGCCGTCGCGAACATGGAGCATCATATCAGCACCGTTGCCGGGCGTTATCGCGGGCGCGTTGATGTATGGGAAGTTGTGAACGAAGTTTTCGTGGGCATAAGCCCGGACGATTGGCGCAGAAACCCCGACTGGCGACATTTCGTGCGCCGTGCAAATGCCGGCCTCGACCCGCAATTTTATTCGCAATGGTACAACGCATTCGCAAACGGTGCGCGAAGCGGACAATGCGGCTCGGACTTCATCTACTACGCATTTCGCTTTGCTCGGCTCGCCGACCCGAACGCGCTGCTCAAATACAATGATTACGGCGAGTACAATCCCGGCAAGCGTGAGGCAATCGCTCAAATGACGGAGCAAGTCAACGCGCGTTGGCGAAACGACCCCCTCTACGATGGTCGCTTGCTCATCGAGATTTTGGGAATGCAGGGACATTACACCATCGAATGGACAGATTTGCGCCAAGTTCGCGCGACAATCGAACGCTTTGCTGCAACCGGCGCACGTATTCACATCACTGAGCTTGACGTGCGTTTCGGCGAGCTTACCGACTGGAGCGCGGGCTTCCACAGTCCGGCACGACGTCAGCTTACAAATGCCGAACTCCGTCGCCAAGCAACTATGTACCGCAATTTATTCGCGCTGTTCATGGAATTTTCGGACTACATCGACCGCGTATCATTTTGGGGGATGACCGACGAGTGGAGTTGGTTGAGCATGGGTTGGCCGCTGCTTTTCACACTCGACGGCAACGAATTTGTTCCCAAGCCGGCTTTTTGGTCGATACTGGAGCTTGTTGATTGACGACTTGAAACCGCAGGGGCTTTGCCCCCGCACCCCCACGAACTTTTTAAAAAAAGTTCGACAAAAATTAAAAAATCGCGCATTCGCGCGATTTTGTGAGAGTTTTTGCCCCGCTTTTTTCAAAAAGCGGGTGGGGTTTGGGGCGAAGTCCCAAGGTTTTAATCGGGAATAAATTAAAAAAATTTAACCGGGAGGTAATAAAATGAACTCATTCAGTGTAAAAACAGCGTTTGCGTGGATTGGGATTGCGATTCTCGTGCTTGCAATTGTGGGTGGGGTGCTTTGGGCGATTCCGACGTACCGCGTTTGGCAACGCGAAATGGAAGGTCGCGCCGAACGCGCACAGGCCGAATGGAACAAGCAAATCATCGTAATTGAGGCGGAAGCGCGGCTTGAAGCCGAAACTCTTAACGCCCGCGCCGAAGTTGCACGTGCGCACGGTGCTGCGGAAGCAATGCACATCGTGCAGGATGCGCTGACTGAAACGTACATCCGTTATCTTTGGGTGCGCTTGATGGCGGACAACCCCAATGTAATTTATATCCCGACGGAAGCGGGTTTGCCGCTTTTGGAAGTCGGACGGGTATTGCCGTAAAATCGCCGAAGGCGAGTCAAAAAAAGGAGAGATTCAAATGAAAGCAAAAGGAACAGTTTTTAAGTACGGCGATAACGTGGACACGGACGTAATAATTCCGGCGCGTTATCTGAACGATTCACGGCCGGAGGCACTTGCGGCGCATTGCATGGAGGACATCGACCAAAGTTTTCCCAATCGCGTCAAGCAAGGCGATATAATCGTCGCGAATAAGAATTTCGGATGCGGTTCGTCC
Organism: Defluviitaleaceae bacterium; assembly: GCA_009781765.1. Classification (GTDB taxonomy): domain Bacteria; phylum Bacillota; class Clostridia; order Lachnospirales; family WQUN01; genus WQVC01. The sequence continues at coordinate 17,098 of WQVC01000011.1, read as the reverse complement.
CGCGAACACGCGCCGATTGCCATTAAAGCATCGGGGATTTCCTGCGTAATTGCCGAAACTTTCGCGCGGATTTTTTATCGTAATGCTATCAATATAGGGTTGCCGATTTTGGAATGCCCCGAAGCCGCGCAAGCAATTTCCGCCGGCGACGAAGTTGAAATCGACTTTACAACCGGAACAATTACAAATGTTAAATCCGGAAAAACGTATCAAGCCGCGCCGTTTCCCGTTTTTATGCAAGAGCTTATGGCGGTCGGCGGGCTTGTTGAACGCACAAAAAGGAAGTTGGCATGATAAAAAAGCGCGCACCGGATGCCGGGGACACGTGCAGCTTGCGGCGCGTTCCCTCGACGCCGGGTGCGGCTACCATAAAAAAAAGACGCCGCAGTTTTTTTGCGTCTTTTCGTGATGCGTTCGACGGAATTCAAGTAATTGCCCGGCGCGAACGAAACTTTCGCGTTCAAATAATACTGGGAATTTTGGCTATACTAGCTTGTATAATTTTTCAAATTTTAGGTGTTTTTGACGCGCTTTTGTTTATTCTTGTTGGGTTTGCCGTTTTTTTTGTGCTTGCAATGGAGCTTGTTAATACCGCCGTCGAAGCAATTATCGACATGATTAGCGGCGGAAAATCGCACCCGCTTGCCAAAATCGCAAAAGATGCGGCGGCGGGTGCGGTGCTTCTTGCGTCCGTTTTTGCAATTATTGTCGCAGTGGCGGTTGCCGCAAGCGTGATTGGGAGATTTTTGGAATGAGAGAAACATTAGGTATTCTTGTAGAAACAATAAGGTCAAGCCGACGAGCTTTTATAATTTCATTTGTGTCTGCGCTTGCGGCATGTGTGATTGTGATTTTCTTAATTATCCTTACTATGTCGGGAGACAACGAAGAAGTATTTTTCGAAGTCGCCGAGCCGGGAATTTTGCTGCTTCCTGTGGCTGAGTTGCCGCTGTACGAGGAAGAGGAAGAAGAAGAGGAGGAGGAGGAAGAAGAGGAAGTTTGGGGCGTACCAAGCCTTTTAACCGGCGTGCATATTGAGGAAGAATACGCCGCTCGACGGCCGCTTGCGGTTGTTATAAATAATATTCGGCGGGCGCATCCGCAACACGGAATCGGGTCGGCGGACATTATTTACGAGGTTCTTGCCGAGGGCGACGTTACTCGATTTGTCGCGGTTTTTCAGTCGGAATGGCCGGAAAAAATCGGGTCGGTGCGTTCGGCGCGTGATTATTTTATCGACTTCGCTTTCAATCACGACGCAATTTTTGTGTTCCATGGCGCAAGCCCGTCCGGGCATTCGCATATTCGCGCAACCCGCATCGATAATCTCGACGGCGGTCAGCTTGAAGGTCGCGTTTTTTGGCGCGACAGAACATATCCCTCGTGGTTTACGCGAAATACGGGGCAACGTCCTCTTGAGCACAGCTCTTTCGTAGGGCGTGAGCGACTCGAAAACTTCCTGTACAGCTCGACTCTTCGAACGGAAATCGACGACGACCCCGCTTTCGGGTTTATTTTCGGTACGCACGAAGTCGAAAGCCTCGGCCGCGCCGAGCAGGTAACAGTTCCGTTTTCGCCGAACTACACGCGCACTTTTATTTTCGACCCGGAAAACAACAAGTATCGCGTCGAAAATCCGCAAGGCCCTCAAATGGACGCGGAAACAATCGCGCCGGTTTATGTAACGAATATTTTGATTCAGCTTGTGACGTCAACCGTAATTCCCGGCGATTACGCAGGACGCCGAAATGTTCGAACCGTCGGTTCCGGGGAGGGGTTTTTCGTCACCAACGGCGAATACTTTCCGGTTCTTTGGAGCAAGGCGTCGCACACCGCGCCGATGGTTTGGACATTTGAGGACGGCTCGCCCCTCGTAATGCCTCCCGGTCGGATATGGATTTGCGTTTTTCAGCAACAGGGAATCGTGACGATTGAGGGTGTATAAAAATAATGGTTCACGAGGCTTCGCCTCGAACCCCACGAACTTTCTGAAAAAAGTTCGACAAAAACACTGAAAAACCGCGCATACGCGCGGTTTTTTGTTTTCGGTCAGACTCACACAAAGAACCACCTGTCAAATCCGGGCCATCGTAAAAATTGTTCAACAAACGCTACGCTGACTTCCATCCCGGAAAGCACCGGAAAAAACAGAACAAACAACGCGCAAACAACTCCCGCGTATGCGAAACAAACCCAATCGCGTTTTACATGATGCCGGAAAAACAGCGCGACAAGCAAAACCACAAAGGGAACGCTCGGGAAATAATGATAAATAAATGTCAGGCGCGTAACGAAAACCCACGGCAAAAAGTTGACGGCGTATGCAACAAGAAGAAACATCGTGTCCGATTCGTGCGCTCTTTTTTTTGCGAGCGAAAAAATCGCAAATCCGGTTGCAAAAATCCCGAACCACCATACCGCCGGATTCCCCATAGAACTCATGCCGCGCCGCACAGTATCGGAAACAATGGTGCGATACTGCCAAAGCGGCACTTCGTTCAGCGGCCACGACCACCACGGCGACGCAAACGGATGCTCTGCCCCGAGTACATAATACGAATGATAACCGAGCATACCGGTCTGATTGTTCCAAATTGTTTGCAATCCGCCGCCGCCCTGCGCGTTCACAAACGGAATGTACGACAGCACGTAAATCACAAGCGGCAACGAGATAAAAAATCCGAAGCACGACGCAAACGTGATAAGTGCATATTTTTTGTCGCGCAAATAAATTTTCCACAGGGTCGGGAAAAATAAAATTGGCAGACCGAGGGCGGCGTAAAAGCCCTGCCACTTCGACGCAATGGCAAGTCCGGTTGCCGCGCCGCAAATCGCAAGCCACCAAAGCGACGGCTTTCGCGTGTACGCATACATACAAAAATACATCGCAATCACAAAAAACGTCACGAAAGTGTCAATTGTGGCGAGGCGCGTGTGCGAAAAAAGCATGAAATCGAAGGTGAAAATAATTGCGGCAAACAGCGCGTAATTGTTGGATTTCAAAAGAAGCCGCGCAAATGCATACAAAAGCGGAATCATCGCAATGCCGAAAAGCGTACCCGGCAATCGCCACGCAAACGGCGTCATGCCGAACGCCCGAATACTCCACGACATGAAAACCTTGCCGAGCGGCGGATGAGTCGTTTCAAAAACGGCGAGTCCGTGCGCAAATTCGTAGCCGGTACGCGGATGATAAATTTCGTCGAAATACGTGCTGTTCATAAAATATCGGTAGCGCGGAACAAGATGCTGTTCGTCGATTAAATTTTCCGCGCCGTCGCTCCAACCGGCGATTTGTATAATTTCTCCGGCGGCGCAACGGAACGATACTTCCTGCAAGCGAAGCCCGTTTTGCGCAACAATTACTGCATAGCGCGCGTGAAAATCGAGCGGCGTAAAATGCCACGCGAAAACATCGCCGCCGGAAAATCGCTGTCCGAATTCCCATGCCGCACCCAAGTTCTCGTCAAAAGCGTCATCCGGGGCAAAATGCAGGTCAAAACCGAAATGATTCCGCCCCCCCATAAGAAATCCGAACTCCGCGACGTGAATATTTTCGCCGAAATCAAAGTGCGCGACATTGTTATCCGACTCGGCAATCCACGTTGTTTGCGGCGTTCGTATATCGCCCAAATTTGTAAGCGCGAGAGTTGCGTAAACGGCAATCAGCGCGGCGAGAAAAGCGTAATCGCGACGACGCATCGGCGGCGGATTTTTCATTGCCCCCAAAGTCGCTTCCGAAATCGTCTCGCCCGTCGCCGAAAATCGACCTGAATCTGCTGGTTCTCGCCCTGCGCTCAATTCTTTCGGCGCGAATTTTACGTTTCGCACAATTAAAAAAATCAGCGCGATTGCGAGAAAAACCGTCACATACGGCACAGCCTGTATCGACGACGCCGCAAGCAAAGTCCAATCGAAGCCCGCTCCGGCCCATCGCAAAATTTCGAGGCAATTTATAAAAAACACCGCAGAAAACGCCCAATACAAAATAAATTCGCGGCGGTCGCGGTTTTCAAGCCAATAAACAACAAGAAACAGCAGCCCGGGAAACAAATATCGTTCGTGCATTTTTACGCTGAACGCAAAAATCAAAATAAAAAGTGCGGCAACAATCAGAAAAAAATTTTTTCCGTCGTTGCGGCGTTTGTCGATGTAAAGTGCCGTAAGCGCGGCAAATATTATAAAAAGCGCGATTGCAACGCCCCAAGTTCCGTATGTTATGCCGAAAAATTGCGCGTCGAGAGGCGTCCAATTTCCGCCGACCATCGCCCAAAAATTAAATGCGTTCACCGACGCAAAATTGTAGGAATCCATGCCGTACCAAAGCTGGCGCGCTGTTGCCTCAAGCCCGAAAGGCCACGAAATCAGCAACATTGCGCCCGCTCCGGCAAAAAGACTTCCGACGAAATATAAAATCCTGCGACCGACCGGTCTTGTGTCGGAGGCGAAAAAATCGTACACAGAGAACAAGTACACCGGTCCGAGGAACAACGACTGCGGCTTTATTAAAATTGCAACGGCGAAAAGGATGTATGCGGAAAGCAGCTTTTTTTCGCGTAAAAGCACAAGCGACACAAGCAGAACAAGCACAAAAACCGACTCAACCTGCCCCCAAATGCTCGAAATCAAAATAATCGCGGGGTTGAAAAGCCACGCGGCGGCGGCAAGCAGCGCGAAAGAAACTTTCTCCGGGGCGGCCTTTACGGCAATTTTATAAATTACAAACGCGATTGCGACATCTGCCAAAATCGCGGGCAAAAAAGTTGCGATGTCAAAAAACGCCGTACCGCGAAACAGACCGACGACAAACAAAACATACATATATGCCGGCGGATAGTCCGAAAAAAAATCGGCGGCGTAAAACGCACGAAAACCGTTTTCGGCAAGTTGTATCGCCCAAAATTGAAACGTGCGAACATCGTTTGCAAAAGGCATTTCGATAAATTCGAACGCAAAAAGGCGGGTTAAAAAACCCGCCGTAAGCAAAAGTATAATCGGCAAATATTTCGTAATAATCACCTGATTCTGTCAAATTATTCACTTGTTAAAACATGACGCGCTAATCGTTTGTTGCGGCAAAATCCCCTTTATGCAAATTCGTAACCGGCGGGAAGGTCGGCGGGATTCATTACGCCGACGATATTTATGTGGGCGTTGTTGGCGGCGGCGAGGTTTACATGTTCCGTGCTGCCCCAAATGCGAATCGTCGGGCGCAAGCGCGATGCGCCTTCGCTTTCCACCACTATTCCGAGGCGCGTGTCGGAAAGTTCCAGTATTGTATTTACCGGATAAAGTTCCAATTTTGAGAAAAATGCCTTCACTACGCTCAAGTCGAATAAGCCTTTTTTCACGTCGCGCGTGATTACTTCAAATGCTTCGGAGGGTAACATCGGCATCCGGTACGAGCGATACGATGTGATTGCGTCGTATACGTCGGCGACGGCTATGATTTTGCTGAAAAGCGGAATATTCTTGCTTTTCAACCCCTTGGGATAACCCGAACCGTCCGGGCGTTCGTGGTGAAACATTATTCCGTTCCAAAGCTCAACGTCGCCGATTGCCGCTTTTTTCAGCGTGTTCGCGCCGGTAACGGGATGGTCTTTGATTATGGCAAATTCCGCGTCGGTAAGTACGCCCTTCTTGTTGATGATGTCAATGGGTATCAATTGTTTTCCTATGTCGTGCATCATTGCGCAACGCCCGAGACGGAAAAGTGTGTCGCCGTCAAGCCCCAACTCGCGCCCGGTTGTCATCGCCAACATAGATACGCTCAATGAATGGTGATATGTGTATTCGTCGAACTGCTTGAGGTCGTTTATATGCACAAGCCCGCCGGAATCGTCGCCGATTACATCCAGAAGACTCGTCACCGCGCCCTCAAGATTGTTCACGCATTGATACGCCGTTGTTTTATTGATTGTTCCGTCGGGGTTTGTGAAGCACGTAAAAAGTTGCCGCACGCTGTCAATTGCTTCTTTTTTCAGCTTGTCGTCAACCAGTATATTTATCGGAACATAATGCTCCGGCGTCTGCTCGTATGTTATTTGAGGCACCGGCTTACGGGGAATGACAGGCTCGTCCTTCTCAACAGGCGGAGTGTCGGACGTTATTTCAATCGAAGCAACCTTCCGAACAGTGAGCATTTTGATTAAATTTGCGTCCAAAACCGTTCCGGGGCGAGCGGCAAGCATGTTCGTACCCGTTGTCGTTATAATATAAACCGACGCGGCAAGAGTCATTCCCGGTTCGGCTTCTTCGATTCGGATAATTTTTGTGTACATAGCACGTACCTCCAATAGCATTGTTTTCGCACTTTGGTATAATAGCACAAATCAATTTTGAAGGGATGAGCAAAATGAAATTTTTAAACGAAAATTTTTTGCTTCACAGCGACACCGCTCGCGAAATTTATGCGGGCATCGCAAATTTGCCGATTATTGACTATCACTGTCATCTCGACCCGGCGGCAATTGCACAAAATTCGCGCTTTCGCAGCATCACCGAACTTTGGCTCGGCGGCGACCACTACAAATGGCGGCTTATGCGTCATAACGGCGTTCCGGAATCCCATATTACCGGCAATGCTTCCGACCCCGAAAAATTTTCGGCATTTTGCGCAACCGTCGAAAATTTAATCGGCAACCCGGTTTACCACTGGGCGCATTTGGAGCTTTGGCGATATTTCGGCTTCGACGGCGTAATTTCGTCGGATAACGCGGCGGAAATTTACGCAATGTGCAACGCGCAAATCGAGAAAGACGACTTCAATGTACACGCGCTTCTCAAAAAAGCCCGCGTAGAGTGGCTTGCCACAACCGACGACCCGGCGGATTCTCTCGAACATCACATAAAAATCGCCGAAGATAATACCCCCGGCGTACCTGCTGTTTTGCCCACGTTCCGACCCGGCGGCGCGCTCGAAATCGAAAAGGAAACTTTTGCCGCATATGTTAAACGCTTGGCGGAATCGACCGGCGCGGAAATATATCGTTGGCAAGATTTACTTTCCGCCCTTGAACGCCGTCTTGATTTTTTTGCCGAAAACGGTTGCAAAATTTCTGACCACAGTCTCGAACCCCCCGTTTTCGACCCTCGCGCCCGCGAAGACGATGCCGCCGCCGTTTTAAAAATGGCTTTGCGAGGTGAAAAACTCAGCCCCGCAAATATCGTTGCGTACAAAACGCGCTTGCTTTCGTGGCTCGGCGGCGAATATCACAAACGCGATTGGACGATGCAGCTTCATATGGGCGTTCAGCGAAATAATAACTCGCGTATGCTCGGTTTGGTCGGCGCAGACACCGGCTTCGATTGCGTGTCGGACGCGAATTTCTCCCCGGCGTTGGCGCGAATTTTGGACGACATGGAATCTCGCGACGCTCTTCCGCGCACAATTTTATACGCCCTCAACCCTTCCGCCGACGACATGCTCGCCACAATGATTGGCAATTTCGCCGGGCGCGGTATTCGCGGCAGAATGCAGTGGGGCAGCGCGTGGTGGTTTAACGACAACAAACCGGGCATGGCGAAACATCTCGTAACGCTTGCAAATCACGGCATTATTAACAATTTCGTCGGAATGCTCACCGATTCGCGCAGTTTTCTTTCGTATCCGCGCCACGAATATTTCCGCCGGATTCTCGCGGCGCAACTCGCAAAGTGGGTTGACGACGGCGAGTTCCCCCGCGATATGGGCAGGGTCGGCAAAATCGCCGAAAATATCGCGTATTTTAATGCGAAAAATTATTTTTAAGGCGAATCTGAATAAAATCGCGAGCTTCACCCGCCCGCACCCGCTTTTAAAAAAAAGCGGAGCAAAAACTATAAAAAATCGCGCATTCGCGCGATTTTATTTTTTTCCCGGCGTGAATACCCTGTTTTTTCCGCACATTGTTACGTCGAAGCGGGCGCATTATAAAAGAAAAAACCATCTCTTCCGGAGGAAATCAAATGCAAAAACATAACGATTCAATCGTCGCGTTTTACGAAGACCCGTCGCTTTATGACGCGCTCAGCGCACACGAGGCCGCATTGCAAGCTCTTCTCGCTCATCCGAACTCGGAAACATACAAAGCAGCCCGCGAAACATACAGTGTCGCCCGCGAGGCGTGGGATGCAGCAAACGTCGCCGAACAAGCTCGCTACGATGCCGCCCGCGAACTCTACGACACCGCGCGTGAAGCATTCGAGGCGGACAAATCGGCGTACACGTCGGCATGGAGCGCGTGGGAAGACGAAATGCGCACGCTCACCGGTCAATACAATAATTTGCGCGAAGAATTTGAACAAATGCGCGAGCAATATTTGGCGGAATACGACGCATATCTTGCCGCACGAGAAGCTCATGCCGCCATCCTCGCGAGATGGGAGGAATGGCAACAACAACGACCGGAATCCGGCGAAGGAATTATTCGCGAGTTCGTGCGGTTGGTCGGCCACAACGACGCACCCGCAACCGTCGCCGCGTGGAACGGAAATCAGGGCGACGGTTCACCCGTGCCGGGAGTTTTCGGAGTGTATGTAATCGGCGGAGGAAACCGACCGTTGGGCTTGCGAATCACCGCCGACGCCATGCAGGGAACTCTCACATTCAGTCAACGCTCGGGAAATCAAGTGCGCATATATGAAATCAAAATTTTCGAAGCGTCGGAAATTATCGACATCATCGCCGCGCAGGAAAGCACTTCCGCGCTCGGGTTCATCGGGGCGGAAATGCTGAACATCCCGACGTTCACCGGCACACCGCCCGTTCCGCCAACCCCGCCGATTGCGCAATTTTCGCCGCCGCCCGCGCTGGAAACGCCGACTTTTGACATGAGCGCACCGACGTTTAATCTTCCGCCGGAACCTGCTTCGCCGGTATTTGATGAAATTCCGGATTATCCCATAAATTCCGCGCCCCCGGACGATGAACCCGTTATCTCCATCCCTCCGGATGACGACCTCGACGACGAACCCGTTATCTCCATCCCTCCGGATGATGACCTCGACGATGAACCCATCATCTCCATCCCTCCGGATGACGACCTCGACGACGAACCCGTTATCTCCATCCCTCCGGATGACGACCTCGACGATGAACCCATCATCTCCGCGCCCCCGATAACTTCTCCGCCGCGCCCCGGAAGACCCTCTCCGCCCGCTCCCTTACCTTCAGAGTCTCCCCCCGCAACGGAACACGACGACAGGAATGTTCTCGTCGGTATCTTTGAGATGCCCGAACCGGATGCTCCCGCGGCAACGCCCGCCGAAATATTCGACACTCCGCACGTTTCCGCTCCGGACGTTCTTTTTGCGCGTCTCGAAAATATCGATGGCGATGCATCAACTGTAATTGCCCCGCCGACGCCTTTTGAAATGCCGCAAACCGGAAATGCAGCGCATTCACTCACAACCGGGCTTTTGCTGTCGGCATTTGCGGCGGCAATAATCGCAAACCGAATCCGAAAAAATCGGTAGAGCTTTCCGCGCAATTAAGGCGACCTCCGAAAACCCGCTTTGTTCCGAGAAGCGACATATGCGAAAAGACGGGTTTTCAGAGGTCGCCTCAAGAAGCTGCTTCGTTGACACAATCATATCTTTTTATCCGGTGCAGCGGCACATATTGCATAAACGCCCGACAGTCTGTACATATCGGAATCTTTTCAACAAATTTGTCAAACATAGGGAGTCGTTGTATAATTTGCTTTGGTATAGCGAACGGTCTTGATAAACCTGAGCGGGCTTCTCAAGTGCGTTCGCGATATAAGGGGTTGTTTTTTTATGGCATATCGGGTTGGGCAGGGTTATGATGTTCACAGGCTTGAGGTTGGGCGGCGGCTTGTTTTGGGCGGAGTGGAAATTCCGTATGAAAAAGGGCTTGTGGGACACTCTGACGCGGACGTTCTTGTTCATGCCGTTATGGACGCGCTGTTGGGTGCAGCCGGGCTTGGCGACATTGGTATGTCGTTTGATGACGGTGACCCGAAATTCAAGGGCGTTTACAGCCTGAAATTGCTGTGGGAAGTCGGCAGAACGTTGCGTTCCGCAGGTTGGCAAGTAGAAAATGCGGATGCGGTTGTTGTTGTCCAAGCACCGAAACTGCATAAATATCGCGAGGAAATGCGCGGAAATATTGCAACGGCAATCGGAATTTCCGAGTCTGCCGTGAATGTGAAATTTACAACGGAAGAACGTCTTGGTTTTACCGGAAGAGGCGAAGGAATTTCCGCACATGCGGTTTGCTTGATTTCAAGGAGCTGATAAAGCATGAAAATTTTTAACACAATGAGTCGCACGAAAGAACCTTTGCGGTCGATTGAGCCGAAAAAAATTAAAATGTACACATGCGGGCAAACCGTTTACAACGATATTCATATGGGAAACGCGCGATTTTACGTCGTATTCGATGCAATACGGCGTTATTTGAATTACAAGGGCTTCGATGTGAACTTTGTGCAAAATTTCACCGACATCGACGACAAAATTATCGCCAAAGCGGCGGAAGAAAATTGCACAACCGAGGAAATTGCCGAGCGGTATATCGGGCATACGTTGGAGGATTTGGCGGAACTTAATTGTTTGCCGGCAACGGTTAATCCGCGGGCGACCGAGGAAGTGCCGGAGATTATCGCGCTTATTGAGCGGCTTGTTGAGGGCGGATTCGCCTATGAAAACGCCGGCACGGTGTACTATGATGTAACGAAATTTTCCGACTACGGCAAGTTGTCGGGCAAGAAAATCGACGACCTCGAAGCCGGCGCGCGGGTAGAAGTTGAAGCGGGCAAACGAAACGCGCCGGATTTCGTGCTGTGGAAGCCGGCAAAACCCGGCGAGCCGGAATGGGCAAGTCCGTGGGGGGGCGGTCGTCCGGGGTGGCATATCGAATGCAGCGCGATGGCGAAAAAATATCTCGGCGATGAAATCGATATTCACGGCGGCGCGGAGGATTTAATTTTCCCCCATCACGAAAACGAAATCGCCCAAACCGAAGCGGCAACCGGCCGCGATTTTGCCCGCTGTTGGATGCACTGCGGAATCTTAACCACCGACCACAAAAAGATGGCAAAGTCGCGGGGGAATTTTTTTACGTTCCGCGAGATGCGCGAAAAATTTCCGTCGGAAGTAATTCGCTTTTATTTTCTGAGCGGGCATTATCGGATGCCCATGGAGTTTAACGATGACGTGTTAAAATCGGCGTCGGCGGGGTTGCAGAGAATTAAAAATTGTCTCACGAATTTGACGTTCGCGCTGAAAGAACCCGGAGGGTTAAATAAGCCCGACGATACGGCAGACTTTTTTTCTGCGGCGGAATCGTTTGAAAAATCATTCGTCGAGGCAATGGACGACGATTTTAATACTGCCGACGCGATTACCGCGATTTTCGAGCTTGTGAAATTTATTAACACGCAATTGGCGGGAGATGAGAAATTTTCGCACGAATATTTGGACGGATTACTGAAGCTGTTGCTGAAATTTTGCGAAATTTTGGGTGTCGTCCTCACTGCGCCGACCGGCAATGATAATGAAGAAATCGAAACAGCGAAAATAAATGAAATGATAAATGCTCGGCAAGAGGCTCGCGCCGCAAGAAACTTCTCCGAAGCCGACCGCATTCGTGACGAACTCGCAAGCATGGGCGTGATAATAGAAGATACTCCGGCGGGCGTAAGATGGAAAAAAACGTGACCGCTGCTGAGACGCCATGCGTATCCGCAAAAAGCCTTTCTGTCGGGGGGAGTTCTGACGCGATTGTCGGCGCGAAATGCGATGCCGGCGCGAACTTCTCGACGGGTCGGCAGCTCGGCACTGCCGAACTCGCATATCTCGGAGACGCGATTTTCGAGCTGCTTGTGCGGGAAAAATTATTGCGTGACGGCGTGACGTTTCGAAATATTTCGCGTCGTGCAAGGGATTTTGTTTCTGCGACCGCCCAAGCCGCGATGTATCATCGCGTTTTTTCCGCGCTGTCCGAAGAAGAGCAGGCAATTGCGAAGCGCGGACGTAATTTGCACAGCACATCCCGCGCAAAAAACGCTGCCGTAACAGACTATCGCCATGCAACGGGGCTTGAAGCGGTTTTCGGTTTTTTGCATAACAACGGCGAGTCGGCGCGGCTTGCGGAGGTTTTCGAGCTGTGCACAGCGAAATTCTGAACGGGCTTCTCAAGTACGTTCGCGATACGGGGAGCAAAAATTTTGTCCCGCTTTTAAAGGGCGCAGTGAGTGAAGCGGGCGTTAGCGCGACTTATCAACAAAAAGCGGGCGGGGCGTAACGAAACCCCGATACATAGGAGATGATTAAATGGAAGTCCCGAACTTGGTTCTCGAAGGGCGCAAGGCCGTCCTTGAAGCATTGAATCACGACAAGCCCATCGACCGGATTCTTTTGCGGCGCGACGGCGAAAAACCGGTCGAAGGCACACTTCGCATGATTGCGGCAAAAGCGCGTGAACGACGTCTTGTTGTGCAGGAAGTTGAACGGGCGAAGTTAGACGCGATTTCGGAAACCGGGCATCATCAGGGCGTTATCGCGCTTTGTCCCGCCGTGCCGTACTTTTCGGTTGAAGAAATTTTGGAAATTGCTCGCGAGCGCGGCGAACCGCCTTTTATTATCGTGTTGGACGGCGTAACCGACCCGCATAATTTGGGTGCGGTTCTGCGTTCGGCGGATGCGGGCGGCGTTCACGGCGTGATTATTCCCAAGCGGCGGGCGGTCGGGCTTACCGGTACCGTTGCGAAAACTTCTGCGGGAGCGTTGTCGCACGTTGCGGTTGCTCGCGTCGGAAACATCACGCGCACGTTAGACGAGCTGAAAAAAGCGGGACTGTGGATTGCTTGCGCGGAAATGAACGGGACAAGCCTTTTTGAAGCGGATTTGACCGGGCCGGTTGCGATTGTTCTCGGCGCGGAAGGCGAAGGCGTGTCGCGTCTTGTTTCCGAAAACGCGGATTTTTCGGTAAGCATCCCGATGCTCGGAAAAATCGCGTCGCTTAACGTGTCGGTTGCGGCGGGCGTGCTTATATATGAAGTCGTGCGGCGGCGGACGAAGGCATGAGGCGCGAACAAGCAGAATGCGGCGACGTATTGATAATTCGGGTGTTGAGCGAATGACACACTATCTGCTCGTTGACGGCTACAATGTGATTCATGCGAACGCCGCGCTTTCGGACGTTGCCGCCGATTCTCTCGACGCGGCACGAAAAAAACTCTGCGACGCGCTTTGCGAATTTTGCGCACTTTCGCGTTATCGCATAATTGTTGTATTTGACGCGCATCTTGTGTCGGGCGGCGTGGGAAACGTCGAGGATTATCGCGGCATAAAAATTATTTTTACAAAAGAGGCGGAAACCGCTGATATTTATATTGAACGAGCTACATACAAGTTATTGCGCCGCGCAGGGAAATCAACCGGCGACCGCATAACCGTTGCAACATCCGACAACCTCGAGCAGTTAATCATTATTGCGGCGGGCGCGTCACGAATTGCCGCCGCCGACCTTTGGGCGGAAATGGAATCTGCGCGATTTGCTGCCGTTGCCGGCTACAATAAAACGCGCCCAATAAAAAAAAATCCCATTGAGATTTTTTTAGATGCGGAAACCGCACGAATTTTGGACAATATGCGTTACGAAAAATAATTACTCCTGCTCCCAAGCCTCCCATTTGTTTAAAATCGGGCGTAATTTTTCGCGGTCGTTAAGAAGCTCCATCGCGGTTATAAATTCTTCCGCGGCGGGGCTTTTTGAAAAAACTTCCTCAAGATTGTCGAGCATTTCGTTGTATTCCGGCGAATTTGAGCCGGAACACATCAGTGCGTAAACAAGGGCTTCGAGGGCTTTTTCCGTGTTGTTTTCGCTGAGATACAGCCTGATTAAAAATGTGATGTCGAGGGTAATGTCCTCGCACATTGCGCGCCGAATTTTCATGGCTTCGAGAAGGCATTCTTCGGCGCGAGTCGGGTTTTCGAGGGTGTTGTGCAACATTGCCATTCCGCGAAGACAGTTTGCGTAAAAAACACTGCGCGTGCTGAAAGTAAGGGCAGTGCAAATTTCTTCGTGTGCGGCAAGAGATTCTTCCGGGCGTTGCATAAGCGAAAGCAAATTTGCGCGACGCAACGCAACGTTAAGATGTGCGGCAGTTGCCGATTCGCGCCCGGTAATTTCAAGAACTTTGTCATAAAGCGGCAAAGCGGCATCGTAATCGCCGGTATTTTCGTACAGCTCCGCGAGATAATTGCAGGAACTTGCGTAAATAACGTCGTTTTCTTCAGAAAAAATTGTCGCCATTTGCGCGAAAATAATTCCCTTTTCGGGAGTTTTTTCGGTCTCGTACACAAATGCGATGCTGTGCAGGCTGTTTACGATGTCTTCGACAGGGGCGAATTTTTCGCGAATTTTCAGGGCTTGCAAGTGATAACGCAAGGCCTCTTTTGTTTGACCGAGTTCGGCGGCAGCGTTTGCCAAATTGTACAGTGCATCAGCGTAAAGAACATCGTTCTCGCCCAACAAACGACGCCGAACTGCCGCAACATTTCCGAGCATCAAAAAAGCCGGCTCGCAAAATTCGAGCCGGATTAAAACTGTTGCCAACGAGTTTACACGCTCGGCGCATGAAAGCTCGTCGCCGTTTGCGGCGAGCTGTTGTTGTGCGGAGTCGGAAAAAAGCGCGGCGGCGCGCTCCAAATTTCCCAACTCTTCGTGAACGCAACCCAAATTGAACAGGTCGTTGGCGTACCCGATTGTGTGAAAATTTTTATTATGCCAATGCTCGCGCAATAACGCTTCACCTGTTTCGGCGGCGGCTTTGAGGTCGCTTTCATATTGTTCCGCCCACACCTTGCGAAGGTAGGCAATTTTCGTCATATCATCGACAGCCCCAAGCTAATCATGTTGGTGAATGATTTTTCGCGCTCGTCAGCAGACATGCTTTCGCTTCGGCTAAACACTTTATCGGAAATTGTGCAGATGCAAAGCGCGTTTTTGCCGGCGCGGGCGGCATTTGTGTAAAGCGCGGCGGCTTCCATTTCGACCGCCAAAACGCCCATGCGAAGCCACGCATTAAGCCCCACGTTGTCGTCGTTATAAAAAACATCCGTTGTAAGTAAATTGCCGGTATGCAGCTTTACGCCCAAAACATCGGCGGCGTTTTTTGCTTTAAGCATAAGTTCAAACGAACCCGTAGGAGTAAAACTTCCCGGGCAACGCGCAAACGTACCGGCATAGCTTGATTCCGAACACGCGCCAACGCCCATTACGACGTCGCCGAGTTCAAGCTCGGGGCTGATTGAACCCGCCGAGCCGACGCGAATTATGTTTTCAACTTTGTAAAAATTAAAAAGCTCGTACGAATAAATTCCCATCGACGGGCAACCCATGCCGCTTCCCATTACCGAAACCGGCGTACCGTTGTACGTTCCCGTGTAACCGAACATTCCGCGCACGGCGTTCACCTTTTTGGGCATCTCCAAAAAATTTTCCGCGATAAACTTTGCGCGGAGAGGGTCACCCGGCATTAAAACGGTTTTTGCAAATGAATTTTCTTTTGCACTGATATGAGGGGTCGGAATTGTCATCAGACATTCTCCTTTCTTCAGACTTCCGATTTTTCAAAGGAAGTCTTCTGTAATTTGAAGTATAATATGTAAAAAAATGTTGGTCAATGAAAGGACGGATTAAAATGAAAATTTTATTGCTTTGCGACGATTTTTACCACCCGGGGGACGTTCCGCGAGAGGGACTCGAGCTGCTTGCAAAAAAAATGCATCTCGCTCTTGATGTTGTGGCGGATGCGAAGGATTGTCCTGTTTCCTTTGCGGGGTATGACGCAGTTGTTATGAGCAAATGCGACCATATTTCCAAGGAGGACAATCGCTCGTGGAAAACGGATGCGGTTCAAAATGCATTTGTAAAATATGTAGAAGCCGGCGGCGGACTGCTTGTTACGCACAGCGGAACCGTTCCGGGCGAAGATAACGACACGTCGGTTCTGGACGGGTTAATCGGATGCAAATTTGTGTTTCATCCGAATAATTGCCCCGTAACCTGCGGAATTTTAAAGCCGCATCCCGTTACGGAAGGAGTCGGCATGTTTTGCGAAGAAGACGAACATTATCAAATTGAAATTCTC
The DNA here is from genome assembly GCA_009781765.1 of Defluviitaleaceae bacterium. GTDB lineage: Bacteria > Bacillota > Clostridia > Lachnospirales > WQUN01 > WQVC01. The sequence continues at coordinate 995 of WQVC01000011.1, read as the reverse complement.
GCGGACGTCGATATTTTGGCGGCGTCATATTCCGCCGCGCAGGGAACGCCGGAAAAATACGAGTCCGAGCCGTATTTTAACGCTCCTGCCAACATCGCGCCCTGCGTGTATGTTCGCACGCAAGGCAAAGGACGCATTTGCGTTTTAACGCCGGGGCATGTTGCGGAAGTTTGGCGCAACCCCGAGTTTCAAAAATTGCTCGGTAACGCAGTGCGTTGGTGTGCGGGGAAACAGCCGAATTCCTAATGTAAGTCCGCAGTTGAGATAACAGCCCGCCGGATGGGTACGGCGACGGAGGATTGAGTTCCGAATTAAGCAGGACTCAATCCTTTTTTTATTCCGGGAAATTTTCCAGGAAAAATTCCGGGAACGGTTCCGGATATCACCGTATGAGCGTTGAAGTATACTCGCTTTGCAACCGAGAAACAAAACAGTCGCTTCTATGCCAAAGGACGTGTTTGCCAACAGGTAATAATCGCAGTCTGAAACAATTGAGCGCGAGGCGAGAACCGGCGACTTTAGGCCGGTTTTCGACGACGCGCGAAATGATTTCAGACGCGACTTATTACGCAGGAAGGGGTTCGCCCTGAAACTGACCGCACCGCTCCGTGCCGAAGCCGCTGTATAACGGTTGTATGTAACGCCATGTATCACCAATGCTTCACCCGTACCACTGCAACACCTGTACCACTCGCCGCAATATATGAAAGCGGGCAAACGCATTCGGATTCGGCCGACCGAATGCAGACGCCCATGTGCACACCTTTCATACAACGCGGCAACGCGGAGCGAAAGCTCTGCGCACCCGAAGTTCCCGGGACTTCGGTTTACTTACTTAAAAGCAAACAAAATCGAATCAGCTAAATCGAAGCCGTAGGTGTAAAGTCCCAGATTGAGGTGGCACGGTTCATCTAAAAAAACGTCGGGATTATCGCCCCAAGATTTGACAATGAATTGATAAGGTGTCATCCCCTTCAAAGTTTTTAGTCGTTTAG